>NZ_JBGFSH010000004.1:338592-340792 GCF_041365715.1 Rhodosalinus sp. FB01 | reverse complement strand
GAAACCGGACCACTTCATTGGGGCAGGTCAACCGCCAACCGCATCGGCAGAACTCATAGCACAGTTGTGCTCGCAGAAGAGCTTGAAAGAATGGCGAAGGTGGCGTGATGACTGGCTCCCGCGCGCCCGACTGACAATGCTGATTGCAACATGTTGAAATCAAGGGGTTTCACGTTGCGTTCTCAGGCGGTCTAGTGGATGCTTGGGGGGCAAAATGCACTCCTGGAGACTGGGGCGACTAGGTGCCAAAGAGAGAGAGCCACAGAGCGGGCAGTGAGCTGTTCATTGTCGACAACAGCGCCGACGAGTGGAAGGCGCTTCGATACCTCCATGACTGGTGTCAGCTCTCTAGGTCGATCGATATCGCGACGGGGTACTTTGAAATTGGAGCACTACTGTCGCTTGGTAACGAATGGCAAAAGGTCGATCACATACGAGTCCTTATGGGAGACGAGGTCTCGAAGCGTACCAGGCGTGCGTTCGAAGCCGGGCTTCAAGAAATTGCTCGTCGCCTTGACGAGAGCATTGAGCAAGAAAAGGGCAAGAACCACTTCCTAAATGGAGTTCCAGCGATCGTCGAGGCGATCAGATCCGGCAAGATCGAGTGCCGTATCTACAGGCAGGACAAATTCCATGCCAAAGCCTACATCACACATGCACGCCTCGAAGTGGTTGGATCATCAGCGCTAGTTGGTTCTTCGAACTTCACGGTCCCAGGCCTCACCCAAAATATCGAACTGAACGTGCAGATTACAGGTACCCCGGTCGCGGTACTGCAAGAATGGTATGAGGAACGCTGGCAGGAAGCCGAAGACGTATCGATTGAAGTCCTCAAGACCCTTGAGCGCCACACACGCGATTACACCCCGTTCGATGTCTATGCGCGGTCGATGCAGCTTTACTTCTCTGGGCATGAGGAGACCGCAACTGAGTGGGAGAAGAACTCCTCTAGGCTCTATCCGGTCCTGGCAAACTACCAGCGGGACGGATACGGTGCGCTGCTAAAGAGGGCAGCAAAATACGGCGGTGCCTTTCTTTGCGACGGTGTCGGCCTGGGCAAGACCTTCATCGGCCTCATGCTAATCGAACGTTTCGTTAAGCACGAAAACAAGAACGTCGCACTATTTGTGCCGAAATCGGCCAAGTCGCCTGTTTGGGAACGGGAGCTCAGAAACCGGCTTCCGGATGTATTCAAGGGCTTCAGTAGGCTGAAAATCTTCAGTCATACAGACCTGATGCGCGAAAAGATGCAGGAGGAATTGGAGCAAGTCAAAGCTCAGGCTGACGTCATCATCATCGACGAGGCACATCATTTTCGGAACACCGGCACGCGCGGTGAAGAAGGTTCAAAGCGCAAATCCCGCTATTGGCGATTGTATGACCTCGCCGCAGGCAAGGAAATGTACATGTTGACCGCTACGCCGATCAACAATAGCCTGTTAGATTTTCAGCACATGGTCGAGCTGTTCTCACGGCACCGCGCAGATCATTTCGCTGATGCGCCGCTGGGCATCCATTCTCTCGCAGGGCACATAAGGCAATTGGAGAGATCAATTGAGCGGCAACTGAGATCGAATGGGGATGAAGAGGTTGCAGAAATCAACGCGGCTGACATAGGCGATCTTTTCGCGACAGATTCACTTTTCGACGCGCTGGTTGTTCAGCGGAGCCGAAGTTATGTGAAGGCTAGTATGCAGCGCGAAGGCGGAGGCGCCGTTGTCTTTCCCGAACCGCGTAAACCCAAGGTCGCGCATTATTCGGTAAAGCAGACTTATGGGAAACTACTCGACATGGTGGCTGATGCTTTCCACAAGCGCGTTCCTCTGTTCACCCTCGGCATTTACAACCCATACGCCTATTACAAGGGCGATGACCCTGAGATAATCCCTGCCATGGAAAAGGGTCGCCGGAAACAGGTGGTGGCGCTCATCAGAACAAACTTCTTGAAGCGTTTTGAAAGCTCGGCCGAAGCGTTCAGGCTCTCATGCTGGCGATTACTCTATAAGCTACTGGCATGGTTGGATGTGAATGCCGAAACCGAACACGAACGGGAAGCCGTCGAGCGGTGGAAGCGCCGAAACGGAAAACTAATCGGATATGAGCCGCAGCTTGATTTTCTCGACGAAGCTGATGGGGAAGAGGACCTCTATCCCGAGGAACTGCGCGATACGATTGAAAAGCTTCCCCGTGATGAGTTCGA
>NZ_JBGFSH010000004.1:0-338536 GCF_041365715.1 Rhodosalinus sp. FB01 | reverse complement strand
AGAAAATCGTCCATGACACGATCCAGGATCTCGACCAACTCGCGGACTTCCTAAACGAGCTTGAGAAGTTCAAGCCTTCTCAGGACAAAAAGCTGAATGAGCTCAAGAAACTTCTGAAGAACGATCCGGTCCTGAAGGATCAGAAGGTGATCATTTTCTCGGAGTTCGGGGAGACCGCCCGATATGTTGCCGCTCAACTTAAGGAGGCCGGTATTGAGGGTGTCGATCAGATCGATAGCGGCACCAAAGGCGATCGGTCACAAATCATCCAGCGGTTCGCTCCCTACTACAACGAGTCGACTTCTGCAGACCTTGCACAGCGAGGTGTGAGCGAAATCAGAGTGCTTATCTCGACAGATGTGCTTTCTGAAGGTCTCAACCTTCAGGATGCGACGCGTCTCATCAACTATGACCTGCACTGGAACCCCGTGCGCCTCATGCAACGGATAGGTCGCGTTGATCGTCGAATGAACCCGGAGATCGAAGAAAGAATACTCGCCAATCACCCGGAGCAGAAGAATCTGCGGGGAACGGTCGGCTACTGGAACTTCCTGCCGCCGGATGAACTCGATGAACTCCTTCGGCTATATAATCGCGTGTCCCACAAGACACTGCGGATCTCGAAGACACTCGGCATTGAGGGCAAAAAGTTGCTGCGCGAGGATGACGATTATGAAGACCTACGCAACTTCACAGAGCAGTATGAAGGCACCGCAAGCCCGGACGAACGGATGCACCTGGAGTGGCAGGACCTCCTCGCGGCCGACCCGGAACTAGAGGCACATCTGTCCAGCCTCCCTGACGCGGTGTTTTCCGGCAAACAGCACTCGAAGCGCGGAACCCGTGGCGTCTTTTTCTGCTACTCGCGGCCAGCGCATGATCGCGAAGCTTCGGAGAGGGACGGGCAAGACGTCTGGTCTGCCGAGGCTGGTGATGTGAAATGGTATCTCGCAGATCTCGAAGGTGATGCGATCTTGGAGGATGCCTCACGCATCATTGAGTTCGTGCGCTGCGAGCCCGAGACGCCCCGGCGCGTTCAGGTTGATCAAGAAAAGCTTTCGGAGCTGCGGAGGTCTATCGAGAAGCATATCGCCAAGACATATTTGCGAAAGGTCCAGGCCCCCGTCGGCGTGAAGCCGGTCCTGAAGGCGTGGATGGAATTGAATTGAGGTTATTGCCTGATGGGTAACGTAAGCGCCGCCGACCTAGACCGTGTATCCAGCTTCGAACAGCTTGTTGAACTCCTTCGCGACAAGCTCGAATGGCCGATTGGCGAGGACTACGGCTTCGACGACATAGTCTTCGAATACGAGGCCAGTGAGCTGGGTCTGAAGCCCAACGAGACGGCGAAAATCCGTGAAATCCATCAGCTGCGGCCGCTGGCGACGAACCAGCCTTGGGGCATCTTCTTCATCTCGATGGAAGACAAGGCGATCCCGGTCACCGTCCTGCGGCGCATCTTGAAAGCTCTTGTGGTGAAGAAGCGGTCGGGTGCACAAACTGCGGATCGGCGCGCCTGGGACAAGAGCGACCTAATCTTCGCGGCCAGCTTCGGCAGGTCAGGCGCGCGCGAACTTGCCTTCATCCACTTCTCGGATGGCAGGACTGCGGGCGATCTGCCGGTCATGAAGGTGCTGGGTTGGAACGCTCAGGATACCGTCCTGAAGCACGATTACGTCGCCACGACACTTGGCGACAAGCTCGCCTGGCCGGATGACCCCGAGGAGACGGAAGCTTGGCGAAAGACCTGGGCATCGGCGTTCGAGCTTCGCCTTAACCAGGTGATCAAGACCTCGAAGGAACTCGCCATTCGATTGGCTGACCTCGCCTCGGACATCCGGGCGCGGGTCAACCAGCTGCTCGAAGCCGAGGACGACACAGGCCCCATGCGCACCATGCACGCGGCCTTCCGCAAGAACCTCATCCACGATCTGGACGACGATGGCTTCGCCGACATGTTCGCCCAGACCATCGCCTACGGGATGCTGGCCGCGCGGATCTCGCGACCCGCAGGTATCATCGCCGATAACCTCGCCGACATGGTGCCGAAGACGAACCCGTTCCTAAAGGAGCTGTTCGGCAACTTCCTCAAGATCGGTGGGCGTGACAAGCGGATGGGCCTCGATTTCGACGAACTCGGCATCCGCGATGTCGTCGACCTGCTGAACGATGCCGACATGGAGGCCGTGCTGCGCGATTTCGGCGACCGAAATCCCAAGGAAGACCCGGTCATCCACTTCTACGAGTTGTTCCTGAAGGAATACGACCCACAGAAGCGGATGCAGCGCGGTGTCTTCTACACACCGCGCCCGGTGGTGAATTTCATCGTCCGAGGGGTCGACGAAATCCTGCGGACGGAGTTCGGGCTGCCTCTGGGCCTGGCCGATACCAGCACCTGGGCTGAGGTGGCGGCGCGCAACGATCGGATAACTATCCCCGCGCATGTGCAGCTCGACGCGCCCTTCGTCCAGATCCTCGACCCGGCCACCGGCACCGGCACCTTTCTCGTCGAGGTGATCGACCTGATCCACCAGCGGATGGAGGAGCACTGGAAGGCGCAGGGCAAGTCGGCCGCCGATATCAATGCCGCCTGGAACGACTACGTCCCGAACCACCTGTTGCCGCGCCTGACGGCGTTTGAGCTGATGATGGCTCCCTACACCATCGCGCACATGAAGGTCGGGCTGAAGCTGACGGAGACAGGTTACACCTTTGAATCGGATGAGCGAGCTCGCATCTTTCTGACCAATGCGTTGGAACCGGCACGCGATCTGGATATGGAGTTCATCTTCATGTCCGAGGCGCTGGCGCATGAGGCACAAACTGCAAACGATGCGAAGGCAAGCACCTCGTTCACGGTGGTGATTGGAAATCCACCTTATTCAGTTAAGTCGTTTAACATGGGCGAGTGGATTACAAATCTCTGCGAACCCTATAAGGAGAATGTGCGCAAAGAAGAGAGTCAAATCCAGTCGCTGTCAAACGACTATATTAAGTTTCTGAGGATTGGTCATTCTTCCATAGAAAAGTCCGGTAGTGGTCTGCTCGGGATGATTACAGGTCATGGTTACATGCTTGGTTCACAGGCTCGCGATCTCAGGCGTGCGCTGCTCGATACGTTCCAGGACATACTAGCAATTAATCTGAACGGTAGCGTTCGCCGAAATGATGTCGACGGAGTAGATGAGCCAGTATTTGAGATTATGACTGGCGTAGGCATAGGGCTTTTTTCAACGACCTCGGGAACGCAACCATCTGTAGCACGATACTTGAGCAAGGAGGGAAGTTTCGATCAAAAGATGGATTGGCTTCTTGCCGAGAGCCCAAGATCTCTTGATATTGAATGTGTTGCTCCAACACCTGAAAACTTCTTTTTCTGGCAGCTTGGCGGCTTAGAGGGTGAATATAAGAAGTATTCTGATCTACCCGTGTTCTTCGGTACCGGAAACCGAGCCTCAGACAAAGAAACCTACTGGTCTACTGGCTTCGCGTCTCAGCAAGATGATTTTGCAATAGCGTTCTCCAAAGCCGAACTCGACACCCGGATGGAGAATCTTGCACAATCACATTCACGAGCGGACATTTCCTCAATGTACAAGATGTGTTCCACGAACCAGTGGAACTATGATCGCGCAGTCCAATACGCTACGAGTGAAGACTGGGAGCAAGACCTTAATGAGATAGCCTATCGTCCGTTCGACTCTCGAATAACGTTGATGAATTCCAGCGTTGTTACAATTCTGAAGGACACTGTTCAAAGAAATTTGGATATAGACAACTGTGCGCTTCTAGTATCGCGTATTTCAAACGACCTCAATTTTGCGCATGCTTTTGTGAGCGATACCAGAACCGACAAGATTTTCTTGTCATCAAAGACTTCGACCAACACCTACGTCGTTCCTCTTTGGCTGGCACCGACGAAAGGCGACCCAGAACGGCGGCCAAATATTGCTCGATCTGGGGCAACAACGTTCGGCAAGCACTTAGGCCTGAGATATGAAGACGGGATCCCGCGCGGTGAACAGCAAAGCTTCGGTCCCGACTTCCAGCGCCCGAAGGCCGAACAACTTGGGCTCCTCGATACACAGTGGGACGGGCGTGGCGATCTCGCCAAGACCTTCGGCCCCCGCGATCTGTTCGACTATATCTATGCCGTCCTTCACAGCCCCGGCTATCGCATCCGCTACGCCGAGTTCCTGAAGTCCGATTTCCCCCGCATCCCGACGCCGAAGGACCGCGCCATCTTCGCGGATCTTGTGCCACTCGGCCGCGATCTCGTCGCCCTGCACCTCCTGCGCCCCGACGAGGCCCCGATCCTCGAAAAGCCCGTAGTCCGCTTTGCCGGGTCCGGCGAGGCGCGGGTCGAGAAGGGCTATCCGAAATTCGAGAACGGCAAGGTGATGATCAATGACACCCGCTGGTTCGAGGACGTGCCGAAAGCCACGTGGGAGTTCCACGTTGGCGGCTACCAAGTGTGCCAGAAATGGCTGAAGGACCGCGCTGGAAAAGGCGGCAAGAACCCTCACCCCGGCCGCGTCCTGACCGACGAGGACATCCTGCACTATCGCCGCGTCGTTGTCGCTCTGACCGAGACCCGCTGCCTGATGGCCGAGATCGACAAGGTGATCGAGAAACACGGCGGCTGGCCGGGCGCGTTCCATCAACCGTCTCCGCCTCCGCCCTCGGTGGAAGAGATCATCGGCGCCGATGAGAGCAGGGAGCTCGAATTCAAAAGCACGTTCCAATGGGACATGCGGGAAGGAAAGCAAAACAAGGCCCTTCAAAAGCAGGTCCTGAAGACCCTCGCGGCCTTCATGAACTCGGACGGTGGTACGCTCGTAATCGGCGTGACGGACGAAAAGGAGATCATCGGGCTAGAGTACGACCTGAAGCTTATCCAGAACAGTCTTGATGCGTTCGAGAACAGGCTCCTGAGCGTGTTTTCCTCGGCCATCGGCGCGCCATACTCGTTGCACTGCAAGATGCGGTTCGCCGATGCAAAGGACGGAAAGAAGGTCTGCGTGATCGATGTCGTCGCGGCAAAGGAGCCGGTCTTCGTCGATTTCCAGGGACAGCACGAGTTTTTCATTCGCCGCGGCAACGCCACCGTCAGCCTCAATGCAAGCGAACAGCACACATATACGCGCCAGAGGTTTGCAAATTGAGTTGGAGTTTCACTGCGAACGTCTGCGACCAGCTTGACGTACCACGGAGGCAGAAGGACTCACGGACGCGAGGGATCTCTGTCGACCGACCCTTACCTCCAAGGTTGCTTTGCGCGTGAAGGGATTGTCGCCAAAACTCTTAGCATCGATGACCCTGTCGGCTGATGCAGTCGTGGACCAGGTGCTGCTACACGGCTCAACCGGGATGCGTGCGCCGCCGCGTACCGAAGTCGGCTTCGTCGCCGCAATCACTCTGGGAGGTGTGCGCGGCATATGGGCTGCATGGGAACCCTTACTCAAACCCCATGGGTACTCTCTGAAGATGCACGGCGTCTTTTGCCACGCTGCACCGGTGGTTGAGTTTGTCGGCCCCAGCGGTACGAAGCCAGGATGTGAACTCGCAGACTTGCTGGTCGTCGTAGATCATATTGATCCAGTCGGGCAGGTGCAGCGACGAGCTAGCCTGATACAAGCAAAAATGGCGTCGAAAGCTAAACGCGTCTCGCTGACTGGGCCTTCGAGCAAAAAACAGCTTCATATATTTCAGCATTGGCCGAGCTTTAGATTTCGCGATCCTGTTTATGGAACCAGTACCTATTCCCTGACAGGTGTCGGGGCTGGGGAGTCGGGTACTTTCGGAGTGATAGATCGACACTTCAAGAAATCGCGCAAGCAACCTCCCCGATGGACTCAGCATAGTGCCAGACCGACTCCGCGCCGAATAACGACGGAGCCCACTCTTGGCGGTTTTATCGCTCAGATGTTAGGCGGCAGTACTCGGAGTTTCGGGCGAGTTGCATCTTCGGGTGGGACTGATGATTGGAGCCGGGTGGTTGATTTACTGCTGAATGTGACATTCAGAAAAGCATTCAGACACGCACCGACGACGGGTGCCCTCCATTCGCCCCGGGGCGTTACAGCAATGGCCTATCTAAAGGGGCCGATAGGGGGGCAGGGCCGCAGTCGTAAACCGTCGGGAGTCGACTGGAGGCCGCCTTTTGACGGTTTCCAGACGGTCGAGGACGACAATCCAGGCGGCATGAGTGTTCTAAGAATAGAGGTTTCGCGGGATATGGACGTCTGATGTGCTCCTCTCACGTATTCTATATACCCATGGGGAATGGAGGGGGGGGATTTCCCCCCCTCTCTCTGTGTTTGTCGTGTAGTCATCTAGAAGTCCCATGCGTCCTCGTGATCGATGACCTCCGATTGGTATCCGTACTCGATAGACGAACCCACCACGTCTTCGAGACCCTCCTGAAGCAGGTACTCCGCGTCCATTGGACAAGGTAGCGGCTCAAGAAGTCGGGGAGCGTCTCCTGCAATGGATACATCGAGCCAGGGCGCGTGAGGGCCAAGGAACTTCCTCAAGGTCTCTTGAAGAAGCCGCAGGACCTCCACCTCGTCCGACTGTTTCACCATAAGACTGTCGTGGATTGGGAAGGCAGGGATGCTACGAAGCCGACAGCGATCAAGGACCGCTAGTAAGACTTCCGCTTCGATAAACTGGAGCGGAAGAGTTAGGCTGGGTGAACCGTAGAGGAAGGGCATCACTTTGAAGATGTCCGGAAGTAAGTCCTCTATCCTCGTTTCTGCGAGACCGTACTTCTCCCTGAATGGGATGCCATCGTCTTGTCGCGGGAACCTTTTGGGACATCCCCCTTCGGCGTGTATGACGCATTGCACGACCGTCTTTGCGGCTTTCCTGAGGAGCGGAGTGTCCACCCAGCGGATAGCGGCATAGGGATCTTGGGGCAGTCTGGTGGGGTGTTGGTAGAGCGCGGCAAGGAAGGCCACATGGGATGCCTTTAAGTCGATCTCGCAGACCGGTTCGCCGTCGATAGTACATTGCAAACGATCCTCCTCGGGCAAGTTCTGGTAGTCGGCATAGAGGCGTCCACCGCCCCTGAGGTTTCCTGTGAAGATGCGCCTTAGCGTCGTATCCAAGGGCTTTCCGTTCCTGTCCACAAGGGGATGGCAGGACAGGTGGCCGTTGAGTTGGATGACCGTCTTCTGGTGCCGTCGTACCTCGTGAGATGGGAAGCGGTGAAGGGGAAGACGCTTCTTCCTGAAGGATCCGTGGTAGTCCCGCCTGGGTTCCCGAACCTCAATCAGATGAGGTCTCACTCTTTTGAAGCTAAGCAGGCCCCACAATCCCAGCAGACGATTCCTAAAGGTCTCCGAACACTGGTATACGGCGCAGTGGCCCTTGCGAGGTCTGACCACCTGCAGGATGCAAGCGCCGTCTATAAGAGCTCTGGTGACGGTTCGGGCTGCCTCGTACCCACATGGGGTACCGGTCCAGCGGTGGCGGTCCATCAGGATACCAAACCGCTCCACTTTTTCTGCTGTACGAAGGAACGATGCCATGAAGCAGATGTGCTTCTCGACCTTCTCGGCGGCTCTCGTGGTCGCCCTGGAGGCTGGACTTTTTGCGGCCAGAGGGAGTTTGGCGTCTCCCAGGACGCCTATCTCCTGAAGGAGACGGAAGATGATCTGACGGGTCATCTCGTCCGCCGCTGTGTGCTCACCATTGACGAAGAGCTGGGCCTTGGTTTTGCGGACAGTCTGATGGGTCCCACGCGATTGCGCAGGACACGGCATGATGTCGAACATGAGGGTGCCTCCTATCGTGAAGACCCCGCGCCTGACCGTTCGGGACAAAAGGGTCGCAAACCGATCACTCTGGGGGAGGTACGCACAGGAAATCGGTCACCACGTTCGGAGCTCGAGCCGTCGTCAAAAAAACAGGGGCGCTCGTCTGGCGAAGGGTTTCCGAGAGAACTTCTTCAGCGCTCACACGAAGCCAAAAAGTTGCCGACGATCCGCGACGAGATTTTCCCGCCCACAAGCGCTCAGTTTCCCCCGTGGGGGGCTAGGGCTCTTGATGGGGGTACGCCCCCGGGCATCACACCGGGATCGAGCGCCCCTTTTTTGTGCGTAACTCCCCAAAGAACCGCTTGGGCAGATCGCATTCGCAAATGGAGGCACCGAACACGATGGCTGAACGAGTCTACGTAGACACAATTCGTCAGGACGCGTCTGACAACCTGGGCACGGTCACGCTTGAGTTCTACCACAGTGACCAAGAGACCCTCGCCGTGCGAACAATCAACAAACAGGGAACGACGGTCCAGGACGTGGAACTAGACTTCGAGAGCGCGCTCGAGTTCGTCCTCGACCTAGGCCTCGATTTAACGAGTGCGTTCGAGGCAAGCGCATCGGTGGAACGCTGAACACACACCTAGCCCCCGGTGTAACGAACCGGGGGCGAAAAGAAGCCGTAGGACAGACCGTAGGACACGACGCGCCTGTTGACGGTCGACGGGCCCCTCGGATACCCCTGTGTTTGCTGAGGCAGTCAACGGCGAAGGTGCCTGTAACGGGAACTGAACTACAGCCCCCGGGCACCACTCCCTTCGCCAACCCATTGATATCCCTCAGTTTACTGTGGAAGCTGCGCGGGCGTAGGACATGGCGAGTATCTAAAGCCGCCTGGTCAACCTGTGGAAGGCTCTTTTCCCTCTTGCTGGGGGACGATCAAGTCCTCGGACACACCGATTTCTTCCAGTTTCTTTCTTACTTCAATCTGCGCTGCTTGAGTTGACACGGCAAGTTCGCGGGCAGCAGATAGATCCTCTTGATCCTGATCATCCCCATTGGCGATCTTGCGCAGATGGCTCAACGCTTTGTCGTAGAAATACTGCGTCCAATAGTATTCGTAGCCATAGCCGTGGTCGCGGAACCCCTCTGCACTTGGGGGGACGAGTTCAATCACCATTTTGGGGACGCGATCCTGCTTCATTAACTTGGACGGATCCATCCCGATGCTCATCAGTTTCATGAACGTCACGGCTTGGAAGACTATGTTTTCGTAGGCTTCAATGTGCGCTCTGGCAGCATCACTCAAGTACAGCGTCCCGAGAACCCGATCCTCTTTCTTGAGGTCTTCGAGGATGTCATCGACCTTCATGCTGGTAATCAGAGTGTCAAAGAAGCGCTTCAAGTTGGGGTCGTCCCTCCGGGCTATGACTTCCTCGATCTTCAATGACTTCATCGCTTCTGGAGCCATCAACAGTCGAGCGACCTCGTTGCAGCGGCGCAGTGCAAGTTCGGCAGCCTCCATTCTTTTCGCGGCGACCGCAGCACTTCTCTCCCTCTTCAGAGGCGCCACGAAGTCTTGGATCTTTTCGATCTCACGCTCCTTGGCATTTAGATCCGCCTCGATCCTCCGCTCATTTGCCCGGATCTCAGCCTTCGCTTCCTCCAGCTGCTTCGCGAACTTGAAGTTCACGGACGACGAAATACGAGCGAGAAGTGCGTCGCGAAATAGGTACGCAATAAATCCAAGGACCGCGGCGCTTCCGAAAGAGCTCGCCAGCCAGTCAATCCAGACTTGATCGATCATTATTTTGGTGCTTCCTCGCTTTTTCCTTAAATGGCTGGATCCTGAGTACGCCAAAGAGTGCACGTACCCATTCATATCTTGTGCGAAGGCGGCATGTCTGCGATTCTGCTCATCCAACGAGCCAGAACCTCCAGTGGATATCCGTTGCCGTACGCGTGGCCGACGCCTTCGGTCTGCCATCCTCCAAGTTCATCCACGATATCCGAGGGACATTCTACTGCTCTGAGACGGTCTCTCATTGAATGCCGAAAGCTGTGCATGGTGCACCGCTCGGGTACAAATGGCCGCATCCACTTGTTCAAGGATGCGCTTGCTGCGTTGGCATTCGTATTATCGCTTCGGTTGTACCGAGCGAACGCAAACGGTCCATCGCACTCCTGTTCCAGTATCCGTCCGGCGGCCCACATCGACACCCCAACGAGCGGCACCTTTCTCGCACTTGTGGAGGTCTTCAAGCGACGCCAAGGATGCTCTCTGACTACTACATGCGGAATGTCCACAGCGAGAATGATGTCCTCGCGAAGAAGGCCCACTGCTTCCGCAAGACGTAGACCGGTGTCCGAGACGAGCCCAACGAGCCAGCGAAGGTCGTCATCGATCTTCATACACTCTCGCTGCACGGTCCTCACTGCCTCCAGCGGCAAGGGAGCTCGTTCTTGTACACCAGACCGGCGGTCGTAGTAGACCCCAGCGAACGGGTTGGTGATGCTCATGCCAACCTCACTCGCAGCGAAGTTGAAAACAGATCTGACTGTCCCAAAGATCCTGGTGATGCTGCTACCAGTCAGCTTCCGAGCAACCAGCGCGTCCCGGAAGCGCGTTGCATCTGCTTTGGAGTAAGCGATCAGGTCTTTGTCTCCACAGACGTCAATGACATACCCACATGCCCGCTCAGCCGCACGGCGAAAGGTGTCTGGTCGGTTCTGCCCCTTGAGCCTCAGATAGATAGCCACAGCTTCTGAAAGGGACACGCTCGGGCGTTCGCTGGGAGCGGGCGGAGCGCACGCATGAGTGTTGATCGCGCTCTGCTGCATCCTGAGCAAGTGCTTGCCTGGGAGCTCGCTGTCCTTGAGCCGCAGGTGATACCAATACTCGTCAAGCTGCTGCGCAGCCCTTGTCGCCCTTGAGGCTGCTATCGAAGCAGAACGCGTTCTCAGTGAATACGCGATCTTGGGGGACGAGTAGTGCTTTCGGAGGTCTTTCGGGACCCGTCGCTCGAAGTAGTAGATGCCATCCTTGATGTACGAAAAGGCTACCGAAATGTCCTTCGCCATGTCCTACGCCCGCGCAGCTTCCACAGTAAACTGAGGGATATCAATGGGTTGGCGAAGGGCGTGGTGCCCGGGGGCGGACTCGAACCACCGACACGAGGATTTTCAATCCACTGCTCTACCCCTGAGCTACCCGGGCACGGGCGCATGGCGTTGATGCGGGGTGGCGGCGTTCTAGGCGCTGTCGCGCCGGCTGTCCAGAGGCTTCACGACAGATTATTGACCGCCGCTCATCCCGCCCTCTTCGGGGTCGTCCGCATCGTCGCTGGCGGGCGATCCGGGCAGGGCATACCGGCCGGAGAGCCAGCGGTAGAGGTCGATATCGGCGCAGCGCCTCGAGCAGAAGGGCCGGGCGGCGGGGTCCGTCGGTTTCTTGCAGATCGGGCAGGTCACGGGCGAGCCAGGGGCGGCCGCGCGCGTTGGCGTTGAAGCTCGACATGACCGAGCGGGGTCCAGCCCACGAGTGCGGTGTCGACCGGGTCGCGGCGGAATGCGGCGCGCAGCGCGGCGTCGAGCTTCGGCCGATCCTTTCGCGGCATCGGCGCTGGGTCGATGACGATCTGCCCGCCGAGACCCCGAAGCCGAAGCGCCCGCGGCAACGCCTTCGCGGCGGCGAGGTTCGCCTTGAGCCCGGCGGCGGCGGACGCGTCCGCGCCCGTGTCGACATCGACGGCGACCAGCGCGCGCGTCGCCTCCACGGTCATGCGCGCCCCGCCGGGAAGGGCGGTGTCCGGCGCCGCGAGCGCGTCGATGGCGTCGAGCACGCCGGTCTCGGCGAAGCTGTCGGGCCCACGCTCCACCTGCGCCGGCTCGGTCCATTCGCGCCAGGCAAGCGCGTGGGGTCCGTCGCCCTCCACGAGCGTCTCGGGGGCAGGCCCGGTATCGGCCAGGATCTTGCGCGCCAGATCCGTGACCGCGCGGATATCGGCGGCGATCGCGTCGTCCTCCGCCTCCGCGCAGGACGAGCGCAGGACGAGACCGAGCGACGCCCCGGCCTCGCCCGCGTCCGGCAGGAAAGTGCTTTCGGCAAGCCCGATCAGCGCGCCGCGGCGTGTTTCGTCACGAATGCGGCGGCTGACATTCACGCCGGGCACATCGGGCGTCGCGATGGCGTAACGGCTTTTGAGCATGACGCGCGTGGTGACTGGAAACGCCTTGCCCGGCTCGGCATGGCCGCTGACCTGGACGATGAGCGGCTTGCCCGGCGCGACGCCCTTCGCCTGGCGCAGGAAGGCCATGCCGTCCGGCGTGCGCACGAACATCCCGCCAAGCCCCTTGAGCGGCCGGTCGGGCAGGGCGCGGTAGATCGTCCCCGGGCTGGGCGTGTCGCCGTCGACGAAGAGATCCTCGAGCACCCCGTCCACCAGAAGCGCGGCCGCCTCGCGGCCCCGCCACGCCCCGAGCGCCACGATACGCCCCTTCACGGCGTGCGCCATAGCGGCCATCCCGCCGCCTGCAGAAGCCCCGCCGTCTCGGAGAGCGGCAGGCCCACGACGCCCGAGTAGGAGCCCCGGATCCAGGGGATGAACGCCTCGGCCATGCCCTGGATGCCGTAGCCGCCCGCCTTGCCGTGCCAGTCGCCGCTGGCGAGATAGGCGGCGATTTCCGCCGCGCCCAGTCGCTTCATCTTGACCGTCGTCGTCACCGCGCGCTCCCAGACGCGTTCGCCGCGCCGGACCGCCACGGCGGTCACGACCTTGTGCCGCCGACCCGAGAGAAGCTCGAGAAAGGCCCGCGCCTCGGCCTCGTCGGCGGGCTTGCCGAGGATGCGTCGGCCGACGGCCACGGTCGTATCGGCGCACAGCACCAGATCGGTTTCGCCCGCGGGCACCGCTTGCGCCTTGCGGGCGGCGATCCTGACGCAGTAGCCGCGCGGCAGCTCGCCGGGCAAGGGCGTTTCGTCGATCTCGGGGGGGTGTATGTCGTCGGGCGTCACGCCGAGCCGGGCAAGCAGTTCACGCCGACGGGGGCTGGCGGAGCCCAGAATCAGCCGCAACCGCTTACTTGAAGCGATAGTTGATCCGACCCTTGGTCAGATCGTAGGGGGTCATCTCGACCTGGACCCGGTCGCCCGCGAGGACGCGGATACGGTTCTTCCGCATCTTTCCTGCCGTGTGCGCGATGATCTCATGGCCGTTTTCAAGCTCGACCCTGAATGTCGCGTTCGGCAGGAGCTCCTTCACGACACCGGGAAATTCGAGCGTATCTTCCTTGGCCATGATCTCTCCTGTAACTTCGTCCCGCCCTGTCGCGGAACGCGCTAGTAAATGAGGGCTTTCGGAGGGATTTTCAAGACACCATTCAGCGCAGCGCGCAGGTCGTGACCGCGCCGATGCGCGGGGCCTGCTCGTCCCAGTGAGTGGCGTTGAGCACCACCCCGTCGGCGCGCACCTGCGCGATCCGGTCGCGGTCGATCTCGGCGAAGGTCCAGCCGGGCGCATCGACCGCGCCGGCGGCAAGCACGCCGGTGGCGGGGAATCCGGTGTCCGGCGGGCCGAAAACACCGCCCGCGCCCGCGTTGGTGTCCACGGCCGGCGACCAGCGCGCATCGCCCACGGTCGAGGACATCACGCTCACGCACTGCCCTTCGAGGGCGCGCGCCATGGCACCGATGCGCACGCGCCAGTAGCCGGCCAGCCTCTCGGTGCAGGACGGGACCAGCAGGATTTCCGCGCCGGCCTCGACGAGGGCCCGCGCGAGCAGCGGATATTCCGCGTCATAGCAGATCAGGATGCCGATGCGGCCCAGCGCCGTTTCGAAAAGCTTGAGCGAGCCGCCCGGGACCACGTCCCACTCCTCGCGTTCGAAGCGGGTCATGATCTGCTTGTCCTGATGGCCCTGCGCGCCCGAGGGCGCGAAGAGGCAGGCGCGGTTCACCGGCCGCGCGCCGAGCGCGGGATCGAAGACCGGCGCGGACGCCGCGAGGATGTGCACCCCATGGGCGCGGGCAAGCCCCGCGTGCAGGGCGACGGCCTCTTCCATGCGCTCGGAGACGGCGTGAAGCGAGCGTTCCAGATCTCCGGCGGCCGCCTCGCCCGCAAGGGTCGCGAGTTCCATGGCGCCATATTCGGGAAACACCAGAAGTTCGGCCCCTTGCCCCGCGGCCTCGGCGACCCAGGCGACGATCTTGTCCTCGTACTGCGCCCAGTTTTGCAGCCAGTCCATCGGATAGGCGGCGGTGGCGACTTTCATGTCCGATCTCCCTTGACTGTACCGCGGCAGGAAATCGCTTCGAAGCGATTTCCGCAAGCGGGTTCGGGCCCGGGCCGGCCCCCGGCCCACCCGTCGGGCGCGGCCCGAGAGAGCAGGGCGCCCGCGCCGCCCGGGGGCGGCGCGAAAGACCGTTCGAACGGTCTTTCGCTGCCTCAGAGCTCGCGCATCCAGAACTGGAGTGGTTTTTCCGTCTCTTCCGGCTGGTCTGTGTCCTTCCAGCTGAAATGCGCCACGACGCCGGGAAGCGCCGCGTAGCCGCGTTTGCGCCAGAACGGGTCGAGGGGCGCGTGATCGGCAGGGCGCAGCGGATGGTCGGCGGGGCGCAGCACGCCACAGAAACAGACTTTCGCATAGCCGAGGCGTCGCGCGTGCGCCTCGCGCAGATCGAAGAAGCGATGCCCGACGCCCTGCCCGCGATGGGCCGGAAGAAGCACCGATTCGGCGCAGTAGAAGAGGCTGGACAGATCGAGTCCGGTGCCCTCGAAGGCGGCGGCGAAATCATCGGCGTGGTCGGTCATCGGCGTGCCCGTCGCCGCGCCGACCAGCCGATCGCCGTCGAAGGCGCCCACGAGAACCGCGCGCTCGCTCTCCCGGTAGACCTCCAGATAGCGGCGCTCGTAGTCGAAATCCCCGTCGTAGAGATAGGGAAAGGCGCGAAACACCTCGATCCTCAGCCGCGCCACGTCGTCGAGCGCCCGCTCCAGCGCCTCGCCCGTCAGGGTCTCGACCCGCATCACGAGACCTGCCGGATCCAGTCGGCGAGGTTGTAGTAGGTCACGATGCGCGTGATCTTCCCGTCGCGGAGCGAGAAGAACGATCCCGCCGGCAGGCGATAGGTCTGCCCGCTGGCTTCCGGCAGCCCCTCGTCCGTGGCCAGGTAGGTGCCGTTCACCATGTATTCCGCGGCCGCCCGCGCGCCGCCCTCGGCCTCGAACACCACCAAGTCGGTCAGGGTTTCCCTGTAGCAATGGCCCATATGGGCGCAGAACTCGCCGAAGGCGGTCTTGCCGACGCGCACGCGCCCCTCGTTCACGTGATGCTCCACGTCGGTATCCAGGCAGTCGAGCATGCCCTGCACGTCGTCCGCGTTGAACGCGTCGAAATAGCGCCTCACGGTTTCGCTTGCCGTTGTCATTCGTCCTCCTGTGGCTGTCCCCATGTCTCGATGAGCTTGGCCGCGATCTGGTCGCGGGTCTTGCGGTAGGCGGCGAGCTTGGCCTCGCGCGTCTCGCCCAGACCGGTCGGATCCATGATCGGCCAGTATTCCACGTCGATATGGAAGAACCGTGTGAGGTCGAGCGCCCGGTGGCGGCTTGCCGGCGAGAGCGCGATGACGAGATCGAAGGCCGACAGGTCATCGCCCCATTGCTGCATCTCGTCGAAGCTGCGCACCCGGTGGCGGGCGAGTTCGACCCCGATCTCAGCGCATACGGCGATGGCGAACCCGTCGATGTCGAGATCCGACAGCACGCCGGCGGACTGCACGTAGGTCTCGAAGCCGTAGAACTTCTTCATGATGCCTTCCGCCATGGGCGAGCGGACGGCGTTGTGATCGCAGCAGAAGAGGACCGACTGCGGAAGGTCCAGGGCCACCGTTCAGCCCCCGAAATGCAGCACGCAGATCAGCGTGAAGAGCCGCCGCGCCGTCGCCTCGTCGACGTCCGCCTTGCCCTCCAGCCGCTCCTGCAGGATGCGGGAGCCCTCGTTGTGGATGCCGCGCCGGGCCATGTCTATGGTCTCGATCTGGCCGGGCGGCAGCGTCTTGACCGCGTCGAAATAGCTTTCGCAGATCTGGAAGTAATCCTTCACCACCTGACGGAACGGGCTGAGCGACAGGTGGAATTCCGCCGCGTCGCTCCCGTCCTCGGTGTCGATGTCGAAGACGAGCCGCTTGTCGCGGATCGCCAGCCTGACCCGGTAGGGGCCCTCGGGCACGGCGCGTTCCTCCCGCGCCGGCAACGCGAAGCGGTTTTCCTCGAGCAGGTCGAAGATCGCCACCCGCCGCTCCTGTTCCACCTCCGGCGTGGGCGGGGGCAGGTTGCTGTCGTCGATCTCGATATGGCTTATGCGGGACATGGGATGATGCAGTTGAACAGCGGCTTTCGCGCCCTGACTAGCCCGCCCGTGCGCCGTGCACAATCCGCCCGCTCATGCGGTGTGGCGGAACACGCTCGTCTGGGACCTCTGCTCGGCGCCGGCCGGCGTGACGTGGGTGAGGCGCGCCGTGGCGAGCAGCCGGAAGCGGCGCGGGGCCAGCGCATCGAGCTCGGCGGCCAGATCCTCGGGCGCATAGCGCTGCACGGGCAGTCCCGAACATCTGTCTGGCCCGTCGTCGGCGAAGGTCGACAGGATAGCTGTGCCGCCGTCCCGCAGCGCCTTCTGCATCGTGTCGATGTAGGCCGCGCGATCGGCGGCCTCGACGAGAAAGTGGAACGCGGCCCGGTCATGCCAGACGGCATAGTCGCCGCGGTCCGGACTCCAGCCCGTCACGTCGGCCGTCACGAAGCGCACCCCGGGCACGTCCTCTCCGAGCCGCGCGCGCGCCTGCGCCACGGCCGCTTTCGAAAGATCGAGCAGCGTCACGGGTCCGAGCCCCCGCGCGATCAGCAGGTCTACCAGCCGCGACCGGCCCGCGCCGACGTCGATGATCGGATCGCCCGGCGCGGCATGGGCCGCCACGCGTGCGGCGAGCCGCTCCGGCGCCGACTCGAACCAGCTCACCTCCGCCTCGTCGCGCCCCTCGTAGACCTCGTTCCAATGCGTTTCATCACTGCCCATGCGGTCACTCGTTCAGCTTCGCCAGGCGCGCGGCCACGGACAGCCCGTGCGCCTCGAGGCTTTCGGCCCGGGCGAGGCGCTCGGCCGCGGGCCCGATCGCGCGAAGCGCCTCGGGCGTCATGCGCGCCGTGGTGGTGCGCTTGAGGAAATCGAGCACGGAAAGACCCGAAGAGAACCGCGCCGACCGGGCGGTCGGCAGCACATGGTTGGGCCCGCCCACGTAATCGCCGATGGCTTCGGGGGTCCACTGCCCGAGAAAGACCGCCCCCGCATTGGTGATGCGCGCGGACAGCGCCTCGGGGTCGGCCACGCAAAGCTCCAAGTGTTCGGGCGCGATGCGGTCGGCGAGCCGGGCCGCCTCGGCGAGGTCGCGCACGGTGACGATCGCACCGAAGTCGCGCCAGCTCGCCCCGGCGATGGCGCGCCGCTCGAGCGTCTCGAGCCGCCTGTCCACCGCCGCGGCCACGGCCCGTCCGAACGCCGCGTCGGTGGTCACGAGAAGCGCCTGCGCGCTTTCGTCGTGTTCGGCCTGGCTCAACAGGTCGAGCGCGATCCAGTCGGGATCGTTGTCGCCGTCCGCGATCACCAGGATCTCGGACGGCCCGGCGATCATGTCGATCCCTACGCGGCCGAACACGCGCCGCTTGGCCGCCGCGACATAGGCGTTGCCGGGCCCGGTGATCTTGTCCACCGGGCGGATCGTCTCGGTGCCGTAGGCCAGCGCCGCGATGGCCTGCGCGCCGCCCACCCGGTAGATCTCGTCCACCCCCGCGATCCGCGCGGCCATCAGAACGAGGGGGTTCGCCTTGCCGTCGGGCGTCGGCACGGTGATGGCCAGCCGGCCCACACCGGCGGTCTTGGCGGGCACCGCGTTCATCAGCACCGACGAGGGGTAGGAGGCAAGCCCGCCGGGCACGTAAAGACCCGCCGCCGCCACGGGCCGCCAGCGCCAGCCGAGCGTCGCGCCCTCGGGATCGGTCCAGGAGGCATCTTCGGGCATCTGGCGGGCGTGATAGGCCCGGATCCGCTCGGCGGCGAGTTCGAGTGCCGCGCGCTCCTCGGGCGTGACGCGGGCGCACTCGGCCTCGATCTCCTCGGGCGTGAAGGCCAGGCGGTCGGGGGTGAGCTCCAGCCGGTCGAAGCGCGCGGTCAGTTCCACGAGCGCCGCGTCGCCGCGCGCGCGCACGTCGGCGATGATCGCGGCCACGGCCGCGTCCACATCGGCGCTGTCCTCGCGCTTGGCCTCGAGCAGCGCCGCGAAGGCGGCCTCGAAGTCGTGCTCGGCGGTATCGAGAAACTGGGGCATGCGTCGCCTTCCCTGCGTGTTGGGGCGGACATAGCCGCGTGCGCGCCGGCCCTCAAGTCCGGTCCCCGGACAAGCGCCGTTGACGGCCGTCAATGCGCGCCCCGGCGCCGCCGGGAACACTTGGCCGACGGGTCATCGGGCCCGGACAGGACAGGAAGGAGCACGTCAAATGAAAGCGAACCGCAACTTCGGCGCCGCCCTGGGGGCCGCGCTGGCGATCCTCGTGGCGCCCATGTCGCAGGCCGAAGAAGTCGGGGAGGCGGAATACGTCGCGGCCTGCGCCTCGTGCCACGGCGCGTCCGGCGAAGGCGATGGACCGCTTGCCGATCTCATGACCGTCGAGGTGCCTTCGCTTACCGGGCTTTCGGCGGCCAATGACGGGACCTTCCCGATGCTCGACGTCATCCAGGTGATCGACGGCCGCACGGGTGTGCGCGGACATGGCTATCCGATGCCGGTCTGGGGCTCGCGCTACAAGGCCGAGGCGATGGAGGCCGGCGAATACGCCGCCGAGATCGAGGTGCGCGGCCGGGTCCTCTCGCTCGCGATGTACATCCAGTCGATCCAGGAATGACGGGCCGTGCCGGGGCGGCTCAGTCGCCATGCTCCGGCGCCTTCCCCGAGGGCGCGCGGTAGGGGCGCGTCACGTCCCGAAGCCGGAGTTCCAGCGCCTCGACCTCGAGGCGGATGGCGCCGTCGCCCGCAAGCACGAGCGTCAGCGCGCCGGCCCCTTCCGGCCCGGGTTCGAACTCGAGCGCGAGCAGCGACAGCACCACGTCCGCGTCGCGCCGGTCGATGCCCTGGCTCGCCACCCCGAGCACGTTCTCGACCGCAAGGACCGATCGCGTCCGCTCATAGGGCCGCCCGCGCGCCTCGGCCGCGGCGCGGTCCTCCCAGCGGAACCGGTTCACCAGAAGCGAGAAGCGCCGGCGCCGCGGCTCCCACAGCATTTCCGTGGCCGGGAACACCGCGTCCTGCAGCAGCGCGGAGATCACCGGAACGTCCTCGGCGTCGAGCGCGCCCAGATTGAGCGGCGTCTCCCGTCCCTCCTCGAAGCGCGCGTCGCGGGTCATTGCGCCGGAACCCTCTCGATCTTCGCACCGACAGCCGAGAGCTTTTCCTCCACGCGCTCGTATCCGCGATCGAGGTGATAGACGCGGTTGACGGTCGTTTCCCCCTCCGCGGCCAGGCCCGCGAGGATCAGGGACACGCTGGCGCGCAGATCCGTGGCCATCACCGGCGCGCCCTTGAGCCTGTCGACGCCGGTGACGCGCGCGGTCCCGCCCTGCACGTCGATCCGCGCGCCCATCCGCATCAGTTCGGGCGCATGCATGAAGCGGTTCTCGAAGATCCGCTCCTCGAGAACGGAGGCACCGTCCGCCGTGCACAGAAGCGCCATCATCTGCGCCTGCAGGTCGGTCGGGAAGCCCGGAAACGGCTCGGTCGTCACGTCCACCGCCTTCACCCGGTCGCTCCGGCGCGACACCTTGAGGCCGTTCGCGGTCTCGGTCACGTCGATCCCGGCGGCGTCGAGCTTTTCGCAGAAGGCGCCGACGAGGTCGATCCGCCCGCCGAGGCACTCCACCTCGCCGCCGCAGATCGCGGGCGCGAGCATGTAGGTGCCCAGCTCGATGCGGTCGGTCACCACCCGGTGCGTCGCGCCGTGGAGCCGGTCCACGCCCTCGACCGTGATCTCGTCGGTGCCTTCGCCCTCGATCGCCGCCCCCATCGTCCGAAGGCACCGCGCGAGGTCCACGATCTCGGGCTCGCGCGCGGCGTTGCGGATCACCGTCGTGCCGCGGGCGAGCGTCGCGGCCATCAGCACGTTCTCCGTCGCGCCGACCGAGACGAAGGGAAACTCGACCGGGCCGCCCCTCAGCCCTCCGGCCGGCGCGCTGGCGTGCACGTAGCCGTCACGCAGATCCATCTCCGCGCCGAGCGCTTCGCGCGCGCGCAGGTGCAGATCGACGGGCCGCGCACCGCTCGCGCAGCCGCCCGGAAGCGAGACCTCGGCCTGACCCGCGCGCGCCAGCAGCGGCCCCAGCACCAGGATCGAGGCGCGCATCTTGCGCACGATGTCGTATTCGGCCCGGTGCCCCGTGAGCGCGTGGCTCGACAGCGCCAGGACCTGCCCGTCCTGGAGCGCGGACACCTCCGCCCCCAGCGACTGCAGCAGCGTCGTCATCGTGCGGATGTCGGAAAGCCGCGGCGCGTTCGTGAGCGTGAGCGGCTCCTCGCTCAGCAGCGTCGCGGGCATGAGGGCGAGGCAGGCGTTCTTCGCGCCCGCGATCGGGATCTGCCCGTGAAGCGGGCCATTGCCCGTGACGATGATGGAATCCATGCCTACTGCCCTCTCTCGCCGCCTGTGCCCCCGCCCGTTCCGGCGGTGTCGTTCTCGTTGCGCGCGGCATCGTCGCCGTCGTCGCGCGCGGCGTCTTCGCGGGCGCGGGCCTGCGCCTTCCGCCGGGCGATATTCGCCTTGAGGGCGGCCTTCAGCCGCTCTTCCCGCCCTTCGTTCGGCGGACCGGAGGCCCCTTGCCGCTTCGCGCCTTTCGTCATGGAAAACCTCTACAGGAGCCCGGGCGCAGCGTCCAGAATGCGCTTGCGCGACCGGGCGATAGCGTCTAATGACCCGCGCGTCGGGCTGCCGTAGCTCAGGGGTAGAGCACTCCCTTGGTAAGGGAGAGGTCGAGAGTTCAAATCTCTCCGGCAGCACCAGAAACCACCACAAAATTAATTGGATAAGCGGATGCTGCGGCGCAGGCTGCCCAGTTACCCCGGCGTTACCCTCGGGGTCAACGGCAAGACCGTTGCCGAGGACGCGCCCGAGGCAGACTTTGTCGGGATGCCCCGCCTGACCGTGCCGATGGTGTCGCGCATTCAGGGCTTCCCGGATGACAGGCACTTCACGGGCCGCAAGACCGCCGCCTACAGGCAGGTGGGCAACGCATTCCCGCCGCCCGTTGCGCGGGCAGTGGGCGAAAACGTGCGCGCAACCTCGGGCTGGCGGTCCCGGCAGGAGCTGAAGGCGTCCTTGCTCATGCCGAGGGCGCGGGCGATGGTCGAGACGTGGCAGCCGCGCCCGGCCAGCTCCTCCACGAGGGCGATGCCCAAGGGGGTCACGCGCCAGTGGCTCCGGCCCGTCTCCCCCGGCTCCGGCGGGACCAGCCGGGCGGGCAGGTTGTCGTCATTGCGGTCGGTCATGGGCGTCTCCCGCTTCGGCTTGTCGGTCCGCGCCTCGGGATTGCTGGCGAACGAGCGTCGTCGATCGTAAAGGCGGCCGATCCGGCGCTCGGTATCGCCCGTGCCGCGTCTTGGACGCTTCCGGATCCGTGTGTGCCGTGAACAGCACATACGCTCGACCGAGCGCCTCGAGCCACACGCGCAAGCGCCGGCTCGAACTCATCCGCGCCAACGGCGCGTCCGTCCCGATCTAGCTCGCGCCGCCCTTGTCGGCGGGCCGGGTTGCGGCGTGGCGCACAACCTCGGCGACCCGTTGCAGTTGGTCGGCCAGCGGGCTCGATTTCCTCCAGATCATGCCGATCCGTCGCGCCGGGCCGGGCGGGGCGAAGCGCGCCACGCTGACCGCGGCGGAGCGTGTCTCGACGGGCACCGCCATCTCGGGGATCAGGGTGACGCCGATGCCGGCGCCGACCATCTGCACCAGGGTGGAGAGCGAACTTCCGTCCAGAAGCTCGCGCGGGCGCGCAGCGTGCATGTTGCAGAAGGACAGGGCCTGGTCGCGGAAGCAATGCCCCTCCTCGAGCAGGAGAAGACGCATCTCGCGCAGCCGCTCGGCGCTTGGAACGGGCTTGTCCGCATCGCCGGCCGGCCGCACCAGAACGAACTCTTCGGCGAAGAGGTCGATTTCGGCCAAGGCAGGTTCCGAGACGGGCAGGGCGACGATCGCGGTGTCGAGGCGGCCCTCCGACAACTCCTCGATCAGTCGCGCGGTGAGCGTTTCGCGGACCCGGATGTCGAGTTCGCCGTAGCGGCGCGACAGTTCGGCCATGATGCCGGGCAGAAGATAGGGAGCCACGGTCGGGATGATCCCGATCCTGAGCCTGCCGGCCAGGCTGTCCCGCGCGGCGCGGGCGAGATCGGAAAGCTCGTCGACCGAGCGCAGGATCTCGCGGGCGCGGGCAGAGACCTCCTCTCCGAAGCCGGTCAGGCG
The DNA here is from genome assembly GCF_041365715.1 of Rhodosalinus sp. FB01. NCBI lineage: Bacteria > Pseudomonadati > Pseudomonadota > Alphaproteobacteria > Rhodobacterales > Paracoccaceae > Rhodosalinus > Rhodosalinus sp. FB01. The sequence continues at coordinate 316,221 of NZ_JBGFSH010000004.1, read as the reverse complement.
GACCTGCCGCGCGCCCCGCTCGAAAAGTGGCGTGCCGAGCGTTTCCTCGAGGTCGCGGATCTGCATGGAGAGCGCGGGCTGCGAGATCGCGCAGGCATTGGCCGCCCGCCCGAAATGCCCGTGTTGCGCCAGCGCGTCGAGATAGCGAAGCTGCTTGATGGTCAGATTTCTCATAAGTACGACTTATCAACCATATCAGAAAAAGAAACTTACACAAATCGCTCGGGTTTGCTAGAACGATTCCAGGAAGCGGGAGGGGTTCGTCACCGCGGCGCGCCGGTGGCAGCAGGACAGAAGCAAGGCCCGCCACAGCGCCGCGCCGTTTACCGCAGGGCCCACACGCAGGCACCTCCCGGCCGCCGGACACGCAACGCAGTCACGATCGGAGAAAGACATGGACGGAAACGATATCCCCGCAGGCAAATGCCCGGTGATGCATGGTGGCATGACCGCGCTCGGCACCACCGTGATGGACTGGTGGCCGAACGCGCTGAACCTCGACATCCTGCATCAGCACGACCGCAAGCCCGACCCGATGGCGGAGACCTTCAACTACCGCGAAGAGGTCGAGAAACTCGACGTCGACGCGCTGAAGGCCGACCTGCACGCGCTGATGACCGACAGCCAGGAGTGGTGGCCGGCCGACTACGGGCATTACGGCGGCCTGATGATCCGCCTGGCCTGGCATGCCGCCGGATCGTACCGTCTGGCCGACGGCCGGGGCGGGGCCGGAACCGGCAACATCCGCTTCGCGCCGCTCAACTCTTGGCCGGACAACACCAGCCTCGACAAGGCGCGGCGCATTCTGTGGCCGATCAAGAAGAAATACGGCAACCGGATCAGCTGGGCCGACCTGATCATCCTGGCGGGCAACGTCGCCTATGAGTCCATGGGGCTCGAGACCTTCGGCTTCTCCTTCGGGCGCGAGGACATCTGGCACCCCGAGAAGGATGTCTACTGGGGCGCCGAGCGGGAGTGGCTCGCCCCGTCCGACACCCGCTACGAGGATGTGAGCAAGCCCGACACGATGGAGAACCCGCTCGCCGCGGTGCAGATGGGCCTGATCTACGTCAACCCCGAGGGGGTGAACGGCCAGCCCGACCCGCTCCAGACGGCCGCGCAGGTGCGCGAGACCTTCGCGCGGATGGCGATGGACGACGTCGAGACCGCGGCGCTCACGGCGGGCGGTCACACCGTGGGCAAGTGCCACGGCAACGGCGATGCGGCCGCGCTCGGCCCCGAGCCGGAGGCCTGCGGCCCCGAGAGCCAGGGCCTGGGCTGGGCCAACGCGGCGCAGGCGGGCCTTGCGAGCAAGGCGATCACCTCGGGGATCGAGGGCGCCTGGACGACGGAGCCCACCAAGTTCGACATGGGCTATTTCGAGATGCTCTTCGGTCACGAATGGGAACTGAAGAAAAGCCCCGCAGGCGCGTGGCAGTGGCAGCCCGTCGACATCAAGGAAGAGGACATGCCGGTCGATGCGAGCGACCCCTCGGTGCGCCGCATGCCGATCATGACCGATGCCGACATGGCGATGAAAATGGATCCGACCTACAACGCGATCTGCCAGAAGTTCATGGCCGATCCGGAGTATTTCAAGGACAGCTTCGCCCGCGCCTGGTTCAAGCTGACGCACCGCGACATGGGCCCGAAGGAGCGCTACATCGGCCCCGATGCGCCTCAGGAGGATCTGATCTGGCAGGATCCGGTTCCGGCCGGCCCCATGGGCTATGACGTCGCGGCGGTCAAGCAGAAGATCGTCGACAGCGGGCTTTCCGTGGCCGACATGGTCGCCACGGCCTGGGACAGCGCGCGGACCTTCCGCGGCTCGGACATGCGCGGTGGCGCCAACGGCGCGCGCATCCGTCTCGCGCCGCAGAAGGACTGGGCCGGGAACGAGCCCGAGCGCCTGGCGCGCGTGCTGGCGGTGCTCGAGCCCATCGCGGCCGAAACGGGCGCGTCCATCGCGGACGTGATCGTGCTGGCCGGCAACGTGGGCATCGAGAAGGCCGCGAAGGCCGCGGGGATCGATGTCGAGGTGCCCTTCGCGCCGGGCCGCGGGGACGCCACCGACGAGATGACCGACGCGGACAGCTTCGCCCCGCTCGAGCCCGTCGCCGACGGCTACCGCAACTGGCTGATGAAGGATTACGCGGTGAGCCCCGAGGAGCTGATGCTCGACCGGACGCAACTCATGGGGCTGACCGCGCCCGAGATGACCTGTCTGCTGGGCGGGATGCGGGTGCTCGGCACCAATCACGGGGGCACGAAGCACGGTGTCTTCACCGACCGTGAAGGGGCGCTCACCAACGACTTCTTCGTGAACCTGACCGACATGGCCTATGCGTGGAAGCCCGCGGGCGAGAACCTCTACGAGATCCGCGACCGCAAGACCGACGAGGTCAAGTGGACGGCCACGCGCGTGGACCTCGTGTTCGGCTCGAACTCCATGCTTCGCGCCTATGCCGAGGTCTACGCCCAGGACGACAACCACCAGAAGTTCGTGACCGACTTCGTGGCGGCCTGGACGAAGGTCATGAACGCCGATCGGTTCGACCTGGTGGCGTGACGCGGGCAAGTGCGGGCCGCCCCGGCGGCCCGCCATGAGGACTGCAGGGCGCGGCGTCGCGGGGGAACCCCGGGCGCCGCGCCTTCGCGTTTCGGGACCGGCCCGGCGCGGCCGGCGGGCGGAAGAGCTATGCCGACCCGTCATCCGCCGGCCCGCTGCGCCCGGCGCCGGCCCCCGGGCCGGGAACCGTCGCTTTTCGGGACATCGCGCCGGATGTGCCCATGCCGCGCCCGCGCGGCGCGGGCCGCGCCTAACCGGCGAGGATCATGTCGGCCGCGCGAGTGGCGGTCATGATGGCGGGGGCGTTCGTGTTGGCCGATGTGATGTTCGGAAAGACCGAGGCGTCCACCACGCGCAGCCCCTCCACGCCCCAGACGCGCAGCGCCGGAGCGACCACGCCGCCCGCCTCCCGCGGTGCCATGCGACAGGTTCCGCAAGGGTGGAGGACGGTGGAGGCGCGCGCGCGGAAATCCTCGACGATGGCGCCGTCGCCCGCCCCCTCGGGCGTGAAGCTTTCCGCGCCTGCGACGAGCCCGCGCAGCGCCCGCGTCCCGAGAAGCCGCTCCACCAGCCGCGCGCCTTCCACGACCTGGGCGATGTCCTCGTTGGTCGAAAGATAGTTGGGCCGGATCCGCGGCGCCTGGGCGGGATCGGGCGACGCGATGTCGCTGCGCCCGCGACTCGTCGGCCGGCACGGATTGAAGCCGAGGCAGAAGCCGGGCCACGGGTCGGGTTTCAGAAGCGGCCGGCGGCCCGTCAGGACCGTGGTGTAGCTGAGCGGGTTGAAATAGAGTTGTACGCCCGCCCGGGCCGCCCCGGGGGCGCCGCGCAGCAACCCGCCCATCTGGTTCACGCTGAGCGACAGCGGCCCGCGCCGCGTCAGGAGATAGCGCAGCGCCGCGCCAAGCTGTCCCGCGCGCCGGCCGAGCGCCTGGTTGAGCGTCGCCTCCGTGGCGCGGAAGATGTAGCTGACCGCGAGGTGATCCTGCAGCCCCCCGCCGACGGCGGGATTGTCGACCCGCACCGGGACGCCCATCCCCGCCAGAAGCGCGCCGGGCCCGATCCCGGAAAGCTGCAGGAGCTGCGGCGACTTCACGGCGCCTGCGGCGAGAAGGATCTCGGCCCGGCAGCGTGCGACACGGTCCGCGCCGCCCTTGCGGTAGCGCACCGCGACCGCCCGCGCGCCATCGAAGACAAGTCCCGTCGCCTCTGCCCCCGTGCGCACGACGAGGTTCCGGCGTCGCCGGGCGGGCGCGAGGAAGGCGTCGGCGGAGGAGCAGCGACGGCCGTGCCGCGTGGTGACGTGGTAGGGCCCCGCGCCCTCTCCGGTCACGGTGTCGCCCTCGGCAAGCCCGGCCTCCCGCGCGGCGTCGAGATAGCGCCGCGAGACGGGATGATGCTCGCTCGAGCAGTCCGTCACCCAGAGCGCGCCGTCGCCGGTCGCGCGGCCGTCCGCGCCGACGCGCCGCTCCACGCGCTCGAAGGCGGCGGCGGTTTCCGCCGCGCCCCAGCCCGGGTTGCCCGCGGCCGCCCAGTCCTCGTAATCCTCGGGCAAGCCGCGGCAGTAGACCATCGCGTTGATCGCGCTCGACCCGCCCAGAAGCCGCCCGCGCGGCCAGTAGAGGTCGCGCCCGCCCAAGCCCGCATCCGGCTCGGAGCGGAAGCGCCAGTTCATGCGCGGGTGGTGGAAGAGCTGCCCGTAGCCGAGCGGTACCCGGACCCAGGGCGAGCGCCCCGCGCCCCCCGCCTCGAGCAGGAGGACGCTGTGCCGGCCCGACGCGCTCAGCCGGTCGGCAAGCACGCAGCCGGCCGAGCCGGCGCCCACGATGACGTAGTCGAACTCTTCCATGTGCCCGGTCTCCGACCCATGCAAGACGGAGGGTTTCAGGCTTGCTGACCAAAGACAAACAATGGAATTTGCGGGTATGACCCCATTGCGCTTTGGTCATCCGCGATGAAATCCCTGCCGCCCCTTGCCTGGCTGCGCAGCTTCGAGGCAGCGGCGCGCCATGGCGGCTTCGCCGCCGCGGCCGAAGAGCTTGGCCTGACGCCCGCCGCCGTCAGCCAGCAGATCCGCGCGCTCGAGGCACGGCTCGGGTTTCCGCTTTTCCGGCGGCTGCCGCGGGGCGTCGCGCTCAACGAGATGGGGCAGGCCTACCTGCCCTCGGTGCGCCGCGCCTTCGAGGAGCTGTCGACCGCCACGGCGGGGCTTTTCGGGCCGGGCCGTGCCGAGATGGTGGTGGTACGCGCGCCGCCAAGCTTCGCCGCCCTCCGCCTCGCCCCGGTGCTGGGACGCTTCCGCGAGGCGCGCCCCGACGTCCCGCTGCGGCTTTCGACCTCGATCTGGGCCGAGGCGTCCGACGAGGACCGGGTGGACATCGACATCCGCTACGGCGACGGGCGGTGGGCCGCGCCCGGGTCGCACAGGCTGACCGAGCCCGTCTCGTGCCTCGTCGCCGCGCCGGGCGGCGCGCCCGCGCCCGGCGAGCCCGCGGCGCTTCTGAAGGCGGTGGCGCCGCGCGCCATCCATGTCGCCGGCTGCGAGAGCCTCTGGCATCTGGCCGCGCGGCGGTTCGGTCTCGACCCGGGCTCGACCGGGACTGGGCTCGGCGTGGATTCGTCGCTCGTCGCGCTGGAGATGGTGGCGGCGGGGCTCGGCGTCGCGCTCATCGCGCGGGATCTCGCGCAGCCCTACCTGGAGGCCGGCCGGGTCGTCTGCCCCGGGCCGATCGAGATCGCCCATGACGAGGCGCATTACGCCGTTCTGACGGAGGCGGGCCGCACACGGCCCGAGGCATGCCTTTTCCGGGATTGGCTGGTGGCCGAGTTCACCGGCTGAGAGGCGGGCGAATGCCGCTTGCCAGACGCCGCGCGCCGCGCGACGCTCATGGTCGGCGAGGCAGTGCAGGACGGGTGCGCAATGGACGGGAAGATCGGTTTCATCGGGTTGGGGAGCCTTGGCGCCAATCTCGCCGGAAGCCTTCTGAGGAACGGGGCGGATCTGTCGGTGAGCGATCTCGACGCGGCGCGGGTCGGCGCCTTCGTCGCGCGCGGCGCGCACGAGGGGCACGACCCCGCGACCGTGACGGAACGCTGCGACACGGTCATCACCTGCCTGCCGAGCCCCGCCGCCTCCGACGCGGTGGTGCGGGCGATGCTGCCGGCCATGAGCCCCGGCAAGACATGGATCGAGATGTCGACGACTGACGCCGCGGAGGTGCGGCGCCTGGCGGCCCTCGTGACGCGGCGCGGCGGCCGGGCCGTGGAATGCCCGGTCTCGGGCGGCTGTCACCGCGCCGCCACGGGCAACATCTCGATCTTCGCGGGCGGCGAGCGCTACAGCGTGGACCACGTCATGCCGCTCCTCGCCGTCCTCGGACGGCGGGTGCTGCACACCGGGCCGATCGGCACCGCCTCGACGCTCAAGGTGATGACGAACTACCTCGCCACCGCGAATCTTCTGAGCCTTTGCGAGGCGCTGGTGACGATGAAGGCCGCGGGGCTCGACATGGCCACGACCTACGAGGCGATCCGCATCAGCTCCGGCAGTTCTTTCGTGCACGAGACCGAAAGCCAGCTCATCCTCTCGGGGTCGCGCGACGTGAACTTCACCCTCGATCTCGTGCAGAAGGACATCGGCCTCTTCCAGCGCATCGCCGAGGCGCATGGCGTGCCGCTCGAGCTGTCGCCCGAGATCATCCGCATCGTCACCGACGCGCAGGCGCGGCTCGGCGTGGCCGCGCAGTCGGACCGCGTGATCGAGCGGCTCGAGGCGGCCACCGGCCTCGAGGTGCTGGCCGAGGGCTTTCCGCGTGCACTCGTGGACGACGAGCCGGAGGCGCCGGGCTACGAGGTCGTCCCGCCGGGCCGCGCGGCTACCGGCGCGCCGCGTCCAGAAGCGCCGTCAGCGCATCCAGCCCGTCCGTCAGCGCCGCCGGACCCGGCTGAAGTATGAGCGGCGACTTGATCTCGTGGATGCGGTCCGCCCGCACCGCGGGGATCGCGTCCCAGCCGGGCCGCGCGGCGATGCGTTCGGGGCGCACCTTCTTGCCGCACCAGGAGGCCACGATCACCTCGGGGGCGGCGGCGATCACCTGCTCGGGCACGACGATCCGGTCGCGCGCGGCGGGTGCGGCGGCGAGCGGGGCGAACACGTCCTCGCCGCCGGCCACGCCGACGAGCTCGGACACCCATCCGATGCCGGAAATGAGCGGCTCGTCCCACTCCTCGATGTAGACCCGTGGCCGCGGCCCGTTCGGCACGCCTGCGGCGAGGCGGGCGAGGCGTGCCTCGTATCCCGCGGCAAGCTCCTCGGCCGCCGCGCGCCGGGCCACCAGCGCGCCCACCGTTCGGATCATGGCGAGGATCCCCGCCACGTCGCGCTGGTTGAAGAGATGCACGGCGACGCCGGCGCGCGCCAGTTCGGCCGCGATCTCCGCCTGAAGATCCGAGAAGGCCAGGACGAGATCGGGTTCCAGCGCCACGATCTTCGGGATGTCGGCCGAGGTGAAGGCGCCCACGCGGGGCTTCTCGCGGCGCACGCGCGGCGGCCGCACGGCATAGCCCGTGACCCCCGCGATCCGGTCCTCCTCGCCCAGAAGGTAGAGCGTCTCGACCGCCTCCTCGGTCAGGCAGACGATCCGGTCGGGCGGGAAGCGGCGCATGTCCGGTCTCCTTCGGTGGCAGTCGGCCGGGACGGTCGCGGCTTCGCCCAGCCGATGCAAGGGGCCTCAGCCCAGCCTGACCACCGGCCCGCCCGCCGCCTCGGCGTCGGCCCCGTCGTGGGTGACCATGAGCACCGGCAGCCCCCGGTCCTTCGCGCGGGCGAAGACGAGGCTGCGGACCTGCGCGCGGCGGTCGGCGTCGAGGCTCGAGAACGGTTCGTCGAGAAGGAGCGCCCGCGGCTCTGCCAGGAGCGTGCGCATCAGCGCCACCCGCAGCTTCTGCCCGCCCGACAGCGTGGCCGGGTCGCGCCCGGCGAAGCCGGCGAGCCCCACCTCGGCGAGCGCGGCCTCCACCGCCGCCCGCCGTGCCGCCCGGCCGCGCACGCTCCGCGCGAGGCCGAAGGCAAGGTTGTCGCCGACCGAGAGATGCGGGAACAGAAGGTCGTCCTGGAAGAGGATGCCGATGCCGCGCCGCTCGGGCGGCAGGGCGGTCACGTCCTCGCCGTCGAGGCGGACCCGCCCGCTCATCGTGAAGGGAGGGCCGAGCGTGCCGATCACGGCGGCCAGTAGCGTGGATTTCCCCGAGCCCGAGGCCCCCATGACCGAGACGACCTCGCCCGGGGCCACGGCGAGGTCGAGCGACAGAAGCGGCGTGCCGCCCCGAAGGATGCGAAGCCCCTCGAGCACGAGGCCCCCGCTCATGGCCGCATCCCCCGGCGATCGCGATGGACGAGGCGCGGCAGGCCGAGCGCCAGCGCGAAGGGCAGGAGCGCGGCGGCCGTTTGCGCCAGCGCGTAGACGCCGATGGCGCGCCGGTCGCCCCCCGCGGCGAGCGCCACAGCCTCCGTCGTCACGGTGGCCACGCGCCCGCCGCCCACGAGCAGGGTGGGCAGGTACTGGCCCACGGAAACGGCGAAGCCCACCGCGGCGGCGGTCAGCGCCGGGGCGAGCAGCATCGGCATCCGCACCCGCCAGAGCACCCGCTCGGGCCCGGCCCCGAGCGTGCGCGCCACCGTGCCCATGCGCGCGTCCCATGCGCGCCACGGGTCGCCGAGCGCGAGAAAGACATACGGAAAGACGAAGAGAAGATGCGCGGCCGTCACCGCCCAGATCCCGGTGGTGAGGCCCGCGGCCAGCATCGCGGCCTGAACGCCGGGCAGGAACGCCACCTGCGGCACCAGCAGCGGCGCGTAAAGCAGCCACAGCCCGCCCGCGCGCAGGCGCAGGCCATGGCGGTACTCGGCCTCGAGGCAGCCGATGGCAAGCGCGAGCGCGGCCAGCGTTGCGATGAGCGCGATCACCGCCGTCTGGCGCAGCGCCGCGCCCAGTTCGGGACCGTGGCGCGCCCAGCTTCGCCCGGTGAGCGCGTCGGGGAACGCCTCCGGGAAGGGCCAGAGCGCGGCGACCGACCAGAGCGCGAGCACCCCGAGCCCGGCCAGTACGGCGGTGGACGAGACCAGCGCCAGCCCGAGGGACAGGACCCGAAGCGCGCGGTCCCGGGGGCCCCGGCGGCCGGTGCGGATCCAGGCCCGTCCAAGCGCCGCCGCCGCCCCCTCCAGCGCGCGCCACAGGGCCAGCGCGCCCAGCACCAGGCCCAGTTGCAGCGCCGCCGCCGCCGCCGCCTGTAGGCGCAGCGCGAGGTCCGGATCCGCCATCCAGCGCACGAGCTGCACCGCCAGGGTGGAGGGCGTGTTCGGTCCAAGGATCACGGCGACATCCACCACCGTCATCGAGTAGGCGAGCACGACGTAGACCGGCAGGCGGATCTGGGCGTAGAGCCTGGGAAACACCGCCACGAGCCAACCCGCCTCGCGCCCGTGGCCCAGCGCCCGCGCGGTGGTCAGCGCGCGGGCCTGGTCGGTCTGGCCCATCGCCGCGATGGACATGAGCAGGAGAAAGGGCACCTCCTTCGCCACGAGCCCCGCGACGAGGGCGAGGCCCCAGGGATCCTGCACGACCAGCCAGTCCGGCGGCCGCTCGAAGCCGGAAGGCCAGGGCGAGAGCGCGCGCATGACCCAGCCCGAGGGCGTGATCAGGAAGGCAAGCCCGAAGGCCGCCGCGGCATGCGGGACGGAAAGCAGCGGCGAGAGCGCCCTGCGGATCGCGCCGAAGACGCGCGTGCCCGACCACGAGGCGAGGATGAGCGCCGTGACGGCGAGCGAGAGCGCCGTCGCCGCGAGGCCGGTGACGAGGCTGAGCCGCGACGCCGCCGCAAGGCCGGGCCAGTCGAGAAGCGACCGGAAGGCATCGAGGCCGGGCGCGGCGCGTCCGATCGCGGGCAGGATGCCGAAGGCGGGCAGAAGCGTGCCGGCCAGGCCCGCGGCCACGGGCAAAAGCAGAAGCGCGACGGTGAGGGCGGGGACGACGGGCAGCACCCGGCCGCGCCGGGGCGCTTGCCCGGCGCGCGCCGCGCCGGCGGTGGCGGCGCGGGCCTCCACGCTATTCGGTGACGCCGTAGCGCGCGATCCAGTCCTGCTCGATGCGTTCCATCCAGGAAGGGTGCGGCTCGGGCAGGGCGGGGCCGAGCGCGTCGGGTGGCAAGGTGGCGATACCGAGCTCGATCGCGTCGAAGCGGGCGCGGTCCCCGGGCGAGAGCGTGTCGAGGTCGAGCACCGTCCCGTAGCCCAGCACGTCGGGGTCGAGCGCGCGGGCCTGCGCCTCGGGCGACAGGAGGAAGTTGGCGACGACCATCGCCCCGGCCTTGGCCGAGGCGTTGTAGGGGATCGCCACGAAGCTCGCGTTGCCGATGCTGCCGCCCTCGGGCACGAAGGTGCGCACCGTGGCGGGCAGCTGGAAATCGGCGATGGCGGCCGACGCCTCGCCGGGGCTGAAGGAGATCGCGAGGTCGATCTCGTCGTCGGCCATCAGCTGGATCTGGCGCGGCCCGCTTTGCGGATAGGCCCGGCCCTGCCGCCAGAGATGCGGCGTGAGCGCGTCCACGAAGGCCCATAGCGGCGCGGTCACGGCCTCGTAGTCCGCTTGCGCGGCCGGCGCCCGAAGCACGTCCGGGTCCTCCACCACCCCGTAAAGCGCCTGCTTGAGGAAGGTGGAGCCTAGGAAGTCGGGCGGCTGGGGATAGGTGAAGCGCCCCGGGTTGGCCTCGGCCCAGTCGAGGATCGCCTGCATCGAGGGCAGCGGCCCGGGGATGTCCGCGGTGTCGTACATGAAGACCACCTGCGCCGTGGCCCAGGGGCTTTCGTAGCCGTCGGTGGGCACCGTGAAGTCCACCCTGACCGGCTTGCCCTCCACATCGACATGGCGCCAGTTCGGGAGGTCCTCGGCGAACGGGCCGAAGAGAAGGCCGTTCTCCTTCATGGCGGCGAAGTTCTCGCCGTTGATCCAGATGAGATCGACGGCGCCGCCCGCGTCGCGGCCCGCGGTCTTCTCGGCGAGCACGCGGCTCACCGCGTCGGCGGTGTCCGACAGTTTCACGTGCTCGAGCGAGACACCGTGCTCCCCGGCCACGCGCTGGCCGACCCAGGCGATGAAATCGTTGGTGGTGGTCGAGCCGCCCCAGGCGTTCCAGTAGACGGTCTGGCCGCGCGCCTCCTCGAGCACGGCGTCCCAGTCCGCCGGGTCCGGGTCGGCGAGGGCAGAGGCGGGCAGGGCGGCGAGAAGCGCGGCGAGCAGTCGTGGCATGCGGGATCCCCGTCGGGGGGTTTCGGAAAGACCTTCCGCGCCAGCAGAAGGCGCGAGGCGGCGGTGACGAAGCAGAGCACGCCGAAGGCCCAGGCCATGGGCGCGAAATGCTGCGGCAGAAGGCAGAGCAGCACGAAGAAGGCGATGGTCTCGGCCCCCTCGAGCAGCCCGCCCGTGAAGTAGAGGGACTTCACGCCGCGCGCGTCGGTGCGCATCTTCCGCTTCTCGGCGAGGATCGCGAAGCCCAGAAAGCTCGCCCCGTTGACGTAGAAGCTGAGAAGCAGGAAGGCGCCCGCGGCGCCGTTGGCGGCGGGATCGAGCCAGACGAACCCCAGGGGCACCGCGCCGTAGAAGAGGAAATCGCTCGTGATGTCGAGGTAGCCGCCGAAGTCCGAGGACCGTGTGGCGCGGGCCACGGCGCCGTCGAGGCCGTCGGCGAGACGGCTGGCAAGCAGGAGGAAAAGGCCCGGAAGCAGGTATCCCAGAGCGATCGCGCCGGCGGCAGCGAGGCCGAGGGCAAGGCCCGCGAGCGTCACCGCATCGGCCGTGATGCCCCGGCGCGCGACGACACGCCCGAGGGCGTCGAGCGGCGGGTCGATCAGCGGGCGGAGGCGGGCGTCGAACATGGCGTCGTCTTAGGCGAGGCGAGCGCGGCGCACGAGTCCCAATTCCGTGAAAGCGACGTCAGGGGCGGCGTGCCGGAAGGGCCTTCGAAGGCCCTTCCGGCGCGCTCCCCGCGCGGTGTCGCCGCGCCCGTGGGACGCAGCGCCGCAAGGCGATTGAGGCGCCTTGCCCCGCCCTAGTCTCAGGCGACGTTCTCGAGCTGGAGATCGGGCTTGAGCCCCAGCGCGAAGCAGACGTCGCGGGTGAGTTCGGGCCGGTTCAGCGTGTAGAAGTGCAGCGTCTCCACGCCGCCGTCGATGAGCTTGCTGCAGAGCTCGCTGCACACCGCCGTGGCCAGCAGATCCTCGCGCCCGTCGCGGCGCGCCTTCTCGAAGGCGCGGTCGAGCCAGTCGGGAATGACCGCGCCGCAGCCCTTGGCGAAGCGTTTCACGCCGTCCCAGTTCTCGATCGGCATGATGCCGGGCGTGATCGGCGCGTCGAGTCCCGCCTTCTCGCAGCGGTCGCGGAACCGGAAGAAGGTTTCCGGCTCGAAGAAGAACTGGGTGATCGCCTCTGCCGCGCCGGCGTCGATCTTGCGCTTGAGCCAGTCGATGTCGGCCCCGTCGTGCCCGGCCTCGGGATGCGGGTCCGGATAGGCGCCGACGCGGATCTTGAAGCGCCCCGTGGCGGCGAGGGCCTCGACCAGTTCCACCGAGCTTGCGAAGCCCTCGGGATGGGGCGTGAAACCGCCCGCACCCTTGGGCGGATCGCCGCGCAGCGCCACGATCTGGGTCACGCCCGCCTCGGCGAAGCCCTCGGCGATCGCGAGTGTCTCCGCCTTCGAGGCGTTCACGCAGGTCAGATGCGCCGCCACGTCGAGGCCGGAATGCTTGTGGAGCGTTCCCACCGCGTCGCGGGTGAGCTCCCGCGTCGTGCCGCCCGCGCCATAGGTGACGGAGACGAAGCGGGGCGAGAGCGGCGCGAGCACCTGCACGGTGTCCCAGAGCCGGAAGGACGCTTCCAGCGACTTGGGCGGAAAGAACTCGAAAGAGACGCGCGGTGCGGACATGCCTGACCCTCCAATCGTTCCGCGCCTTGTCGCACGCGGGCGGACGGGAAACAAACTCATAAATCTCAAGACCAAGATGAGTCGAACATGAAGATGCACCTGGAATTGCGGCACCTGCGGTCGATCAAGGCCATTCACGACAATGGCGGGCTGGCCCGCGCGGCGGATGCGCTCAACATCACGCAGTCGGCGCTCAGCCACCAGATCAAGGGGCTCGAGGAGCAGACGGGGGTGGAGCTTTTCGTAAGGCGTTCGAAGCCCATGCGCCTGTCCGCGGCGGGCCAGAGGCTTCTGCGGCTCGCCGAGCGCGTGCTGCCCGAGATCGAGGCGGCGCAGGCGGAGTTCGCGGGGCTGCGCGCCGGCCGCTCGGGTCGGCTGCACATCGCGATCGAGTGCCACGCCTGTTTCGAGTGGCTCTTCCCGGTCCTCGAGGGCTTCCGGAAGCTCTGGCCCGACGTGGACGTGGACATCCGCCCGGGCCTCGCCTTCGACGCGCTGCCGGCGCTCGCCAAGGAGGACGTGGACCTCGTGGTGTCCTCGGACCCCGAGGAATTGCCGGGCGTGACGTTCACGCCGCTCTTCGACTATTCCCCGGTGTTCGTGGCGGCGTCCGCGCATCCGCTGGCCGCGAAACCTTTCGTCGAGGCCGAGGATTTCAGGGGCGAAACGCTCATCACTTACCCGGTGGAGCGGTCGCGCCTCGACGTCTTCAGCCAGCTTCTGAGCCGCGCGCGGGTGGAGCCCGCGGCGATTCGGCAGGTGGAACTGACCGCGGTGATCCTGTTGCTCGTCGCGTCGAACCGCGGCGTGTCGGTGCTGCCCGACTGGGTCGTGCGCGAGGTGAAATACAGCTCCGATTACGTGACCCGTCCGCTGACCGCGAACGGGATCACTCGCAGCCTCTACGCGGCGACCCGGGCCGAGGACGCGGAGAAGCCCTACATGGCGGACCTCATCCGCCTCGCGCGCAGCGAGGCGGAGCGGATGCAGGCGGCGTGAGGCGCTTTCAGAGCGCCTTCAGGTCGCTCGCCATGGTGCGGCCGTCCCGGCCTTCCATGAGTTCGTAGGACACTTTCTGGTTGTCGGCGAGCCCGGTCATTCCGGAACGCTCCACGGCCGAGATGTGCACGAAGACGTCCTTGCCGCCGTCCTCGGGCGCGATGAAGCCGTAACCCTTGGTCGTGTTGAACCATTTCACGGTGCCTGTCGGCATTTTCCGTGTCTCCTTTCCGTCTTCCGTCGTCAGCCCCGCCGCGGAGGCGAAGCGCGGTCCGGACGTCAGGTCCGGAATCGGAAGGTCGAGCCGGAAATCTGAATGGCCGTTGCCGCAAGGGAAGGATTGCATGCGAAATGTAAAATGCAAGCAAAACGGTGGTGATCCCGGGCCGCGCGCAATGTAGGACATCGGGGGCGATCGACGGAGCGATGCGCATGCTGATCTACGGGCTGAAGACCTGCGACACCTGCCGAAAGGCGCTGAAATCCCTGCCGGAGGCGCGGCTCGTGGATATCCGGGCCGAAGGGCTGCCCGAACCGGTGCTCCGGCGCGCGGCCGCGCAATTCGGGCCGGATCTGGTGAACCGGCGCTCCACCACCTGGCGGGCGCTGTCGGAGGAGGACCGCGCGCTCGCGCCCGAAACGCTCATCGCGCGCCAGCCGGCGGTCATGAAGCGCCCGCTTATCGACGACGGCGGAACGCTCTATCTCGGCTGGTCGGACGAGGTGCGCGCGGCGCTTGTCGGATAGTGCCGCGCGCGGGCCCATTTCGCGAAGAAGAGGTCAAGGAGGACGCCATGCGCAACGCGGCACTGACGCTCGGGATCATCGCCGGGGTGATCGGCATGGTCGTGGGTTTTTTCGGGTACGGCTACGTCGAGCTCTCGAACCGGTTCGCCGAGGTCGACGAAATCTTCGGCCCGCTCGACAACAAGAGGCTGATCCAGGCGACCTCGATCCTCTCGCCGCTCCTCGCGATCGCGGGCGGGGCGATGGCGCGCGCCCGGGCGCTCTGGGGCGGCCTCCTGTTGATCCTGTCCGCGGGCGGCATGTATCACGCCTTCGGGTTCAACGTGGCGACGATGTTTCCCATCGCCTTCGCGGGGCTCGGCGGGCTACTCGCGCTCGCCGCGGGCAAGCCCGACGAGCCTAAGGCGCATTTCTGAGGCGGGTCGCCAGCAGGCGGTCCAGCGAAAGCGGCCCCGCGCCCTTCAGAACGAGGGTGAGCAGCAGGAACACCCAGAGCGCGCGCTGATCCAGGATCGCCCCGTCCGGGAACCGGTCGAACCACGCCCCCAGCGTCTCGGCATGCTCGATCCCGCCATGGCCGTAGAGGTCGGTCAGGCTTTGCACCGCGATGAACCCGATCATGGCAAGCGCCGCGAGCCGCGTGGCGAGGCCCAGAACCACAAGCGCGGGCAGGACGAACTCCGCCAGCGTGCCCGACACGACGACCAGCCAGTGCCAGAGCCCCAGCTGCGAGGTATCGAAGCCCGCGGCCTCCATCTGCCGGGGGAAGATCTGCGCGTAGGCACCCATCGAGGGCTGCAAGAGACCGAAAAGGCCGTCGCCCGTCTTCGTTCCGGCCGCATGCCAGAAATAGACCAGCAGCACCGCGGCGAAGAGGAAGCGCGCGAGGGTGGGCAGGATCACCGTCTCGCGGTCCAGCGGGTCGGTGGCGCGGTCGTAGAGGGAAAGAAGGGCGTTCATCGTCATTCCTCGGGTGGCGTGAGGCCGGTGATCGCGCCGGCCCCGAGAAGGAGGCCGAGCGTCGCGGCGAGGTCGAAGCCGGGCGCGGCGGCCTCGGCGGCGGCATGGGCCTCGCCGAAGGGCGCACCGTCGGCGAGCGCGGCCACGAAGGCCGCGCCGCCCGGCGGCAGCAGATGCGGCGCGGGATCGAAGCCCGGGCGCGCCACCAGCACGTCCTGCGCGCCGGGCGCCGGTTTCGGCGCGCCCTCGACCATGTTGAAGGCCCAGATCGCGTGGAGCGGCCAGCGCGAGCGCAGAATGCACACGGCGGGCGCGAGCGAAAGCCGGGTGTGCATCAGCCTGTCGGGCGGCAGCGCGGCGAGCGCGTCGGGCGCGATCGGCTCTGCGTCGGCGGCGTGATAGGCGTGGCGGAGCGCCAGGTCCAGCCGCGCCGCGTCGGGCAGGTAGCCGTGGCGGGCGAGCGGCGCGAAGCGTTCCAGAAACCCCGGCAGCGCGGCCCCGTAGAGCGCGAGGCGCGGATCCTCGGGCGGGTGCGCGCGCAGGAACGCCAGCGCCATGTTGCGGAACGCCGCGGCCCCGGTGAGCTTCGCGAGCAGCGGAAACCCGACCTCGAGCGCCTCGAGCAGGCTCGCGGTGACGTTGTTGCGGTAGACGTCGAAGCGTCGTGCCGCCGGCCGGCCCGTCCCGTCGGTCAGCCCCGGGGGCGCCGGACGCACGGGATCGAGCAGCGCGGCGCGGAACTCGGTCTCGCGGTTCATGCGGCCACGCGCTCCAGCGCGGCGGCGGCGCGGCCGGCCTCGGCGCGGAGCACCGGCCAGTCCGGCACGTCGGTGTCCCATTCGACGAGCAGCGGGCGCGGGCCCGCCCGATCCAGAACCCGGTCGAGCAGCGCCCAGACCGGGTCGGCCACCTCGCGCCCGTGGCTGTCGATGAGAAGCGGCGCGCCGGCGTCGTCGGCGTCCTCGTCGTGGCCGCCGAGATGGATCTCGCCCACATGCGCGACCGGGAAGGCGTCCACGTAATCCTGCGGCGAATGGCCGAGATTGGTGGCCGACACGAAGACGTTGTTGACGTCGAGCAGCAGGCCGCAGCCGGTGCGCCGGGCGATCTCGGAAAGGAACTCGGTCTCGCTCATCTCGCTTTCGGCGAAGGCGAGGTAGCTCGACGGGTTTTCCAGCAGCATCCGCCGCCCGAGCGCCTCCTGCACCTCGTCGATGTGGCGGGCGACGCGCGCGAGGGTGGCGCGCGTGTAGGGCAGGGGCAGAAGATCGTTCAGGAACGCGCCGTCATGGGTGGACCAGGCAAGGTGCTCGGAAAAGCTCGCGGGCGCGATCCGGTCGCAAAGGGTTTTGAGCCGCGCGAGGTGATCGCGGTCGAGCGGCGCCTGCCCCCCGATCGACAGACCGACGCCATGCACCGAAACGGGAAAGCGCTCGGCGAGCGCGGCGAGCTGCGCGCGGGGGCGTCCGCCCGCGCCCATGTAGTTCTCGGCGTGGATCTCGATCCAGCCGACGGGCCCCGGCTCCGCCGTGAGGCCGGCGAAATGCTTCGCCTTGAAGCCCACGCCGACACGCGCGGGAAGCGATATGTCCTGGCCTGATGCGTCGAACATGGCGGGCGGTCTCCCTTGCGTCGGGTCAGGCGGTGGGGGAAGGGGCGGGCGTTCGGCCCGCCCCGAAAGCTCCGCCGCGTGTCAGCCCTGCTGCGGCAGGTCACGCTCCAGCGGTTCGAGCGATCCCATCCGGTCCCCCGGAAGCTCCATCGATTCGCAGGTGCCCTCGTCCACGAGGGTCCAGGCGTTGCCCTGGTAATCGACGGTGGACGTGCCCGCACAGGTCGTGCCGGGGCCGGCCGCGCAGTCGTTCTCGCCGGCGAGCGAGACGCCGTAGCACTTCTCCTGCGCCTGGGCGTGTGCCGTGCCGGCATAGGACGACAGGGCGGCGGCGACAGCGCCGGCGACTGCGGCGGATTTCAGCGTGATGGACATTTGTGGATCTCCCTCCAGTTTGGTCCGTGCTGCCGCGGAGCCGCGGCTGGGGGAGTCATACCGCTGCGACGACATGACACGCCAGTCACGGCCGCGTGCTTCACGGCGCCGTCATCGCGAGTGACGGGGCCGTGAGACCGGCTCGCGACCTGCATGGGGCAACGCCGCGATCGCCGGCGTCGGGGCGGGCGCCGCCCGGGCGCGCCGCCCCCGAATGTTACAAACGGTCGGGCGCGCGCGCCTCGTCGGCCAGCGCGTTCACGAAGGCGTCCATCGGCTCGGTGCTGGTCGCCTTCTCGCCGAGGCGCCGGATGGTCACCGTGCGCTCCTCGACCTCGCGGTGGCCGCAGGCGAGGATCACCGGCACCTTGGCGAGCGAATGCTCGCGCACCTTGTAGTTGATCTTCTCGTTGCGTGTGTCGGCCTCCGCACGAAGCCCGGCCGCGCGCAGCGCCGCGACAACCTCCGCGACATAATCGTTGGCGTCGGTCGTGATCGAGGCCACGACGACCTGACGCGGCGCAAGCCACATGGGCAGCCTGCCGGAGTAGTTCTCGATCAGGATCCCGATGAATCGCTCGAAGCTGCCCAGGATCGCGCGGTGCAGCATGACGGGGCGGTGCTTCTCGCCGTCCGCGCCGATATAGCTCGCGTCCAGCCGCTCGGGCAGGTTGAAGTCGGCCTGGAAGGTGCCGCACTGCCACTCGCGCCCGATCGCGTCGGTCAGCTTGAAGTCGAGCTTCGGGCCGTAGAACGCGCCTTCGCCCGGGTCGATCTCGTAGTCGTTCCTGACCGAGAGGATCGCCTTCTCGAGCGCCGCCTCGGCCTTGTCCCAGACCGCGTCGGACCCCACGCGCACATCGGGACGGGTGGAAAGCTTGATGTCGAAGCTGCCGAAGCCCGTGTCCTTGTAGACCTTGGACAAGAGCTCGATGAAGCCCGCGCATTCCTGCTCGATCTGGTCCTCGGTGCAGAAGATGTGCGCGTCGTCCTGGGTGAAGCCCCGCACGCGCATCAGCCCGTGCAGCGCGCCATGCGCCTCGTAGCGGTGGCAGGAGCCGAACTCGGCCAGCCGGAGCGGCAGGTCGCGGTAGCTCTTGATGCCCTGGTTGAAGACCTGCACGTGGCAGGGGCAGTTCATCGGCTTGAGCGCGTTCACCCGCTTCTCGTTGGCGTGCTCCTCGTCGATCTCCGTGATGTACATGTTCTCGCGGTACTTGTCCCAGTGGCCCGACGCCTCCCAGAGCTTGCGGTCCACAACCTGGGGCGTGTTGATCGCGCGGTAGCCCGCGGCGTCGAGCCGCCGGCGCATGTAGTCCTGAAGCTCGCGGTAGATCGTCCAGCCGTCGGGGTGCCAGAACACCATGCCGGGCGCCTCTTCCTGGAAGTGGAAGAGCTTCATCTCGCGGCCGAGGCGGCGATGGTCGCGTTTCTCCGCCTCCTCGAGGAAGGTCAGGTAATCCTTGAGCGCCTTGCGGTCCTTGAAGGCCACGCCGTAGATGCGCTGGAGCATCGGGCGCGAGCTGTCGCCGCGCCAGTAGGCGCCGGCCACCTTCATCAGCTTGAAGGCGTCGGCGGGGACCTGCCCGGTGTGGGCGAGGTGCGGGCCGCGGCAGAGATCCTGCCAGTGGCCGTGCCAGTACATCCGGATGGGCTGTCCTTCCGGGATCGCCTCGACGAGCTCCACCTTGTAGGGCTCGTTGTTCGCCTCGTAGTAGCGGATGGCGCGGTCGCGCTCCCAGACCTCGGTGGTCACCGGGTCGCGGCGGTCGATGATCTCGCGCATCTTCTTCTCGATCGCGCCGAGATCGTCCGGGGTGAAGGGCTCCGCGCGGTCGAAGTCGTAATACCAGCCGTTCTCGATGACGGGGCCGATGGTGACGCGCACCTCGGGCCAGATCTCCTGCACCGCGCGCGCCATGATGTGGGCGAGGTCGTGCCGGATGAGTTCGAGCGCGGGCGCGTCGTCGGCCATGGTGTTGATGGCGATCGCGGCATCCGCCTCGATCGGCCATTGCAGGTCCCAGTGGGCGCCGTTCACGTCGGCGCTGATCGCTTTCTTCGCGAGCGATTTGGAAATTCCCTCGGCGATCTCGCCGGGGGTGATCCCGGCGGGAAAGTCGCGGACGGAGCCATCGGGGAAGGTCAGGGGAACGGTGGACTGGTCGCGGGCCATGTCCGCTCTCCTCGTCGGTTCGGCGCCTACGAAGCGCCCGGTTGCGGGTCAGGGTTCGCGGGCGACATGGCGGGACGGGCCCGGGAAGTCAAGGATGACGGTGTCGTGCCGACACCCGCCGGGGCTTTTCACCCGGCCCGATCGCGGGCACTCTTCGCGCGCCACCGATCGGAGGATCCATGACAGAGCCCAGCTATCTCGACACGCCGCAGCGGCGCCGCATCGCCTATCATCGGACCCCGGGCGAGGGGCCGGGCGTGGTGTTCCTCGGCGGTTTCATGTCCGACATGGAAGGCACCAAGGCGCTGCACCTCGAGGACTGGGCGCGAAACGCGGGCCGCGCCTTCCTGCGCTTCGACTACTCCGGCCACGGGCAAAGCTCGGGTGCCTTCACCGACGGGTGCATCGGCGACTGGGCCGAGGACGCGGAGGCGGTGCTGGATGCGCTGACCGAGGGGCCGCAGGTGCTCGTGGGCTCCTCGATGGGCGGCTGGATCGCGCTGCTGACCGCGCGGGCCAACCCCGAGCGGGTGGCCGGCCTCGTCACCGTCGCCGCCGCGCCCGACTTCACGGAGGACGCGATGTGGGCGGGCTTCGACGCCGAGCAGCGCGCCGATCTCGAACGCGACGGCGTGGTGCACCTGCCCTCCGACTACGGCGAGCCCTATCCGATCACGAAGCGGCTTATCGAGGACGGGCGCGCGCATCTGGTGCTGCGCGCCGCGCTGCATCTGCCCTTTCCCGCGCGCTTCCTTCAGGGCACCGCGGATGCGGACGTCGACCGCGCGGTGGCGCTCGCGCTTCTCGACCACGCCACCGGTCCGGACATGCGGCTGACCCTTGTCGAGGGGGCGGATCACCGGTTCTCGGAGCCGGATTGCCTCGAGCTGATCACCGACAGCGTGGAGGAGGTGCGCGCCCGCGCCGCGCGCCGGCGTGGCTAGGGCGGTGGCCTGGGCGCTTCTTCTCGTCGCGACGGCGGCTGCGGCGTTCTGGTTTCTGGGCCCGCGCGAGCCGGTGGCCGTTGCCGCGCCCGTGGCGCCCGAGGCGCTGGGCGATCTCGACCGGCATTTCGCCGATGCGGAGGCGCGCTTCGACGATATCGTGCCCGGCACGGAAAAGCGCGTGCTCTGGGCGGGCGCGCCGGGCGCGCGCACGGATCTGGCGATCCTCTACGTTCACGGGTTTTCGGCGACGTCCGAGGAAATCCGCCCGGTGCCCGACCGCGTGGCCGGGGCGCTTGGCGCGAACCTCGTCTTCACGCGGCTTCAGGGCCACGGCCGGGGCGGGGCGGCCATGGCCGAAGCCAGCGTCGCGGGCTGGATGTCGGACCTTGCCGAAGGCCTCGCGGCGGCGCGCGCCGCCGGTGACCGCGTGGTCGTGATCGCCACCTCGACGGGCGCCACGCTCGTCACGCTGGCCCTCGGCCGGCCCGAACTGGCCGAGGGCGTGGCCGGCGTCGTCTTGGTGTCGCCCAACTACGCCCTTCACGGGCGCTTCGCGGGTCTGCTCACCTGGCCCGCCGCCCGGATCTGGTTGTCGTGGATTCTCGGACCGACGCGGGGGTTCGAGCCGCGCAACGAGGCGCATGCGCGCTACTGGACGCAGAGCTATCCGGTGGAGGCGCTCCTGCCCATGGCCGCGCTCGTCGCGCATGTGCGCAGGCTCGATCCGGGCGGCATCGGGGTGCCCGCGCTTTTCTGGTTCTCGGATGACGACCAGGTCGTGCGCGCGGACGCCACGCGCGCGGTGGCCGCGCGCTGGGGCGGCGCGGTAAGACTGCACCCGGTGTCCCCCGGCTCCACGGACGATCCCGCCGCCCATGTCCTCGCGGGCGATATCCTGTCGCCCGGACTGACGGACGCCGCCGCGACGGCGATCACGGCATGGATCCGCGCCTTGCCGGAGGGGTGAGCGCGGGCCTATGGCCCCTCCGTCCGGGGGCTGCTATCGAAACGGCCGCAGACAGGCGGGGGAGCGGGATGAACGGGCAGACGGCGCAGGACGTCACGAACGGGCAGGCGGTGCATGGCTGAACCGCTCGTCCTTCTGCCGGAGTTCATGTGCGACGCGCGCCTCTTCCTGCCGCAGATCACCGCGCTCGGCCGCGATCGCCCTGTGACGGTGGCCCCGCTCGCGGGCGGGGAGCGGGTGGAAGAGATCGCCTCGCACCTCCTGCCGCAACTGCCGCAACGGTTCGCGCTGGGCGGTCTGGGCCTGGGCGGCATGGTCGCCATGGAGATCCTGCGCCGCGCGCCCGACCGGGTGGCGCGGCTGGCGCTCATGGACACCGAGCCGCTGGCCGAGACGCCCGCGCAAGCCGGGGAGCGCGATCCCCTCATCGTCCGGGCGCGCAGCGGGGCGCTCGACGCCGCGGTGGCCGAGGTGATCCGGCCGGATCACCTGGCACCGGGGCCCGGCCGTTTCGAGGTGATGGCGACGCTCGCAGAGATGGCGCGCGGGCTGGGCGTCGAGGCGTTCACGCGACAGATCCGGGCGCTTCAGCGCCGGCGCGACCAGCAGGCGACACTGCGTCGGTGCGAGGTGCCCACGCTGCTGCTTTGCGGGGCCGAGGACACGCTCATGCCGGTGAAGCGCCACGTCTTCCTGGCGGAGCTCATCCCCGGCGCCACCTTGCGGATCATCGACGGGGCCGGGCACTTGCCGCCTCTCGAGGTGCCGGAGGATACCACCGAGGCTCTGTCAGAGTGGCTGAGCGCGCCGTTCGTCCTGCGCTGAGCGCGCGGCTCAACTGCCCGCCAGCAGGGCCTCCACCGGCTCGGTGATCCGGCCCGACATCGGCCGGGCGGTGGCGCCGAACGTTTCCACCACGCGGCCCTCACCATCCAGAAGCACCTTGTTGAAGTTCCACGACGGCTCGAACGTCGCGGTCTCCTTCAGCCAGGCGTAGAACGGGTGTGCCCCGCTGCCCCGCACGGGCGTGATGGTCGTCATCGGCATGTCGATGCCGAACGTGATCTCGCAGAACTCCTTCACCTCGTCGTCGGAGGCGAGTTCCTGGTTGAAGTCGTTCGACGGCACGGCAAGCACCACGAGGCCGGCGTCGCGGTAGCGGTCGTAAAGCGCCTGCAAGCCCTCGTATTGCGGGGTGAAGCCGCACATCGAGGCCGTGTTGACGACGAGCACCGGCTTGCCGGCATAGTCCGAAAGCCGGATCTGGCCGCCGTCGATGCTGTCGAAGACGAAGTCCTCGGCCGCGGCAGCGTTGGCGAAGACGGCGAGGATAATGGCGAGCAGCTGTTTCATGCGGGCCTCCCGTGGCTGATCGGAAAGATAGCTGCGTCATCCCCAAGTCAAGCGTCGCCGGGCTTGGCCCGAACCGGGCCGGCGCGGTATGCTTGATCTGCCATTCCGGAGGGACCCATGCCGCGCAACGATGAAGAGAAGCTGAACGGGCGCCTGCATGGCGCGCAGCCCCACGCGCCCAGGGAGTCCATGCCGCTGCGGCTGCTGCACGTGGTGCTCATCTGGATCATGCTGAGTCTGGCGCAGACCGTGCTGACCGTGGCCACGGTGATCCAGGCCGTGCTGATGCTGGTGAACAGGGGCGATCCCAACGCGCGGCTGGCGGAGTTCGGCACCGATCTCGGGATATGGATCGCGAAGGCCGCGCGCTTCCAGACCGGCGCCTCCGAGGTCAAGCCCTGGCCCTGGACGGAGCTTGACTGACCGGCGGGGAACGGGACGACCGCGGACGGCGCTGCCTTGACCGCGCCGCGCGCGGCGCCACGTTCGTGGCCCGTGCAGACAGAGGAGGATCCGATGTCCGACGCCCCCGACATCCCGCAGAAAGCCCCGTTCCCGGCCGAGGTATCGGCTGGCAAAAGCTATTTCTGGTGCGCCTGCGGGCGCTCGTCGCGTCAGCCGTTTTGCGACGGAAGCCACAAGGGCACCGACATCGAGCCCGTGAAATACACCGCCGAGAGCGACGGCCGCGTCTTTTTCTGCGGTTGCAAGCAGACGGCGCGCGGGCCGCTTTGCGACGGCACGCACGCAGGGCTCTGATCCGCGCGGCGCGCCCGTCCGGCGCGGCGCGCGTCAGATATCCTAGCCCTCCATCGCCTCGAGCTCGTCGATGAGCCCGGCGATCATGGAAAGTCCCTTGTCCCAGAAGGCCGGGTCGGAGGCGTCGAGCCCGAAAGGCGCCAGAAGCTCCTTGTGGTGCATCGACCCGCCCGCCTTCAGCATCTCGAAGTACTTCTCCTGGAAGTCGGGATCGCCCTCCTCGTAGGCGGCGTAAAGCGCGTTCACCAGCCCGTCGCCGAAGGCATAGGCGTAGACGTAGAAGGGCGAGTGCACGAAATGCGGGATGTAGGCCCAGAAGGTCTCGTAGCCCTCCATGAAGGTGAAGGCGGGGCCGAGGCTCTCGCCCTGCACGCTCATCCAGATCGCGTTGATGTCGTCCGGGGTGAGCTCGCCGCCACGCCGGGCGTCGTGCAGCTTGCACTCGAAATCGTAGAAGGCGATCTGGCGCACGACCGTGTTGATCATGTCCTCGACCTTGCCGGCCAGCAGCACCTTGCGCTCGTTCTGCGTCTTCGCGTTCTCCAGAAGCCGCCGGAAGGTCAGCATCTCGCCGAAGACCGACGCCGTCTCCGCCAGCGTGAGCGGGGTGCGCGACAGGAGTTCGCCCTGCCCGGCGGCGAGGCGCTGGTGCACGCCGTGGCCGAGCTCGTGGGCGAGCGTCATCACGTCGCGCGGCTTGCCGAGGTAGTTCAGCATCACGTAGGGGTGCACCTCGGTCACCGTCGGGTGCGCGAAGGCGCCCGGCGCCTTGCCGGGCTTCACGCCCGCGTCGATCCAGCCGCTGGTGAAGAACGGCTCGGCGAGCTCGGCCATCCGCGGGTCGAATTCCGCGTAGGCCGCGCGCACCGTCTCGCGCGCCTCGTCCCAGCCGATGGTGCGCGTCTCCTCCATCGGAAGCGGGGCGTTGCGGTCCCAGACTTCCAGCGTGTCGAGGCCGAGCCAGCGGCGCTTGAGCTCGTAGTAGCGGTGGCTGAGGCGCGGATAGGCGGCCACGACCGCGTCGCGCAGCGCCTCGACCACCTCGGGTTCGACGTCGTTGGCCAGGTGGCGCGCGGTCTGCGGCGTGGGCATGCCGCGCCAGCGGTCCATCACCTCCTTCTCCTTGGTCTGCGTGTTGTGCACGCGGGCGAAGGTGCGGATGTTCTCGGAGAACACTTCGGCGAGCGCCCGCGCCGCGGCCTCGCGCGTCGACCGATCGTGATCCGTGAGCAGGGTGAGCGTCGATTCGAGCCCGAGCGCCTCACCCTCCACCTCGAAGCTGAGCCCCGCCATCGTCTCGTCGAAAAGGCGCTCCCACGCGTCGCCCACGACGCCCAGGTCGTGCAGGAACTTCTCCAGCTCGTCCGAAAGCTGGTAGGGCTTCATCGCGCGGATGCGCTCGAACACGGGGCGATAGCGGGCAAGCTCCGCGTTCTCGCCGAGCAGCCGCTCGAGGTGGTCGTCCTCCAGCCGGTTGAGCTCGAGCGTGAAGAAGACCAGCGGCGTGGTGAAGTTGGTGATCTTCTCCTGCATGTCGGAGAGGAACTTCGCCCGTCCCGCGTCGGTGGTCTGCTGGTAGTAGCGCAGCCCCGCATAGGACATGATGCGTCCCGCCACCGTCTCGATCCGCTCGTTGCGGCGCACGCAGTCCAGAAAGCCCGCCGCGTCGAGTTCGCCGAGCCGGCCCTCATAATCCGCCGCGAAGGTGCGGCCCTCGGCCTCCAGCCAGTCGAGGTCGCGTGCGATCTCGGCCGCGTCGGGCGCGGCATAAAGGTCCGTGAGGTCCCATTCCGGCAGATCGCCAAGGCCCTCGGGGCCGGAAGCGGAACCGGCGCTGGCGTCGAAGACGGGGCGGGGGGCGTGGCGCATGGGGATCTCCTGCGAAATTGGATGCCTGCGAGAGATAGGCTGGCGCGGCGGGGCGGATCAAGGCCGCGCGCCGAGGTGCCGCGGGTGCCCCAAGGGAAGGCGGCGCGCTCAGGGCCGGCCGAACAGACGCATCAGTACGTAGACCGCCGCGCCCGCGATCAGCGCCACGACCGCCGCCTTCAGCAGAAACGAGGCGATGGGTATGATGATCATGAGCCCGAAGACGATCGCGGCGGTTACGATCGCGATCCAGAGCGAATCCTGCATGGGTAAACCCCGTGTTTTCCGGCCTCGGCCGATGTGCCGCCCAGTCTATCCGCGCGCGCCGGGAAAATCAGCCCTGCGCGTCCGTCTGTCCGTAAGCGGCGAGCATCTTTTTTAGATCGTCGAGCGTGTTGGCCTCGGCGGTGGGCTTGTCGCGGCGCCAGCGCGCCATGCGCGGGAAGCGCAGCGCGAGGCCCGACTTGTGGCGGGGGCTTTCGTGGATGCCCTCGAAGGCGATCTCGAACACCTGCTCGGGGCGCACCTGCCGCACGGGGCCGTAGCGCTCCAGCGTGTTGCGCCGCACCCAGCGCGTGATCTCGGCGAATTCCGCGTCGGTCAGGCCGGAGTAGGCCTTGGTGAAGGGGACAAGGGCGTTGCCCGACCAGACCGCGAAGGTGAAATCGGTGAAGAGATTGGCGCGCCGCCCGTGCCCGGCCTGCGCGTAGATCATCACCGCGTCCACGGTCAGCGGGTCGAGCTTCCATTTCCACCAGTCGCCGCGCTTGCGGCCCGCGAGGTAGGGGCTTTCGCCGCGCTTCAGCATCACCCCCTCGGCGGCCCGCGCCCGCGCCTGCGCGCGTGCATCCGCGAGCGCGGCCCAGTCGTCGAAGTCCAGAAGCGGCGGAAGAACCAGCGGCGCCTCCGGCGGAAGATCGGCGAGCAGGCGTTCGAGCCGCGCGCGCCGCTCGTCGAAGGGACGGGCACGAATGTCCTCGCCACCCTCTTCCAGCAGGTCGTAGGCCGCGAGCGCGACCGGCGCCTCGGACAGAAGCTTCTTCGGCACGGTCTTGCGCCCGAGTCGCTTTTGCAGCGCGTTGAAGGACAGCGGCCCGTCGCGCCAGGCCAGCAGCTCGCCGTCGATCACCGTGCCGGGCGGCAGGAAGTCGCGCGCGCGGGCGAGTTCGGGAAAGCGATCCGTCATCAGCTCCTCGCCGCGGGACCAGACGAAATGCTGGCCGTCGCGCAGGATAAGCTGGCCGCGGATCCCGTCCCATTTCCACTCCGTCCGCCAGCCGGACGGATCGCCCAGCGTTTCCGGCCCCGCGTCGAGCTGGTGGGCGAGGTAGAACGGGTAGGGACGCGAAAGATCCGCCGCGCCCGCCTCGGAGTGCACGAGCTCCTGCCAGCTCGTGGTCGCGGGATCCCAGGCGCCCATCAGCCGATGCGCCATCTCGGCCTCGTCCCGGCCGAGCGCGCGGGCAAGCGCGCGCGTCATCAGCTTCTGGCTCACCCCGATGCGCCAGCCCCCGGTCAGAAGCTTGTTGAAGAGGAAGCGTTCCGCGGGCTCCAGCGCGTCCCAGGCGTCGAGAATCGCGGCGCGCCGGTCCGGAAGCGGCCGGTCGGCAAGCGCCCTGAGCGTTGCGATCCACTCGGCCAGCCCGCGGTCGCGCGGGTGCGCGGGCGGCGGCAGGATGAGCGCGATGGTCTCGGCCAGATCGCCCACGATCCCGTAGCTTTCCTCGACGATCCAGAGCGGCAGGCCCGCGCGCTCCGCCGCCCATTCGCGCAGCTGTGTCGTCGTGATCGCGCGCCGCGGCCGCCGGCCCGAGAAAAGCGCCACGGTCCAGAGCCGGTCCGCGTCTGGCGCGGTCGCGAAATAGTCCGACAGCGCGTCCACCTTGGCCGATGTGCGCGTGGTCTCGTCGACCCGGGCGATGAGGCGGGCGAAGTCCTTCACGAGACCTGCACGTGCCGGAGGTTGAAAGCCGAACGGCCCGGAAACGCGACAGACCTCCGGTTTTCCACAGCCATGTCCACAGGCGGGCGGCGGCCGGGGCCCCGGTATGCGAGGATCAAGCCGCAAGTCGTTGACCGGACACGGATCATGGCGCCACCTCGGCCTCGTCTTCGGCCTCGCCGTTGAACTGCGTGGGCACGATGCGGGCATCGAATCCCTCCGCGCTCAGCCAGCGTGAGAATATTTCGGTGTAACCGTGCGTCACGAATATCTTTTCGGCACCCGTCCCCCGGATTGCCCACAGCAGCCCCTCCCAGTCCGCGTGATCCGAGAGCACGAAGCCGCGGTCGACGCCCCGGCGCCGCCGCACGCCGCGCAGGCCCATCCATCCGCTGGCCACGGCGGTGGACGCCGGGCCGAAACGTCGGGCCCAGGTGCTGCCAAGCGCGGCGGGCGGCGCGAGGACGAGCGCCCCCGGGAAATCCTTCGGGTCGAGCTCCGGCGTCACCTGCCGCGTCTCGGGCAGGGGCAGGCCGGCTTGTCGCAGCACGTCCGTGACGCCCTCGACCGCGCCGTGAGTGAGGATCGGGCCGATGCCGGTGTCGAGCATCGACAGCAGCCGCTGCGCCTTGCCCAGCGCGTAGGCGCCGAGCATGGCGGTGCGCCCGTCGCGCGCCGCGCCCGCCCACCAGCGGTTCAGCGCGCCGGCGACCTCGTCCTGCGGCGCCCAGCGGAAGACCGGCAGCCCGAAGGTGCACTCGGACACGAAGGCATGGGCGCGGAGCGGCTCGAACGGCTCCGACAGCCCGTCCGCCGCAATCTTGTAGTCCCCCGAGCCGACCCAGACCTCGCCGGCGACCTCCACCCGGAGCTGGGCCGAGCCCGGCACGTGGCCGGCCGGGTGGAAGGAGACGACCGCATCGCCGATCCGTCGTTCCTCGCCATAGCGCATCGTTTCGAGCGCCACGTCGCCGAGCCGGTGGCGCAGGACCGGCGCGGTGCCGTCCGTGCAGAGGTAGCGGCGGTGCCCCGGCCGCGCGTGGTCCGCGTGGGCGTGGGTGATGACGGCGCGATCCACCGGCCGCCAAGGGTCTATGTGAAAGTCGCCCGCCGGGCAGCGAATGCCGCGGTCGGTGAAATCGAGAACCGGGGGCCGTGTCATGCGCGCCAGTATAGGGCCGGCTTGCCGCGTGGCCAGCTTAGGCAGGTTCGCCCGCCTGTTCGAGGAAGAAGGACGCCGTCGCCCGAAGGATGCGGTCGCGGATCTCGGCGCGCTCCATCAGCACCTCGTGCTCCGCGCTCTCGAGCAGTTCGAGCCGGCCCGAGGGCCAGCCCCGCATCCGGTCATGGACGCGCGCCTGGTCGACGATCCGCTCCCGGCTGCCGAGCCAGGCGATGGCGGGCAGGTCCGGCGCGGGCCGGCGGGCGAGCGCGCGGCACTCCGCCAGCGCCTCGTGCAGCCAGTGAAGGCTGGGTCCACCCAGTTGCAGCTCGGGCCGCGCGTGCAGGTGGGACTGCATCGTCGCCCACATCCCGGCATCGGTGGTGAGCGTGTTGCCCTCGAAGGGGGCCGTCGCGATGTAGGATTGCGGGCCGGTTCCCGGCGCCACGACATGGCCGAGGCCGAGGCGCGCGCCGCTCCAGCTGATCGCCCAGGCGGCGGGCCGCATCAGCGCAGAGATCCGGATCCCCCACATCGGCCCGGTGAAGGCCGCGCCCGCCACGTCTAGCCCGTCCATCAGCGCGCGCAGGCCGATGCAGCCGCCCATGGAATGCGCCAGCAGGAAGATGGGCGCCGGAAGGGCCTCGGCACGCGCGACGGCCAGCATCGCGGCCACGTCGCGCTGGTAGTCCGAGAAACGCCCGACATGGCCGGTAAGCGGCTCTCCCAGAAGCCGCTCCGAAAGGCCCTGGCCGCGCCAGTCGACCGCCAGGACGGCGAGGCCGCGGTCCAGAAGCCGCGCGGCCACATGCGCGTATTTCTCGATGTACTCGGTGCGGCCGGGAAACACGAGCACCGTGCCGCGCGCGGCATCGTCGGGTTGCCAAAGTCCCATTCGAAGCCGCGCCCCGTCCTCGGCGTGCACCCAGACGGCCCGCGCCGCGGGCCAGCCGTTCACCAGGTCGTCGAAGAAGGGCGCATCTTCCATCAGCCCAGCGCGGAGCCGAGCTTCATCGCCATGCCCATGTCGCCGTCCACGCTCAGCTTGCCCGACATGAAGGCCGAGGTCGGGTCCATCTCGCCTTGCAGGATCTGCTGGAACGTGTCGGCCGAGGCGGTGAGCGTCACGTCGGCCTCCTCGTCGGCCGCACGCACCCCCCCGGCGTCGAGCATGATCGCGCCCTCGCCCTCGATGACGAATTTTGCAATCCCGTCAAATCCGCCCGAAAGCTTCTGGTTCAGGGCGTTCACGGCCTCGTTGATCATGTCGCTCATCACATCGCTCCTTCGAAACGCCACGCGCCTCTGGATTCGGCGCGGGTAACAGCTATTCTAGGATTTATGGTCACAAGCGCCTTCCCGATCAAACATCTCGTCGCGGCATTCGCCGCAGCCCTCTCCTTCGCGCCGCCGGCGTGGTCCGAGGACGGCGCGGCGGACGAGATGCTTGGCGAACTCCGCTCTGCCTCTCCGCAGCAGGCCGAACAGGTCGCCGGCGAGATCCGCAACCTCTGGTCGAAGTCGGGCTCGGCAGCGATGGATCTTCTCCTGCGCCGCGGCCGCGACGCGCTCGAGAACGAGGATTACGTGGTCGCGGTCGAGCATCTGACCGCGCTGACGGATCACGCGCCCGATTTCGCGGAAGGATGGGCCGTGCGCGCGATGGCGTTCTTCCGGCAGCAGGAATACGGCCTCGCCCTTGGCGATCTGCGCCGCGCGCTCGCGCTCAACCCGGACCACTTCGGCGCGCTCTACGGCCTCGGCGTCATCATGGAACAGCTCGAGGAGCCGCGCCTGGCCTGGCGCGCCTACGAGGAAGTGCTTGCCATTCACCCGCATCATCCCCAAGTGGGGCCGGCGATGGAACGGCTCGAGCGCGAGGTTCTCGGCGCGGAACTCTAGCCGCCGCGCCCGGCCGCGGGGAGTAGCGAATGACACGGCAAGGCAGGACCCTCGCGGTTCTGGGCCCCACCAACACGGGCAAGACCCACTACGCGATCGAGCGGATGCTGGGCTACCGGACGGGGGTGATCGGGCTGCCGCTCCGGCTTCTGGCACGAGAGGTCTATGACCGGATCGTCGCCGTGCGCGGCCCGTCCGTGGTGGCGCTGGTGACCGGCGAAGAGCGGATCGTGCCCCCGCGCACGCAGTACTGGGTCTGCACCGTCGAGGCGATGCCCGAGGGCATGGGCGCCGATTTCGTCGCCGTGGACGAGATCCAGCTTTGCGCCGATCCCGAGCGCGGGCACGTCTTCACCGACCGACTGCTGCGGATGCGCGGCCAGCACGAGACGATCTTTCTGGGCTCGGACACGATGCGCGCGCCCATCGCCGCGCTGGTGCCGGGGGTGGAGTTCGTGCGCCGCGAACGCATGAGCGAACTCACCTACACCGGCTCGCGCAAGATCAGCCGGATGAAGCCGCGCAGCGCCATCGTGGGCTTCTCGGTCGAGAACGTCTACGCCATCGCAGAGCTGATCCGCCGCCAGAAGGGCGGCGCCGCGGTGGTGATGGGCGCGCTCAGCCCCCGGACGCGGAACGCGCAGGTGGAACTCTATCAGAACGGCGACGTGGATTACCTCGTCGCCACCGACGCCATCGGCATGGGGCTCAACCTCGACATCGACCATGTGGCCTTCTCCGGGGTGTCGAAATTCGACGGGCGGCGGGTGCGGCCTCTGGCGCCCAACGAATTGGCGCAGATCGCCGGCCGCGCCGGGCGCGGCATGGCCAACGGCACATTCGGCGTCACCGGGGAGGCGCCGCCGCTGCCCGACGAGGTCGCGCTTGCCATAACCGAGCACCGCTTCACCCCGTTGCGCCGGCTGCAATGGCGCAACGCGGCGCTGTCCTTCGGATCCGTCGAGGCGCTCATCGCGTCGCTCGAGGCCCCGCCGGAGAGCGAGATCCTGGCCCGCGCGCGGGAGGCGGACGATCTTCGCGCGCTCCGCGCGCTCTCCGCGCAGGCGGAGGTGCGCGCCCGCGCCTCGGACGGGCCGTCGGTGCGGCTTCTGTGGGATGTCTGCCGGATTCCCGATTTCCGCGGCATCAGCCACGCCGAGCACGCGAGCCTTCTCGAGGCGATCTACGGCCACCTGCACGAGCGCGGGCGCGTTCCGGACGAATGGCTCGCTCGCCACGTGGCGCGCATCGACCGGACCGAAGGCGACATCGACACGCTCTCGCGTCGGCTGGCCTTCATCAGGACCTGGACGTATGTGGCGCAACGCGCCGGCTGGGTGGCGGACGAAACCCATTGGCGCGAGGCCACCCGCGCGGTAGAAGACCGCCTGTCGGATGCGCTGCACGCGCGGCTGACGCAGCGTTTCGTGGATCGGCGCACCTCGGTGCTGATGCGCCGGCTCAAGCAGAAGGAGGCCCTGTTGGCCGAGGTGAACGAGAAGGGCGAGGTGACCGTCGAAGGCGAGTTCGTCGGTCGGCTGGAGGGGTTCCGGTTCCGTCAGGACCAGGCGGCGGCCGGACAGGAGGCCAAGACGCTGAAATCCGCGGGTCTGCAGGCGCTTGCGCCGCATTTCCACCTGCGCGCCGACCGGTTCTACAACGCGCCCGACACCGAGATCGACTACACCGAGCAGGGCGGCCTGATGTGGGGCGACCAGGCGGTGGGCAAGCTGGTCGCGGGCGATGAGCCGCTCAAGCCCCGGGTCAAGGCTTTCGTCGACGAGGAGGCGGGTGCGGAAGTCGTCCAGAAGGTCGAGCGCCGCCTGCAGCATTTCGTCGATCGCAAGATCGCCACGCTCTTCGAGCCGCTCCTCGCCATGAGCCGCGACGAGGCGTTGACGGGCCTCGCCCGCGGCTTCGCGTTCCGCCTTGTCGAAGGGCTCGGCATCCTGCCGCGCGGGCAGGTCGCCGCCGAGGTCAAGGACCTCGACCAGGCTGCCCGCGGCGCGCTGCGCAAGCACGGCGTGCGGTTCGGCCAGTTCACCGTGTTCATGCCGGCGCTGCTGAAGCCCGCGCCCACGCGGCTTCGCCTGATGCTGTGGAGCCTCGCGCAGGGTCTCGACACCTTTCCCGAGGCACCGCCGCCGGGCCTTGTCACCGTGCCCGTGGACCGAAGCGCGCCGCGCGGCTATGATGCCATGGCGGGCTATCGCAACGCGGGCGAGCGGGCGATCCGACTCGACATGCTGGAGCGCCTCGCAGATCTCCTGCGCGCCGAAGATGGCCGCGCGGGCTTCGAGGCCAAGCCCGAGATGCTGTCCATCACCGGCATGACGCTCGAGCAGTTCGCGGACCTGATGCAGGGGCTCGGCTACCGTGCCGAGCGCGGCGAACGGCCCAAGGCGAAACCGGCCGCGGCGCCGGCGGGCGCGCCGGACGCCGCCGGGACCGAGGCTGCGTCTGCGCGCGAGGCCGGGACCCCCGAGGGGACCGAGGCAGAGACGCCACCGGCGACAGGGCACGACGCGGCGCCCGCCCCGGATGCGCCGGCCGCCGCGACCAGCGAAGAGAAGGTGCCCGGGGCCACCGGCGAGGCCGTGCCCGATACCGTCGACACGGCTCCGCCCGACGATGCGGCAGCGCCCGACGCCTCAACGCCCGAAGGCGCCGAGACCGAGGTCTTCTACACTTTCACCTGGATCGGACGGGGCGCGCGGGCGGGCAATCAGCGCGGCCGTGGCGCGGGCGCCGAGGGCCGCGGCAAGCCGAAGGGCAAGGGCAAGCCCAAGGCGAAGGGCAAGCCGCGCCGCGAGGAGGGCGAGAAAACCTTCAGCTCCGGGCCCCGCAAGTCGGACCGGATCGATCCGGACAACCCGTTCGCGGCCGCGCTCATGGGCCTCAAGACACGGGACTGACGGCGTGAACGGGCCGCGGCCGACCCAGCGCCTCGACAAGTGGCTCTGGCAGGCGCGTTTTTTCAAGACGCGCAGCCTGTCGGCGCGGGAGATTTCCGCCGGGCATTGCCGGGTGAACGGCGCCCGGGTGACCAAGCCCGCCACCGGCGTGGGCGCGGGCGACGTGCTGACCTTTGCGCAGGGCCGGCGCATCCGCGTGGTGCGCGTCGCGGCCCTGCCCGAGCGGCGCGGGCCCGCCGCCGAGGCGCAGACGCATTACGACGATCTCGACCCGGTCGGGCCTGACGCCGAGGACGCGCCAGGGGCCGCCGCCGCCCCGCGTCCAGAGCCGGGCGGGCGCCCCACCAAGCGGGCACGCCGCGCCTTCGACCGGACGCGCGGCCCCGGCGCTTGAATGTCCCCCCCGGCTGGATTAGCTGGAAGCCGGAAGAGACAAAGCCGGAACCGCCCCATGACCTATGTCGTCACCGACAACTGCATCGCCTGCAAGTACACCGACTGCGTGGAAGTCTGCCCGGTGGACTGTTTCTACGAGGGCGAGACGATGCTGGTGATCCACCCCGACGAGTGCATCGACTGCGGCGTCTGCGAACCCGAGTGCCCCGCCGATGCGATCCGCCCCGACACCGAGCCGGACATGGACAAATGGGTCGAGTTCAATCGCAAGTATTCCGACCTCTGGCCAGTGATCATCACCAAGAAGGACCCGCTGCCCGAAGCCGACGCGCGCGACGGCGAGGAGGGCAAGCTCGACAAGTATTTCACGGAAGCCGCCGGCGAGGGCGGCTGACCGGCCGATTCGCCCCTGCAGTCGCGTGGCGGCCGCCTATGGGACACGAAGTTTCCACGTTAAGCATTTGACGTGGCGCTGCTTATTCGATGCTGCACATGCACGCGCTGGAATTCTGCGCCCAAAGGTGCTATATTTCTGTCACATTGAGTTGCCCGGCCTGCGCCCCGCAAGGGTTTTCAGTAGGTCACGGCAGCGCATATGACGCTTCGGGCTCGGGAATATACCCATATTTCCGACCGTTTTTTGTCGCTCGTTGCCCGGGCGGCGCGCGAGGAAGGACCGCATGAGCAAGACCAAGAAAATCGAATTCCGTCCCAACGATTACGTCGTGTATCCCGCGCATGGAGTCGGGCAGATCCTTTCGATCGAGGAACAGGAAATCGCCGGCCTAAAGCTCGAGCTTTTCGTGATCTCGTTCGAGAAGGACAAGATGACCCTGCGTGTGCCGACGAACAAGGCCACCGAGATCGGGATGCGGTCGCTGTCGACGCCGGATGTCGTGTCCAAGGCAATGTCCACGCTGAAAGGCAAGGCGCGGGTGAAGCGGGCCATGTGGTCGCGCCGCGCACAGGAATACGAGCAGAAGATCAATTCGGGCGACCTTATCGCCATCGCCGAGGTCGTGCGGGACCTTCACCGCGCCGACGATCAGCGTGAACAAAGCTATTCCGAGCGCCAGCTCTACGAGGCGGCGCTGGAACGCCTGACCCGCGAAGTGGCCGCCGTTGCGGGCGGCGACGAGGTGGCCGCCGCGCGCCAGGTGGACGAGGTGCTGCTTTCGCGCGCGGCCTGAGCAGGCCTTGCAGTGCACGTCGAGGGCCGCGGAAGACCGCGGCCCTTTTTCGTGCCGCGGCGACAGAAGGCGCGGGCCGGTCAGGCCACGTCCTGCTTGGGTTCGAGCAGTTCCGTGAGCTGGGTTTCGAGGTCGCGCTCAAGCTCGCGCGCGCGGGCGATGTAGGCCTCGTTCTCCGACGGCGGGATATCCGGATCCCAGACCTTGGCGAGTTCCCGCACCGCCTCGCGGTCGTGCCGGTAGAAGGTCTTCTCGGCTTCGGCGGCCTCGAATTCGGTCAGCCCAATGTTCTCTAGCACGTAGCGCCCGGCCCGCAGCGAGCCGTCGAACATCTCGCGCACGATGTCGTTGGCCCCGGCGCGGTAGAGGTGGAAGACGTGGGTGCGGTCGCGCGCACGGGCGATGATATGCAGGTCCGGCCGCTCGCGCCGGGCATAGGCGACAAGGCGCGTGGATGCCTCCGGATCGTCGAGCGCCGCGACCAGCACCTTGGCGTTCTTCAGCCCCGCGGCATGCAGAAGCTCGGGCCGGGTCGGATCGCCGAAGAACCCCTTGAAGCCGAAGCGCCGCATGAGCTGGATCGTCTTCATGTCGTGATCGAGCACGACGGTGTTGTAGCCGGTGGACTGCACCAGCCGGTTCACGATCTGCCCGAACCGCCCGATCCCGGCGATGATGACCGGCCCGCTCTCGTGGATCTCGTCGGGTTCGACCGGCTCGCGCCCCTCGGCATGGCGTTTCGCCAGCCAGTCATGGAGGAGAAACAGAAGCGGCGTGGCCAGCATCGACAACGCGATCACCAGCAGCACCTGTTGCGAGAGCGTCCGCTCCAGCACACCCGTCTGCACCGAGAAAGAGGTCAGCACGAAGCCGAATTCCCCCGCCTGGGCGAGGCTCAGCGTGAAAAGCCACTGCTCGCGGCCCTTGAGGCGAAAGGCGAGGCCGAGGCCGTAAAGCACCGCGCCCTTCAACACGATCAGGCCCAGCGTGAGCCCCAGTATGAGCGCAGGCGCACCGAAGAGGACCTCGAAGTTGATCCCGGCCCCGACGGTGATGAAGAAGAGCCCCAGCAGCAGGCCCTTGAAGGGCTCGATGTCCGACTCGAGCTCGTGGCGGAATTCCGAGTTGGCGAGCACCACGCCGGCAAGGAACGTGCCCAGCGCAGGCGACAGCCCCACGAGCGTCATGAGCGAGGCGATCCCGACCACGATGAGAAGCGCCAGCGCGGTGTACATCTCGCGCAGTCGTGCGGCGTGGATGAAGCGGAAGACCGGCCGCGTCGCGTAGACGCCCGTGAGGATGATCGCGCCGACGGCGCCCAGCGTGACCAGCGTCGATGCCCATCCGGGCAGGTCGGCGACGAGAGACATGCCGCCTGCGTGTCCGAGGGCCTCGCCGTGCTCGACCGAGGCGTGCTCCGCCCCGCCTGCGGCGCCCTGCAGCGCGAGAAGCGGCAGCAGCGCCAGCATCGGGATCACCGCGATGTCCTGCGTGAGCAGGACCGAGAAGGCCGAGCGCCCGCCCGCCGTCTGGATCAGGCCCTTCTCCGACAGCGTCTGGAGCACGATCGCGGTGGAGGAGAGCGCGAAGATCATGCCGAGCGCGACCGCCACGTTCCATGCAAGGCCCGCGGCCATCGCGCCGCCCGCGACCAGCGCCATGGTGATGGCGATCTGCAGCCCGCCGAGCCCCAGAAGCTTGTGGCGCATGTTCCACAGCGCCCTCGGCTCGAGCTCGAGCCCGATGAGAAAGAGCATCATCACCACGCCGAATTCGGCGAAATGCTGAAGCTCCTCGGTATCCGCCCCGACGAGACCCAGCGCGGGCCCGATCACGATGCCCGCGGCGAGGTAGCCCAGCACGGAGCCGAAACCGAGCCGAGACGCGATGGGTACCGCGATGACCGCCGCGGCAAGGTAGATCGAGGCCTGGAGCAGGAAGTGTTCCATGCGGGTGCGGGTCCCGTTGCGGTTCTCAGGTCGGTAGCGGCGCGTCGCGCTTCAGCTGGTCCATGACGATCTGGCTGCGCACCCGTGCCACGGCGGGGTGGGCGAGAAGCACGTCGTGGATGAGTCGGTTCAGCGCGTGAAGATCGGGGCAGTATACCCGAAGAAGGTAGTCCGCTTCGCCGGTCAGTGTCCATGCGCTCACGATTTCGGACCGGGTGGAGACGAGGCGCGCGAAGCCCGCCGACTGCTCGGGGCCGTGGCGGGCGAGTTCCACCTGCACGAAGGCCTGCACGATCAGTCCCAGCCGTTCGGCGTCGAGACGAGCCGCGTAGCCCCGAATGTAGCCTTCCGCCTCCAGTTTCTGGCGCCGGCGGCCGGCTTGGCTGGGCGAGAGGTTAAGCCGTTCGCCGAGCTCCTGCGCGGTCAGGTGCGCGTCGGACTGAAGCGCGTCGAGAAGGCGTAGATCGGTTCGGTCCAGCATATGCGTGACCCCTGCATTTCAAGGCAGCATAATGCGGGTTTCGCGCGAAATGAAGGTGTGAGCATTGGCAGAATGCGCAGAAGCGGCGTTCGTGGTGCGATACTGTGCGGTGAAACGCGACTGGATCGACCGAGGAGGAGACGCAGATGGGACCTTTCCCGCACGACGCGCCCAAGGCGCAGATCACCGAGGCGAACCCTGCCGGCACCGACGGGTTCGAGTTCGTGGAATTCGCGCATCCCGACCCGCAGGCGCTTCGCGACCTCTTCGCGAAAATGGGCTACGCGCGCGTCGGCCGGCACAAGACGAAGAACATCGAGCTCTGGCAGCAGGGCGACATCACCTACATCGTCAACGCCGAGCCCGGCAGCTTCGCGTCGCGCTTCGTCGAGGAGCACGGCCCCTGCGCCCCCGCGATGGGCTGGCGGGTGGTGGACGCGCAGCACGCCTTCGAGCACGCGGTGAAGATGGGCGCCGAGCCCTACGAGGGCCGCGACAAGACGATGGACGTGCCGGCGATCAAGGGCATCGGGGGCTCGCTCATCTACTTCATCGAGGATTACTACGAGACCTCGCCCTACAACGCGGAATTCGAATGGCTCGCCCCGTCGAAGCCGCGGGGCGTGGGCTTCTACTACCTCGACCACCTGACCCACAACGTCTACCGCGGCAACATGGACAAGTGGTTCGAGTTCTACGGCAAGCTCTTCAACTTCCGCGAGATCCGCTTCTTCGACATCGAGGGCAAGTTCACCGGCCTCTACAGTCGCGCGCTGACCTCGCCCGACGGCAAGATCCGCATTCCGATCAACGAGGACCGGGGCGAGACCGGGCAGATCGTCTCCTACCTGAAGAAGTACAACGGCGAGGGCATCCAGCACATCGCCGTGGGCACGGAGGACATCTACGGCTCGACCGACGTCATCGCCGAGCGCGGCATCCGCTTCATGCCGGCGCCGCCGGACACCTACTATGACCTCAGCCACGACCGCGTGCAGGGCCACGAGGAGCCCGTGGACCGGATGAAGACGCACGGCATCCTGATCGACGGCGAAGGCGTCGTGGACGGGGGCGAGACGAGGATCCTGCTGCAGATCTTCTCTAGGACCGTGATCGGCCCGATCTTCTTCGAGTTCATTCAAAGGAAGGGCGATGACGGTTTCGGCGAGGGCAACTTCAAGGCGCTCTTCGAGTCGATCGAGCGCGAGCAGATCGAGTCCGGCGAGATCCAGGCGGCGGAATAAGCCGCCGGAGCACCGACCTTGCGGGCCGCGTTCCTTCCGGGGGCGCGGCCCTTTTTCGTGCCGGCGCGAAGCCGGGGTCTGGCTCCCCCCCCCCCTCGTGACGCTCCAGCCGGCGGGCGCCGGAAGCCGCTCGCCGGCGTGGAGTGTGCAAAAAAATGCAAAACAGTTGTGCAAGGCTTGCGCGTCGGACGTATTAATGCACTATAAAGCATATTTCGATTCTGCGTCAGACAGGGAGGAGAGCCATGTCAGCTGCGGATTTCGCCGAGGTGGTGGGCCGGGTCGCCCGCGACATCGAGGGTCGCCCTCTGGATGATGCGCTCGCCGCATATCTCAACGAAACCTATCCCGCCGGCGGCGAGACCTTCGCCCGGCTCAAGACGCTTTGCGCCGAGGGCGAGGCCGAAGGGTGGCTGATGGGGCGCGAGGCCGGTGGCATCAAGTTCGGCCGCGCGATCCGCCCCGGCGCCGAGGCGGGCGGCTTCTCGGTGGACGTGGTGCGCATGAAGGACGTGAAGGGCCCCCACCACGTGCACCCCAACGGAGAGATTGGTGCGGTGATGGCCATCGACGGCGCGCCCGCCTTCGATGGCTGGACCGAGGGCTGGTACGTCTACGAACCGGGCACCGACCACCATCCGACCGTCCGGGGAGGCGACGCGCACGTGCTTTACCTCCTGCCCGAGGGCGCGATCGAATTCACCGGAAACTGACGCGCCCGTCATCCGGGCGCCGCATCGGCAGGGGAGGGCCGAGGCATGAGCGCAAACGAGAACGCCGCAAGCTGGTTCGTGGACCGGCACGTGACGGAGGGCCGCGGCGCGAAGACCGCCTTCCGCGAGGCCTTCGGCGCGGGGCGCAAGCTCAGCTATGGCGATCTCGCCGAGGCGTCGGGGCGGGTCGCGGCGGCGCTCTCGCGCGCCGGACACCGCCGCGAGGAGCGGGCCGCCATGCTGGTCCTCGACCAGATCGAGTTTCCGCAGATCTTCTGGGGATGCCTCAAGGCGGGCGTGATCCCGATCCCGCTCAACACGCTGCTTGCGCCGGATGTCTACAACGTGATCCTGCGCGATTGCCGCGCCTCGGTGCTCTTCGTCTCGGCCGAGCTTCTGGAGACGGTGTCGCCCGCGCTCTCCGGCAATCCCTACCTGCGCCATCTGGTCGTGCTGGGTGATGCGCCCGCCGGGGTGGAGACCGGCCCGGCCCGGAGCGAGTCCTGGGACAGCTTCCTCGGCGATGCCGCGCCGGTGCCCGCGGTGGAGGCCGACGCGGACGAGGTCGCCTTCTGGCTCTATTCCTCGGGCTCCACGGGCCAGCCCAAGGGCGTGCGCCATGTGCATCATAGCCTGCGCTACACCGCGGATACCTACGGCGCCGAGGTCCTCGGGATAGAGGAGGCCGACACGGTCTATTCGGTGGCCAAGTTCTTCTTCGCCTACGGGCTGGGCAACGCGATGACCTTCCCGATGTCGGTGGGCGCGACCACGGTGCTTTTCAACGGCCGCCCGACGCCGGAGGTGGCGGTGCGCATCCTCTCCGAGGAAAAGCCCACCGTCTTCTGCGGCGTGCCCACGCTCTACGCCGCCACGGTCGCGCATCTCGAGGGGCAGGGAGGCGCGCCCGAGGTGCCGCTCCGGCGCTGCATCTCCGCCGGCGAGGCGCTGCCCGAGGAGATCGGCAAGCGCTGGCGCGCGCTCTTCGGGGTGGACATCCTCGACGGCGTGGGCTCCACGGAGATGCTGCACATCTTCCTGTCGAACCGCCCCGGCGACGTCGTCTACGGCACCTCCGGGCGGGCCGTGCCGGGATACGAGCTCAGGCTCGTGGACGAGGACGGGCGGGAGATCACCGCAACCGGCGAGATCGGGGAGCTTCTGGTCTCCGGGCACTCCGCCGCCGAGGGCTACTGGAACAAGCGCCGCAAGTCGCGCACCACCTTCGAGGGCGAGTGGACGCGCACCGGCGACAAGTACGAGGTCACGTCGGAGGGGCGCTACGTCTACTGCGGGCGCACCGACGACATGTTCAAGGTATCGGGCATCTGGGTCTCGCCTTTCGAGGTGGAACAGGCGCTCGTCGCGCATCCGGGCGTGCTGGAGGCCGCGGTGGTGGCGGGGCGTGACGAGAACGGGCTGGAAAAGCCCCGGGCCTTCATCGTGCCGAAGGCCGGGCAGGACGGCGCCGCGCTCGCCGAAGAGCTCAGGGAGTTCGTCAAGGCGCGCATCGGGAAATGGAAATACCCTCGCTGGATCGAGGTGGTGGAGGACCTGCCCAAGACCGCGACCGGCAAGATCCAGCGCTTCAAGCTGAGGGAGGTGGCGTGATGGCGGATTGGACGCGCGGGCCCGCGACGCTGGAGGCGGGCGGCAAGCGGCTGGAATACGCCTGCTGGGGGCCGCCCCCCGGCGAGGCGCCCACCATCGCGATGCTGCATGAGGGCCTGGGCTGCCTCGCGCTCTGGCGCGACGTTCCCGAGGCGCTGGCCGCGCGGACCGGCTGGGGGGGTGATGGCCTGGTCGCGGGCGGGCTACGGCCAGTCGGACCCGGCGGATCTGCCCCGCCCGCTCGACTACATGACGCGCGAGGCGCAGGACGTGCTCCCGCAGGGTCTGGACGCCATCGGCTTTCGCGAGGGCGTGCTGCTGGGCCACTCCGACGGGGCCACCATCGCGGCGGAATACGCGGGCGGGGTCGAGGATTTCCGCGTCCGGGGCCTTGTCCTGATGGCGCCGCATTTCTTCACCGAGGAGCCCGGCCTGCGTGAGATCGCGCGCGCGAGGGAGGCGTTCGAGACGGGCGATCTGCGGGCGCGCATGGCCAAGTATCACCGCGATCCCGAGGTCGCGTTCCGCGGCTGGAACGACGCCTGGCTCGATCCCGGCTTCCGCGCGTGGAACGTGGCCGAGTGCATCGATTACCTGCGCATTCCTGCCCTCGCGATCCAGGGGCGCGAGGATCCCTATGGCACCCTCGCCCAGATCCGCGAACTCGAGGAGCGGGCCTATTCGCCGGTGGACACGGTGATCCTGGACGAGTGCCGCCACGCCCCGCATCTCGAGCGGCCCGAGGCCACGCTCGACGCGGTGGCCGAGTTCTGCGCGCGGCTTGCGCGGATCGAGGCCGCCGAGGTCGAGACGGCCTGAGGCCATGCGGCCCGCGCACGCCTATGTGCCAGGCGAGACGCCGCGGCACCCCGAGGGCGCGTTCGACGCGATCCGCGACAGCGTGATACCGGGCCTCGCGCCCGAGGCCCTGGCCGCGACCGAGGCCTGGCGGACGGGTCTGCGCTGGCTGGAGGAGGGCTATTACTGGGAGGCCCACGAGGTGCTGGAGCCGGTCTGGATGGCTGCGCCGCCCAACGCGCCCGAGCGGCACCTGGTGCGCGCCGTGATCCAGTGCGCGAACGCGCGTCTGAAGCGGCGGATGGGCCGGGAGAACGCGGCGCGGCGGCTCGAGGCGCTGGTGGCGGGGCTTCTCGACGAGTGCGCGCTCTCGGGCCGGTCGCGGGTGATGGGGCTCGATCTCGCCGCGGCGCGGGCGACCCTGCTCGGCGGCGGACGATTCGATCACGAATATGCAATATAGTGCACTTATAGGAGTCCGAAAAATCAGTAGAATGGTAAAATGCTGATTCAAAATGACTCTTTTATACGCATTATAACGCATAAAGCTGTTTACCAAGTGGCAGACGCGCAGTATGTTGCATTCCAACCTCGAGGAGACCGAGCGTGACCAAGCTGATCGACTTCCAGACCGACCCTTCGAAATACCGCCACTGGCGGGTCGAGTATGACGGCCCGGTTGCCTATGTCTCGATGGACGTGGACGAGGATGGCGGGCTGTTCGAGGGGTACAAGCTGAAGCTCAACTCCTACGACCTCGGCGTGGATATCGAGCTCAACGACGTCGTCCAGCGCATGCGCTTCGAGCATCCCGAGGTGCGCGCCGTCGTGATGCGGTCGGGCAATCCGGCCGTGTTCTGCGCGGGGGCCAATATCCGGATGCTGGGCGGCGCCTCGCACACGCACAAGGTGAACTTCTGCAAGTTCACCAACGAGACCCGCAACAGCTACGAGGCGGCCGAGGCGGACTCCGGGCAGACCTGGATCGCGGCGGTGCGCGGCTCCTGCGCGGGGGGCGGCTACGAGCTTGCGCTCGCCTGCAACCACATCATGCTGACCGACGATTCGACGTCGAACGTGGCGCTGCCCGAGGTGCCGCTTCTGGCGGTGCTGCCAGGGACGGGCGGGCTGACGCGCGTGACCGACAAGCGCAAGGTCCGCCGCGACCTTGCCGACGTCTTCTGCTCCATCGAGGAGGGGGTGAAGGGCAAGCGCGCCGTCGAGTGGCGCCTCGTGGACGAGGTGGTGCCGAACTCGAAGTTCGACGAGGCCGTGCGAGAGCGCGCCCACGAGATCGCCGCGCGGCATCCGAGAGAGGGGGCGACGGGCATCGCGCTCACCCCGCTGGACCGCCGCCTCGGCGAGGACGGGTCCGTCAGCTACTCCACCGTCGAGGTGGAGGTGGACCGCGCCCTGCGCCGCGCGACCGTCACGGTCAAGGGCCCCGAGGAGGACGCGCCCGGCGCGATGGCCGACCTGCACGCGGAAGGCGCCCGGGGCTGGATGCTGCGCGCCGCCCGGGAACTCGACGACGCCATCCTGCATCTGCGCCTCAACGAGCCCGAACTGGGCCTTCTGGTGCTCCGCACCCAGGGCGACCCGGAGAAGGTGACCGCGCACGAGGCGCTTCTGCTCGCCCACGAGGACGAGGACTGGCTCGCCGCAGAGATCCTTCACTACTGGAAGCGGGTGCTGAAGCGGCTCGACGTCACCTCGCGCTCGCTGGTCGCGCTGGTCGAGCACGGTTCCTGCTTCGCCGGACCGCTGGCGGAGATCCTCTGGGCCGTTGATCGCTCCTACATGATGGAAGGCGAGTTCGAGGGCGACAACCGCCCGCTCGCGACGGTGACGCTGGGCGCGTCCAATTTCGGCCGCTACCCGATGGCGAACGGTCTCAGCCGGCTCGAGACGCGCTTCTGGGGCGCGCCCGAGGCGGTGGAGGCCGCCCGCGGACATGCAGGCGAGGCGCTCGAGGCGGAAGAGGCCGATGATCTGGGCCTCGTCACCTACATCCTCGACGACATCGACTGGGAGGACGAGGTGCGCATCTTCATGGAGGAGCGCGCGAGCTTCAGCCCCGACGCGATGACGGGGATGGAGGCCAATCTGCGCTTCGCGGGCCCCGAGACGATGGAAACGCGGATCTTCGGCCGGCTCACCGCCTGGCAGAACTGGATCTTCCAGCGCCCCAACGCGGTGGGAGAGGCCGGCGCGCTGAAGCGATACGGCACAGGGCACCGCGGCGAATACGACATGGAGCGCGTGTGAGCACACGCGGGAAACGGAACAAGGGCGGGCCATACCGCGCGCCC
Organism: Rhodosalinus sp. FB01; assembly: GCF_041365715.1. Taxonomy (NCBI): domain Bacteria; kingdom Pseudomonadati; phylum Pseudomonadota; class Alphaproteobacteria; order Rhodobacterales; family Paracoccaceae; genus Rhodosalinus; species Rhodosalinus sp. FB01. The sequence continues at coordinate 272,298 of NZ_JBGFSH010000004.1, read as the reverse complement.
GGACACCTGGGAGGACGGACCCCATGCTGGATCTCATAAACGTAAGCTACGACACGCAGATCCCGAACAATGTCGGGCTCAGCTCGGACAAGCGGGTGCTCAAGGCGCTCGAGAAATGGCACCCCGGCTACATCAACTGGTGGAACGACCTGATCCCGGAAAACTTCCAGAAATCGCTGGTCTATCTGCGCACCGCCGTCAGCGTGGACCCCAAGGGCTGGGCCAAGTTCGACTACGTCAAGATGCCGGAATACCGCTGGGGCGTGCTGCTTGCGCCGGAGGTCGAGGGCCGCACCATTCCCTGCGGCGAGCACGCTGGCGATCCCGCCTGGCAGGAAGTCCCGGGTGAATACCGCAACATGCTCAAGCGCCTCATCATTATCCAGGGCGACACCGAGCCCGCGAGCGTCGAGCAGCAGCGCAGCCTCGCGCTGACCGCGCCCTCGCTCTACGACATGCGCAACCTCTTCCAGGTGAACGTGGAGGAGGGCCGGCATCTCTGGGCGATGGTCTACCTGCTGCACAAGTATTTCGGACGCGACGGCCGCGAGGAGGCCGACGACCTGCTGATCCGGTCCTCGGGCTCGGAAGAGGCGCCGCGGATGCTGGGCGCCTTCAACGAGGAGACGCCCGACTGGCTGTCGTTCTTCATGTTCACCTACTTCACCGACCGTGACGGCAAGATGCAGCTCGAAAGCCTTGCGCAATCGGGCTTCGATCCGCTCAGCCGCACCTGCCGCTTCATGCTGACCGAGGAAGCGCACCACATGTTCGTGGGCGAGACCGGCGTGGGCCGCACGATCGAGCGCACCTGCCAGGTGATGAAGGAGAACGGGATCGAGGATCCCTACGACATCGACAAGATCCGCAGCCTGGGCGTCATCGACCTGCCGACGATCCAGAAGAAGCTGAACCTGCACTACACGCTCAGCCTCGACCTTTTCGGGCAGGAGGTGTCGACGAACGCGGCCAACGCCTTCAACGCGGGCATCAAGGGCCGCTACATGGAAAGCCGCATCGACGACGATCACAGGCTGCAGGATGCCACCTACGAGGTCACGACCATCGAGGACGGCGAGATCAGGCGCATCGCGGCGCCCGCGCTCACCGCGATCAACATGCGCCTGCGCGACGATTACACCCGCGACGCGGCCGGCGGCATCAAGCGCTGGAACAAGATCATCGAGAAGGCCGGCGTGCAGTTCGAGCTCAAGCTGCCGCACGAAGGCTTCAACCGAAAGATCGGTGTCTTCGCCAATCAGCTGATCGACCCCGAGGGCAAGTTCGTTTCGGGCGCGGAGTATGACGCCAAGGTCAATGACTGGCTGCCGACCCATGCCGACGGCGACTTCATCCAGTCGCTGATGACGCCGGTCTACGAGCCCGGGCAATACGCCGGCTGGATCGCGCCGCCGAAAGTGGGCATCGACAACAAGCCCGGCGACTTCGAGTATGTGAAGCTGCACATGGCCTGACGGGCCTCTCCGGGCCGGGGGCACCCCCGGCCCGCGTCAACAGGGAGAGAGACCATGGAAATCGAACGCAAGGCAGGCGCGGCGCCCCGCACGGCGGCCCTTTCGAAGACGCTTTCGGCGGTGCAGGGCCCCTGCGTCGGCTGCCATAACTGTCGTGGGCTCTGCGCCGCGATGATCGAGGCGATGACCGTGCCCGACATCGTGCTGGGCCAGCGACAGGCCCGATAGGAGTTGCGGTCGCCTAGGTTCAATAGGCGCGAGGCGGCTTTTCTCGCGCGAGCGGCATCCGAGCGTCGCGTTGTAACTTATGGCGAATTTGCAAAAGGGTTTGGGCGCGCAAACCAAGGCTGCGGTCAGATCCTTACCGAAATGGGCGAACGCCTTCGCCAGGAAAAGTTGCCGCTGCTGCCTGTCCTAGTTGTGAACAAGGAAACCGGTGTTCCTTCGGAGGATGCCGACTTCTATCGCAGGCTTGGGCTGGATCGCGACGGCATAGAGCTGGAGCAGCAAAACTGCTTCGAGCATGACTGGACAAACGCCCCATTCTGGAGCGACGAGCGATGAACAAACCCTTCAAGCAGCACCTGATCGACCCCGAGATCTGCATCCGCTGCTACACCTGCGAGATGACCTGCCCGATCGGCGCGATCGAGCACAACGACGACAATGTCGTGGTGGATGCGGACAAGTGCAATTTCTGCATGGACTGCATCCCGGTCTGTCCCACCGGCTCCATCGACGAGTGGCGGGTGGTGAACGAGCCCTATTCCCTCGAGGAACAGTACGAGTGGATGGAGCTGCCCGAGCAGGCCGACATCTCCGTGCCCGAGGGCGAGGGCGCGAGCGTCGAGGCGCTCGACGAGGCGATGGCCGCGCTGCTGGCCGAGGCTCATGCCGGCACGGGCGGCAAGCCCAGGGCGCCCGCCACGGCGGCCAAGCCCAGCGTGAACCTCTACAATCTGGGCAAGCCGGCCGAGGCCACCGTGCAGGGCAACTACCGCCTGACCGCCGAGACGAGCGACAGCGACGTGCGCCACATCGTGCTCGATTTCGGCGGCCAGCCGATGCCGGTGCTCGAGGGGCAGTCCGTCGGGATCATCCCGCCCGGCACGGACGCCGCGGGCAAGCCGCACCTGCCGCGGCTCTATTCCGTCTCGAGCCCGCGCGACGGCGAGCGCCCCGGCTACAACAACGTCTCGCTCACCGTGAAGCGCGAGGAGAAGGGCATCTGCTCGAACCACCTGTGCGATCTGAAGCCTGGCGACAAGGTGCGGGTCACGGGCCCCTTCGGCGCGACCTTCCTGCTGCCATCCGACCCCGAGGCGCATCTGATGATGATCTGCACCGGCACCGGATCGGCGCCCTTCCGCGCCTTCACCATGCGCCGCCAGCGCGAGATGCCCTCGCGCGAGGGCACGCTGACCCTGGTCTTCGGCGCCCGCCGACCCGAGGAGCTGCCCTATTTCGGCCCGCTCAAGAAGGTGCCCGAAAGTTTCATGGCCAAGCATTACGCCTTCTCGCGCGACGGCGATCGGCCAAAGCAGTACGTGCAGGACAAGCTCCGCGAAGAGGCCGCGGCCGTGGCCCGCCTTCTGAAGGATCCCCGGGGCCACATCTACATCTGCGGGCTGAAGGCGATGGAGGCGGGCGTCGAAGAGGCGCTTACCGAGGTCGCGGCCGAGGCGGGGCTCGCCTGGCCGGAGGTCCGCGACGCGATGCGCGAGGACGGGCGCTACCACGTGGAAACCTACTGATGAAGGACCGCGCGGCCGGCGCCGGGGTCTTCGAGCACGAGATCGCCGTGCGCTGGGGCGACTGCGACCCGGCCGGGATCGCCTATACCGCCCGGCTGCCGGCCTTCGCGCTAGACGCCATCGACGCCTGGTGGGAGCGCCATCTCGGCGGGGCGGGCTGGTATCAGCTCAACCTCGACCGCAATCTCGGCACGCCCTTCGTGCGCATGGCGATCGATTTCCGGTCTCCGGTCACGCCGCGCCACCGCCTCGTCTGCCGGACATGGCCGGCGCGGCTCGGGACCAGCTCCATCGACTTCCGCGTTGATGCCAGCCAGGACGGGGAGCTTTGCTTCGAGGGGCGCTTCACCTGCGTCTTCGTCGTGGCCGATCGCTTCGCCAAGACCCCGCCGCCCGAGGACATCCGCACCGTGGTAGAGGCGCATCTGCGGCCCGATGAGGCAACATAGTGCGGCGCTTCTTGGTGACGCGGCTTGAAAAGCCGCGCGATCCGGACAAGTTTCTTGCACTATTGTTCATGTTGCGAGGCCGGGAAGGGTGCGCGGTCGGATGGGCGAGATCACCAATTTCCGGGGCGAGGCCACCGGGGCCGAGGCTGTCGATGGCGATGGTCCCGAGGCGCTCATCGCGCGGGTAGGCGAGCGTGTGCGCCGCGCGCGCGAGCGCAAGGGTATACCGCGCCGGGTGCTTTCGGACATCTCTGGCGTGTCGCCGCGCTATCTCGCGCAGCTCGAATCCGGCGCGGGCAACATCTCCATCGGGCTCCTGAGCCGGGTGGCCGCCGCGCTCGATCATCGCATCGAGTGGCTGATCGGCGAGGAGGATCCGTGGACCTCCGACGCGCTGCGGGTGGCCGACCTTTTCCGGCAGGCCGACGGCGCGACCCGCGCCCGCGTGCTGGAAGTGCTCGCGCCCGAGGCGGCGGGCGTCGCGCGCGCGCGACGGATCGGCCTTGTCGGTCTGCGCGGGGCGGGCAAGTCCACGCTCGGCGAACTGGCCGGCGCGGCGCTCGACCTGCCCTTCGTGGAGCTCAACCGCGAGATCGAATCCGCCTCGGGGATGCCGGTGGACGAGGTCATGGCGCTGTACGGACAGGAGGGTTATCGCCAGCTCGAGGCGCAGGCGCTGGAACGGATCGTCGCGACCCATGACGCGATGATCCTCGCCGTGGCCGGGGGGATCGTCGCCGAGCCGGAAACATACCGCACGCTCCTGTCGAGATTTCACACGATCTGGCTCAAGGCCGGGCCGGAAGAGCACATGGCGCGGGTGCGCGCGCAGGGGGACGAACGCCCGATGGCCGGCAACCCGGAGGCGATGGCGCAGCTGCGCACGCTGCTTACCGCGCGCGAGCCGCTCTATCGCCGCGCCGAGGCGGTGGTGGACACCTCCGGCAAGACGCGCGAGCGCGCGCTCGATGAACTTCTGGCCGTGATCCGCGACCGCGGCTTTCTCCACTGACCCCCGTGACCGGTGCAAGCGACCGCATCGGCGGCGAGAGGCCGGACGCCGCGGCGCGCGACGCCGCGAAGGCGCATCTCGCGCGGGCCGAGGCCGCGGCGGGGGCCGAGCCCGCCATCGCCGCAGGGGGCGAGCCCGCGCTGTCGCGGGTCGCGGTGGCCGGAAGCGGCCCGGCCGCGGTATCGCTCGTCGGCGCGCTCGTGTCGGCGGGACGGGCCGCGGTGCTCTTCGACCCCGACCGGGACGACGCGACGCGCGCCTTCGACATGGCCCGGCGATTGCTGGGGCACCTCGGCGCGGACGCGGACGGTGCGGCGTGGCGTGTCTCCTCCGATCCGGCCGCGCTTTCGGATGCCGGGATGCTGCTCGATCCGGGCGAGATCGAGGGCGGAGTGTCGCCCTTCGCCGCGGAGCTGCCGCCGGGCGCGATCGTCGCCATCGCCGCCTTCGGGCCGGAGCTCGCGGCGCGGGCGGCCGGCCTGCCCGATCCGGGCCGCGTCGTGGGGCTGGAGTTCGAGCCGCCGGCGCACGCCACGCGGCTGGCCGAGATCGGCCCGGCGCCGGGCTCCGCGCCCGAGGCGCTCGCCGCGGCCTACGCGCTCGCCGCGCGGCTCGGGCGAATCCCGGTGCCCGCCGGTGGCGCGCCGCTCGGCGAGGCGCTGATGCTCGCCACGCTTGCCGCGGCCGACGAGATGCTGATCCGGGGCGCGCTGCCGTGGGAACTCGACGAGGCGATGGTGGCGTTCGGTTTCGCCACCGGCCCGCTGGAGGCACAGGATCTTTCGGGCCTCGCCCGCACGCAGGCGGCACGGGCGCGCGACGGCGCGGCCCAGCAGCCGATCCAGCCCCGCATGGTGGCCGAAGGGCGGCTCGGCAAGGCGGCGGGCGTGGGCTGGTATCGTTACCCGGGCGGCGGCGGCGCGGTCGTCGATCCGCTGATCGAGGACCTCATCCGCGAAGAGGCGTATTTCGCCGGAATCGCCACCCGAGACTGGTGCGCCGCGGAGATGCGCGAACGCATCCTGCTCGCCCAGATCGCAAAGGCCGCACGGCTGCTGGAGAGCGGCGCGGCCCGGCGCGCCGCCGATCTCGATCTGGTGAGCGTGCACGGGCTCGGCTTTCCGGCCGCCCGCGGCGGGCTTTTGCACTTCGCGGACAGCGTGGGGCCAGCGCGCATCGTCGCGCGCTTCGCCGCGCTGGCCGAAGCGGACGGACGTCGCCCGGAGATCCCGCCGCTTCTGGCCCGCCTCGCCGAAACCGGCGGGCGTTTCGGCGCCCCGGGGTAGGCGCGGCTTCGCTTTCCGCCCGTCCCGCGCCGCATTCGTCCCTGCGCCGGGCGCCCGTGTCTGGCATCGTCCCGGAGCATCGCCGCTTTCGGAGAATCGTCCATGAGGCTTTATCCCGCCATCGAGTTGCAGAATGGCCGCTGCGTGAGCCTGCGCCGCGGCCGCCTCGACGAGCCGCATGTCTGGCACGTCGACCCGGTCGAGAAGGCGCGCGCCTTCGCCGCCGCCGGGGCAGAGTGGATCCATGTCACGGATTTCGACGCCGTGGCGGGCGTGGGCGACAACGCCGAACTGATCGAGCGGATCATTCGTGCCGCCCGGATCCCGGTGCAGGTGGGCGGCGGCATCCGCTCCGTCGAAGCCGTGTCGCAGTGGATGGATCGTGGCGCGGGCCGTGTCGTGGTGGGCACCCTCGCCGTCGCCCGGCCCGACCTGGTGAAGCAGGCGGCGAAATACCATCCCGATGCGGTGGTGCTCGCCGTCGACGTGTTCGAGGGCTTCGTGACCTCGGACGGGTGGCGCCAGCCGAGCAGCTTCCGGCCGCAGGACTTCATCGCCCAGTTTGACGAGGATCCGCTGGCCGCGATCCTCGTCACCGACATCGGCGCCGATGCGGGCGACGTGGAGGAGCCGCTCTCGCTTGTCACCGAACTCGCCGGGCTCGCGCGTGCCCCGGTGATCGGCTCGGGCATGGTGCACACGCTCGACGACCTGTCGCGGCTGAAATACGTCCCCGACGTTCACGGCGCGCTGGTCAGCCGGGCGCTCTTCGCGAAGACCTTCACCATCGAGGAGGCGCTTGCCGTGGCCGGCGAACCCGAAAGGGAGCGGGCCGCGTTCATCTGACGGCGGTCTGATGCCGGGTGAAGCGGTCCCACAGCCCGTCTGGCCGCTCGCGCCGTTCGTAGCGATAGGGCGATGCGTTCCAGCAGGTCAGCTGCGGCGCAAGGTTGTCGAGCACCCAGGTGCCGTGTGTCGTTTCCGCAAGCAGCACGGCATGCGCGAAGAACCGTTCCCTGTGGTGGACGATCGCCATGGTGAGCGACGCGCCGGGCAATCCCAGGGCCACGAGGCGGCGGCGCTTCTCGAGCGCGAAATCCTCGCAGTCGCCCACGCCTTCCCGGGGGAAGTCCCAGAGATCCTCGAGGCCGAGGCACTCCTGATCTGCGAGAAGGCGGACCTGCGCGTTGACCTCACGATTGACCCGCGCCAGCGCGGCACGGGTCTCGGGCGTCCACTCGAGCCGTGCCGCGCCGCCGAGGCGACAGGCGTCCGGGTGGTGCCCGCAGAAGGCCGCGTATTGCGAGGGCGGAGGCTCGGTTCGTGCCACCGCCAGCGCGAGCGGCGGGCAGCCGCGCGCGTCCGACCCTGCGGCGGCGGAACAGGCCGCCAGCAGCGCGGCCGTCGCGGCAGCGCGCCAAAGGATCACAACTCGATCGGCGCGAGCACCTCGGGCTCGATGACGTCGACGCCGGGCAGAGCATCCACGAGCGCCTGGGCCGATTGTTCGAGGATCGGAAACGTCTTGTAGTGGCAGGGGATGACCGTCTTGAAATCGAAGAAGGTTCTCGCCGCATAGGCCGCGCGCGCCATGTCCATGGTGAAGTGCCCGCCGGCGCAGAGAATGCCGATCTCGGGCGCGTGCAGATCCTGGAAGACCTTCATGTCGGCCATCACGTCGGTGTCGCCCGAGACGTAGATCGTGCGCCCGCCATGCGAGATCATGAAGCCCGCCTCGGTGCCGGTGTAGACCGGCCGGCCCTCGTCGTCGGCGAGCGAGGAGGAATGCGTGGCCTGCACCATCGTGACCGCGACGTCGCCCAGCATCACGGTCCCGCCCTTGTTGAAGCCCACGGTCTCGATCTTGTCGCGTTTCTCCAGCCAGCTCGCGAGATCGAAGATCGTCACCAGCGGGATGCCGAGTTCCCGGGCCACGCCGGGCGCGTCGTTGACGTGGTCGAAATGCCCATGAGTGACGAGGACATGCGTCGCGCCGGCGATCGCCTCGTCGCGCCGGTCCTCGGGGAACATCGGGTTGCCGGACAGCCACGGATCGACGAGCAGGATCTGGTCGCCGATCTCGATGCGAAAGCCTGAATGGCCGAGCCAGGTGAGTTTCATCGGTCTCCTCCGCGCGTTGAATGTGTTTAGCGAGCCTAGCATCGCGGGCGGCGAGGGAAAGCGCCGCGTGTCAGGGCGGAGCACGCGCGTGGCGCGCGCGGCCTTGCGGGCCTTGGGGGCGCTGCCCCCGCCCGCGCCCCGGGGGCGCGGCCTCCCCCCCGGAGTATTTCTTCCAAGAAGAAGGGGGTGTGCGCGGTTGGACGCGGGGGGCGCCGCGCTTAGCTTGCCACGGTGACGGCGGCGGAGGGACGGGCATGGACTGGACACGGCAGATCGACGCCTACTGCGAGCGGCTCGACGCGGGCTACTGGGCCGAGCCGGTGAACGCGGTCACCAACGCGGCCTTCCTGGTCGCGGCCTTCGTGATGTGGCGGCGCGTGCGCGGGGCGGGCCTGCCGCTCGCCATGGCGCTGGTCTGGGTGCTCGCGGCGATCGGGGTCGGGAGCTATCTTTTCCACACTCACGCGCAGGCCTGGTCGGCGCTTGCCGACGTCGTTCCCATCCTGCTCTTCATCCTGATCTACATCTACGCGGCGAATCGGCATTACTGGGGGCTGTCGCGGCTCTGGTCGGGTCTCGGGGTGGCGGCCTTCTTTCCCTATGCCGCCGCCACCGTGCCGCTCTTCCAGATGGTTCCGGGGCTCGGCTCCTCGGCGGGCTACGCGCCGGTGCCAGTGCTGATCCTGGCCTATGGCTGGGCGCTACGGCGCCGCGCGCCGGAGACGGCGCGCGGGCTGACGCTCGGCGCGGGGGTGCTGGTGCTGTCGCTCGGCTTCCGCACGGCCGACATGGCGCTCTGCCCGGCGGTGCCCGTGGGCACGCATTTCATGTGGCATGTCCTGAACGCGGTCATGCTGGGGTGGATGATCGAGGTCTATCGCCGGCACATGCTTGCGGGCCACCGGGGCCCGCGCTAAACGGCGGGCCAGTCCGAAAGGGAGCGCCGACGATGTCCATCGACACCCGCACCGCCGCCCATGTGGCGCATCTGGCCCGCATCCGCGTCGAGGAGGAGGATCTGCCGGCCCTCGCGGACGAGTTCAACCGGATCCTGCGCTTCATCGAGGAGCTGGGCGAGGTCGATGTGGAGGGCGTGGAGCCAATGGTGAGCGTCACGCCCATGCGGCTGAGGCGTCGCGAGGACGCGGTGACCGACGGCGGCATGTCCGAGAAGGTCCTCGCCAACGCGCCCGACGCGCGCGAAGGGTTCTTCGCCGTGCCCAAGGTGGTGGAATGATGACGGATCTCAACGCGCTGACGATAGCGGAGGCCCGCGACAAGCTGCGGGCGGGCGAGGTCACGAGCGTCGCGCTCGCCGAGGCGTGTCTTTCGGCGATGGAGGGGGCGGGCGCGCTGGGCGCGGTGGCGCACATGACGCCGGAGATCGCGCTCGAGCGGGCGCGCGCCGCGGATGCGCGGCTTGCCGCCGGCGAGGCGCCAGCGATGTGCGGCGTGCCCGTCGGCATCAAGGATCTCTTCTGCACCGAGGGCGTGGCCAGCCAGGCGGCGAGCCGGATCCTCGACGGATTCCGCCCGGAATACGAGAGCACCGTGACGGCGCGGCTGCGCGAGGCCGGCGCAGTGATGCTGGGCAAGCTCAACATGGACGAGTTCGCCATGGGCAGCGCCAACGAGACCTCGGTCTACGGGCCCGCGGTGAACCCCTGGAAGGTGGACGAGCGCGAGCTCACCCCTGGCGGCTCTTCGGGCGGGTCCGCGGCGGCGGTGGCGGCCGATCTCTGCCTCGCGGCCACCGGCACCGATACCGGCGGCTCGATCCGCCAGCCTGCGGCGTTCACCGGGATCGTGGGCCTCAAGCCCACCTACGGGCGCTGCTCGCGCTGGGGGATCGTGGCCTTCGCCTCCTCGCTCGACCAAGCCGGGCCGATGACCAAGACGGTGCGCGACGCGGCGATCATGCTGCAGGCCATGGCGGGGCACGATCCGAAGGATTCCACCTCGGCCGAGCGCGCGGTGCCCGATTTCGAGGCGATGCTCACGGGCGACGTGAAGGGCAAGGTGATCGGCATCCCGCGTGAATACCGCATGGAGGGGATGCCGGAGGAAATCGAGGCGCTCTGGGCCCGCGGCGCGGAGATGCTGCGCGACGCGGGCGCGGAGGTGCGCGACATCACGCTGCCGCACACGAAATACGCGCTGCCCGCCTACTACGTCATCGCCCCCGCCGAGGCGTCGTCGAACCTCGCGCGCTATGACGGTGTGCGCTACGGCTACCGCGCCAGGCTCGCGCAGGGCGACGGCATCGTCGACATGTACGAGAAGACCCGCGCCGAGGGCTTCGGCGCCGAGGTGAAGCGCCGGGTGATGGTGGGCACCTATGTCCTTTCGGCGGGCTTCTACGACGCCTATTACAACCGCGCGCGCAAGGTGCGCACGCTCATCAAGCGCGACTTCGAGCAGGTCTTCGACGCGGGCGTGGACGCGATCCTGACGCCGGCCACCCCGTCTGCCGCCTTCGGCATCGGCGAGATGGCCGAGGCGGATCCGGTGCAGATGTATCTCAACGACGTCTTCACGGTCACGGTGAACCTGGCCGGGCTTCCGGGCATCTCGGTGCCCGCGGGCCTCGATTCCAAGGGGTTGCCGCTCGGGCTCCAGCTGATCGGGCGGCCCTGGGAGGAAGGCGAGCTTCTGAACGCGGCCTTCGCGCTGGAGCGGGCCGCGGGGTTTGTGGCGAAGCCGTCGAAATGGTGGTAGCGTCGGCGCCGGCGAGATGAGGCAGGGCTGATGATGGTGCGTGCGTTTGCAGTCGCGCTGGGGCTTTCGGCCCTTGCGGCGTGTTCCCCGGCGGTGCCCGACAGCGGACCGGGTTTCGACGATTACGATGTCTACGAGGCGCGGCGTGCGGCGCGCGACGCGGCGCTGGAGGCGCCCGTCACGGTGCGTCCGCCGGCCGCCGCCGAAAGCCCGCTCGACGCCGCAAGGGCCGCGCTGGCCGAGCCCGGCGCATCCGGGGAGGCCGCCGCGGCACCGCCGCGCAGCGCGCGCGAGGATCCGATGCAGGCGTCTCCGTCGAACCCGCCGCCGGTCGTCGTGAACAATCCGGGGCTATCGGACGAGAACGACTTCGAGGCCGTCTCGGAACGCCGCGGCATCGAGAGCGACGCGGAGCGGCTTGCCCGTGCGCAGGCCCAGTATCAGGTCATCCAGCCCGAGGCGCTGCCGGAAAGACCGGGCGCGCGTGAGCCCAATGTCGTGGCCTTCGCGCTGCAAACCACCCATCCCGTGGGCACGCGCGTCTGGAGCAGGGCCGGGATCAATGCCGAGGCCCGGTTCCGGCGCAACTGCGCCGAGTACGCCTCTTCCGACAGGGCGCAGGCGGACTTCCTCGCCCGGGGCGGGCCCGAGCGCGATCCGCGCGGGCTCGATCCCGACGGTGACGGCTATGCCTGCGCATGGACTCCCGCGCCGTTCCGGGCGGCCGTGCGCGACTGAGCGCGCCGCGCTGGCATCCGTCGCCCAATTTCGGGCCGCGCCGCGATGGCGCGCGGCCCGACATGGTGATCCTGCACTACACGGCGATGGAGGGTGCCGCGGCCGCGCTCGAGCGGCTTTGCGAGCCGGGGCCGGAGGTTTCGGCGCATTATCTTCTCGGGGCGGACGGCACGGTCTGGCAACTCGTGGCCGAGGAGGCGCGGGCATGGCATGCGGGCGCGGGGGCCTGGGGCGACGTGGATGACGTGAACTCGCGCTCCATCGGGATCGAGCTTGCCAACCGGGGCGATCATCCCTTCGCCGCGGCCCAGATGGCGGCGCTGGAGCATCTTCTCGCAGGGGTGATGGCACGCTGGGCGATCCCGCCCGAGCGCGTGCTGGGCCACTCCGACATCGCGCTGGGGCGGAAGATCGACCCGGGCCCGAGATTCGACTGGCGGCGGCTTGCGTGCGGGGGGCTCGCCGTCTGGCCGGCGCCGGCCGCGCCCGGCGATTTCCTGGCCGACGCCCGGCGCGCGGGCTACCGCTGGGCCGGCACGACCGAGGACGCGGAAACGCTTGTCCGCGATGCCTTTCGTCTGCGGTTCCGGCCGTCGGGGCGCGGACCCGTCTGCGCGGCCGACCGCGCGATGATGGCGGGGCTCGCCGCGGGCTGGCCCTGCCTGGGTGGGGATTGACCGGGCGCGCGCGCGTGCCTATTTCCGCGTGGCGCGGAGGGCCGGATGGCCGCGGCCCCTCGGGGTCGAGGAAAGTCCGGACTCCAGGAAGCGACGGTGCCGGGTAACGCCCGGGCGGGGCAACCCGACGGATAGCGCCACAGAGAACAGACTGCCCGCGTCCGACGCGGGTGAGGGTGAAACGGTGGGGTAAGAGCCCACCGGGCCTCCGGCAACGGCGGCCGCATGGCAAGCCCCACCGGGAGCAATGCCGAATAGGGACCTCGCGCGGGGCGATCCCCCGCAGGGCGCGCTTCGGCCCAGAGGTCCGGGTTGGCAGCTCGAGGCGCGCGGGCAACCGCGCGTCCAGATGAATGGCCATCCAGGGGGCGCTCGCGCCCCTGGACAAAATCCGGCTTACAGGCCCTCCGCGCAAGTTTTCCGGCCCGATGTCCCGGCTGTCGTCAGGCGCCGGGATTCCGGTTGACACGACAGGCCGCGCCGGTAAAAGGCGGGCTTCAGGAATTCCACGGGGGCTCGCCCTCCGTTGCAGGAGTAGGACCATGGCGAAGCCGACGACCATCAAGATCCGCCTGAACTCCACGGCGGGGACCGGGCATTTCTACGTCACGAAGAAGAACGCCCGCACCATGACCGAGAAGTTCACCATCCGGAAATTCGATCCGGTGGCGCGCAAGCATGTCGAATACAAGGAAGGCAAGATCAAATGATCTGAGCCGACCACCGAAGAGACCAGGGGCCACGCCGCGCGCGTGGCCCTTTTCGTATCCGCCCCGTCGCGATTGAGTTGCAGTAAAGACAACGATGCCGAAGGAAGGTCACTACGTCACCCGGACCGGCTGGTTGCGCGCGGCGGTGCTGGGCGCGAATGCCGGCATCGTCTCGACCGCGAGCCTTCTCGTGGGCGTGCTCGCGGCCGGCATGGACCGTCCCGCGGTTCTGTTGACAGGCCTCGCGGGGCTTACGGCGGGGGCGTTCTCGATGGCGGCGGGCGAATACGTGTCGGTCGCCGCGCAGTCGGACTCGGAGGCCGCCGATCTCGAGCGTGAACGCCGCGCGCTGGCGCAGGATCCCGACTACGAGCTGGAAGAGCTTGCCGGCGGGCTCGAGGCGCGCGGCGTGGCGGAGGATCTCGCGGTGGAGGGCGCGCGGCAGATGACCGATCACGACGCGCTCGACGCCCATGCGCGCGAGGAACTGGGCCTGAGCTATTCGGCGCCGCCCGAACCATTGCGTGCGGCCGTGGCGTCGGCGGCGGCCTTCGCGATCGGGGCCGGCCTGCCGCTTGGGGCCGCGGTCCTCGCGCCTCAGGGCGGTGCCGCGCTGGGCATGGTGGCCGCGGTGACGCTTGTCGCGCTGGCGCTTCTCGGCGCCGCGGGCGCCCTGGCGGGCGGTGCGCCGGTGGGACGGGCGGTGATCCGCGTGCTGCTCTGGGGTGGGCTGGCGATGGCGGTCACGGCGGGCGTCGGGCGGATCTTCCACATGGCGGTGTGACGGCGGTCCCGCCGCGCTCGCGGCACGAAAAAGGGGCCGGTCTGATGACCGGCCCCTCGCGCGTTTCCGTTAAACGATCGGGCTTATTCCTGCTGGCCCATGAACATGAGCAGGAACTGGAACATGTTCAGGAAGCTGATGTAGAGCGCGAGCGCCCCGTCATAGGCCGCCTTGTCCAGCCAGTCCTGATCGCCATGCGCGGCGTGCGCGACGTAGGTGCTCTTGATCTCCTGCGTGTGGAACGCCGTCAGGCCGGCGAAGATCAGCACGCCGAGCGCCGAGATCGCGAACATCATCGCGGGCGACTGCAGGAAGATGTTGATGACCATGGCCACGATCAGGCCGATCACGCCCATCACCAGGAACGATCCCCAGCCCGACAGGTCCCGCTTCGTGGTGTAGCCCCAGAGCGAGAGGCCCGCGAAGGCGATCGCGGTCACGAGGAAGGTCTGCGTGATCGAGTAGGACGTGAACACCAGGAAGATCGAGCTGAGCGACAGCCCGATCAGTGCGGCGAAGCCGAAGAAGGCCAGCTGTACCGCCGCCGCGGGCGCGCGGCGCAGGAGCGAGCCCCAGCCGAAGAAGATGAATGCCAGCGGCGCGAGCATGATGACCCAGCGCAGCGGCGACATGTAGATCGCCTGCCCGAGACCGGTCAGGTACTCGCCCTCGCGGAGCATGACGCCCGTCGGCTCGGTCGTCGTCGCGAGACCCGAAATCGCCCAGGCGGCCAGCGCGGTGATGAGCATGCCCACGGACATGGTGCCGTAGACCTTGTTCATGTGGGCGCGCAGCCCCGCGTCGATTTCCGTGCTGCGGACACCGGTCGCAGTCCGCATCGTGTTGTATTCAGCCATTTTCCGTCAAGCCTCCGTCCAAGATCCCTGCTGAGACGCAACCGCATGCACGCGGGCAGCGGTCCTGAGGGTGAATATCGGTAGGACAGGGGCAGTTTTCAAGGTTTTCCGGTGCCGGATCGCGCGATATGCGACGCCGTGCCCCGTTTCAGCGCCGCCAATACGCCGGCACGTCCCAGATCGGGCGGCAGGCCTCCGCCAGCGCCTCGTCGCGGGTGAGGCCGATGTCCCTCAGCCGGCTCGCGTCGAGCTTGGCCAGCGCGCGGCGCTGACGGGCGAGTGCGAACATGTCGCCAAGCCGGGCCAGGCGGATGCGCGGGGCGGGACGCGCACGCCCCAGCGTGGTTTCGGAGTGCATGAGTGTCATCCTTGTTTCGTGATCAAAGGGATCGGTGTGATTTCAAGGGTTGATGTAGGGGCGCCCAAAGAATATTGGAAACGAATGTTTTTGAATAATCAGATCAACAGGGGTGATTGATGCGGAACCTGGACATCGGCGTTCTGCGCTCCTTCGTCGCGGTGGCCGAAACCGGCGGCGTGACACGGGCGGCGGGACTTTTGAACCTGACGCAATCGGCCGTCTCCATGCAGCTCAAGCGCCTCGAGGAGGTTCTGGGCCTTGCCGTCCTCGAACGGTCGGGCCGGGGGGTCGCGCTGACCGGTGCGGGCGAGCAGCTTCTGGGCTACGCGCGGCGCATGGTGGAAACCAATGACGAGGCGTTCAGCCGCCTGACCCACAAGGCGTTCGAGGGCGAGATCGTGCTCGGCGTGCCGCTCGACATCGTGAACCCGGTGATCCCGCAGGTGCTGCGCCGGTTCGCCACCGATTTCCCGCGCGTGAAGGTGCAGCTTCTGTCGCTTTACACCGATATGCTGAAGGACATGCTCGCGCGCGGCGCGTGCGATTTGATCCTGACGACCGAGGCGCGGGCCGACGCGGGCGCCGAGACGCTGCGCGAGGTTCCGTTGCGCTGGGTCGGCGCGCCGGGCGGCAGCGCGGCGCGGTCGAGGCCGCTGCGGCTGGGCTATTGCCGCCACTGCACGTTCCGTCGTGGCGACATCGCGCGGCTCGACGCGGCCGGCATCCCCTGGGAGATGGCGGTGGAGTCGGATTCCGACCGCACGATCGAGGCCACGGTGAGTGCCGATCTCGCGGTGACGACCATGCTCGAGGGCACCGAGCCCGGGCACCTGGAATGCCTGCCCCCGGGCACGCTGCCCGATCTCGGCGTGCAGAAGATCAACCTTTACCGGAACCCGACCGCGACCCCCGAGGTGGCCGACGCGCTTTGCGCGCTCCTGCGGCAGGGGTATGGCGGGCTCTAGCCCGGCGCGTCGCCGATGCGCACCACGACCTTGCCCGTGGCGCGACGCGTGCGCAGAAGCTCCAGCGCCTCGCCCGCCTCGCAGAGCGGCAGGACATGGCCGACATGCGGGGCGAGCCGTCCCTCGCCATGCCAGCGCAGGAGTTCCGCGAGGCTCGCGGTGACCGCCTCGGGGCGGAAACGGAAGTAGCCGCCCCAGTAGAAGCCCATCACCGACAGGTTCTTGACCAGCAGATGGTTGGCGCGGATCTCGGGCATATCGCCGCTCGCGAAGCCGATCGAGAGGATCCGCGCCTCGGGCCGCGCGGCGCGCAGCGCCGCCGCGAAAAGCGGCCCGCCCACCGGGTCGTAGACGACATCCGCGCCGCCCAGGGCGTGCACGCGCTCGCGCAGCTCGCCCGCCTCGCTGTCCAACAGATGCGCCGCGCCGGCGCGGCGCGCGATCTCCAGCCGGTCGGCGCCGCGGGCGCAGGCGACGACCTCGGCGCCCATCAGCGCCCCGATCTCCACCGCCGTAAGCCCCACGCCGCCGGCCGCGCCCAGCACCAGCAGCCTTTCACCCGGTTCGAGCCGCGCGCGCCGCGCGAGCGCGAGGTGGCTGGTGCCGTAGGCCACGAGAAAGCCCGCCGCGGTCACGTCGTCCATCGAGCCGGGCAGGGGAACCGCCCGCTCGGCCGGAAAGCAACCCAACTCGGCAAGCCCGCCATGGCCGCCGAAGACGGCCACGCGGGTGCCGGGGGCGGGCCCGCGCGTTCCGGGCCCGAGCGCCTCGACGCGGCCCGCGACCTCCATCCCCGGCGTGAAGGGGGCGTCGGGCATGTCCTGGTAGGTGCCGCGCAGCATCAGCAGATCGGCGAAATTCAGTCCGCAGGCCGAGATGCGCACCAGCACTTCGCCCGGACCCGGCCGGGGCCGGGCGATCCGGACGAGCCGGGGCGTCGCGCCCTGCGCCTCGACGCGGAAGGCGCGCATTTCGGTGTCGTCTGCGCTCATGTGTCCCGTCCTTTCGATCCTGCCGCCGCTTCGCAAGCCGTCTTGTGGTTTACCCAACGTCAAGAAAAAAACGACTCCTCCAAGAATCGGGATTTGCTATATCGCGTCGCTATCCGCGGTCCCGGCCGTGATCCACCTCGAACGACCCGCGTGTGCGAGCGAGGCGCCGGGTCCGCGAGGTGGTCAGACGAGACTGTGACGAGTGGTCCTTCCTGTCGGAGGTTTTCATGGTTCATCCCGTTGACGTTCATGTTGGCCGACGGATCCGCCAGCGGCGTTTGCTGATCGGCATGACGCAGCAGCAACTGGCGCAGGCCGTCGGCATAAAGTTCCAGCAGATCCAGAAATACGAAACCGGCGCGAACCGCGTCAGCGCGTCCCGGCTCTGGGACATCGCCGATGCGCTCGACGTGCCGGTCAGCGTTTTCTTCGAGGGGATTGACGGCAGCGCCGACACGTCCGGGGGAACGGCCTCGCGGTCGCGCGGCGTGCCCGCCAGCCTGCTCGACGACAAGGAGGCGCTGGATCTCGTGCGATCCTACTACGCCATCCCCGCGAACCAGCGCCGGCGCCTCTTCGAGTTGGCGCGCGTTCTCGGCGACGTGGTCTGAGCCGCGGTGCCGTCGGACCGGCTCAGCCGCCCCCCCCTCCCGCAGGACGAGCAGGCCGCGATCGTCGCGCCCGCCGACGCGCTCGCGGAGACGGCCCGGCGTGCCGTGCTGCCCCATTTCCGAAATCCCGCGCTTGGCGCCGACAACAAGGCGGCCCGGGGCTACGATCCGGTCACCGAGGCCGACCGCGCCGCCGAGACGGCGATGCGCGCGCATCTGGCCCGCGCCCGGCCCCGCGACGCCATCCTCGGCGAGGAGTTCGGCGAGGTTGCGGGCGAGAGCGGCCTGACCTGGATGCTCGATCCCATCGACGGCACGCGCGCCTTCATCGTGGGCGCGCCGACATGGGGGGTGCTGATCGCGCTCTGCGACGCGGGCGGGCCGGTCTACGGCGTGATCGACCAGCCCTACACCGGGGAGCGTTTCGCGGGCGGGTTCGGCGCGGCGCGCATGACCGGCCCCGCCGGCGCCCGGACCCTCGCCACGCGCGCCACCCGCAGCCTGGACGAGGCGATCCTCCTGACGACCTTCCCCGAGATCGGCAGCGCGGACGAGCGCGCGGGCTTTGCGGACGTGGCGGCGCAGGTGCGGCTGGTGCGTTATGGCCTCGATTGCTACGCCTACGCGCTTCTGGCCGCGGGGCATGTCGACCTCGTGATCGAGGCCGGGCTCGCACCCTACGACATCGCCGCGCCCATCGCGGTGATCGAGGCGGCCGGGGGATGCGTCACGGACTGGCGCGGGGGCCCCGCGCATGGCGGCGGCCGCGTGCTCGCCGCCGCCAACGCCGACGTGCACGCCGCCGCGCTGCACATCCTCGCGCGGGTGCCCTGATCGGTGCCCGGCCCCTGTCGCTTGCGACCGGCTTCGCATAGATATCCGCCCATCGGCAGGAGGGGCGCGGCATGAACGACGACACGGACCAGATCGAGCCCGAAGCGGACCTCGAGGACGAAGACGCATACGCTCTCGACCGGCGCAAGGTGGCAGCGGTCCTCGAGGCCGTCGACCGCGACGACGCGGGCGAACTCGCCGACCTGCTGGAGCCGCTGCACGCCGCCGACATCGCGGACCTGATCGAACAGATCAACCCGTTCGACCGCCGGCGCCTCGTGGCGCTCGCCGGGTCGGCGATCGACGGCGAGATCCTCAGCGAACTCGAGGAGAGCATCCGCGAGGACGTGATCGCGCTGCTGCGTCCCGAGGTGCTGGCCGACGCCGTGCGCGACCTCGACAGCGACGACGTCGTGGACCTGCTGGAGGATATGGAGGCCGACCAGCAGCAGGCGCTTCTGGGCGCGCTGTCCGCCTCCGAGCGCGCGGCGGTGCAGCAGTCGCTCACCTATCCCGAGCAGTCGGCCGGGCGTCTCATGCAGCGCGAGGTCGTGATGGCGCCCGAGCACTGGACGGTGGGGCAGTCGATCGACCACATGCGCGAGCGCGAAGACCTGCCGGAGCAGTTCTACCACGTCATCCTCGTGGATCCGAAGCTGCATCCCGTCGGAAACGTCACTCTGGGCAAGATCATGTCCTCGCGCCGGAACGTGCCGCTGCGCGATCTCGTGGAAGACTCGTTCCGCGTGATCCCGGCCACCCAGGACGAGGGCGACGTGGCCTACGCCTTCAACCAGTATCACCTCATCTCGGCCCCGGTGGTGGACGAGAACGAACGGCTCGTCGGCGTGATCACCATCGACGACGCGATGGCGGTCCTCGACGAGGAGCACGAGGAGGACATCCTCCGCCTCGCCGGCGTGACCGAGGAGGCGAGCCTCGCCGACACGGTGCTCGAGGCGGCGCGCGGCCGCGCCACCTGGCTTTTCGTGAACCTTCTGACGGCGATCTTCGCCTCCGTGGTGATCGACCTTTTCGCCGATACCATCGAGCAGATGGTCGCGCTCGCCGTGCTGATGCCCATCGTGGCCTCGATGGGCGGCAATGCGGGCACGCAGACCATGACGGTGGCGGTGCGCTCCATCGCCACCCGCGACCTGACCTCGCAGAACGCCTTGCGCGTGGCCTGGCGCGAGCTGTCGGTGGGCGCGCTCAACGGCGCGCTCTTCGGGCTGCTCATGGCGGGGGTGGCGGCGGCCTGGTTCGGGGTGCCGATGCTCGCGGCCGTGATCGCGCTGGCGATGCTGCTCACGCAACTCTCGGCCGCGCTGGCGGGGATCGCGATCCCGATCCTGCTGGACCGGCTCGGCATCGACCCGGCGCTCGCGTCGGGGCCATTCGTGACCACGGTGACCGATGTCGTCGGCTTCTTCGCCTTCCTCGGCCTGGCGACCGTGGTGCTGCTGTGAGCGCGCTCGAGGAAGAAAAGAGGGCCGCGCGCGCGGCGGCCTTCGCGCGCCGCAAGGCGGCCTTCGAGGCGCAGGGCCCGGACGCGGCGGCGCATCTCTCGGCCTTTCTCGCCGGTCACCGGGGCGTTGCCGTCTCGGGCTACCTGCCCATCCGGACCGAGATAGACCCGCGCCCCGCCATGGCCGAGGCCGCGGCCCATGGCCCGGTCGGCGTCCCGGTGATCCGCGGCCCCGGGAGGCCGCTGGTGTTCTCGCGCTGGCGACCGGGCTGCGTGCTCGTGCCGGGCCCCTTCGGCGCCGAGGTGCCGCAGGACGAGGAGCTGATCGAGCCCCGTATCGTGATCGTGCCGCTGGTGGCATTCGACCGGAAGGGCGGGCGGCTGGGCTACGGGGGCGGTTTCTACGACCGGACGCTCGCGCGCCTGCGTGCGGCGCGGCCGACGCTGGCGGTGGGCTTCGCCTTCGCCGCGCAGGAGGCAGAGGCGCTGCCGCTGGAGGAGACCGACCAGCCGCTCGACCTCGTGGTGACCGAGGCGGGCCTCATCGAGGTCTGAAACCCGCGTTTCGCCCTTGCCGAGCGGCCCATGCCGCCCTAGGCCCAACACGCATGAAGATGCTTTACCTGGGAGACGTCGTCGGCCGCGCCGGCCGGGAGGCGGTGACCGCGCGGCTGCCGAAGCTGCGCGAGGACTGGCGGCTGGATTTCGTCGTGGTGAACGGCGAGAACGCGAGCCACGGCATGGGCCTCACGGGCGCGCATGCGAAGCTCTTCCTCGATGCCGGGGCGGACGTGGTCACGTTGGGCGACCATGCCTTCGACCAGAAGGACATGCTTCGGTTCATCGAGACCGAGCCGCGCATCATCCGCCCGCTGAACTACGCCAAGACCGCGCCGGGGCGCGGGCAGGGCGTCTTCGCCGCGCGGGGCGGGCGGAAGGTGCTCGTCGCGCAGGCGCTCGGGCGGGTGTTCATGAACCGCGCCTTCGACGACCCGTTCTCGGCCGTGGACGCGACGCTGCGCGCCCATCCGCGCGGCGGCATGGTGCAGGCGGCGATCGTGGATATCCATTGCGAGGCCACGTCGGAAAAGATGGGCATGGGCCATTTCTGCGACGGTCGCGCGAGCCTCGTGGTCGGAAGCCACACGCATGTCCCCACGGCCGACGCCCAGATCCTGCCCGGCGGAACCGCCTTCCAGTCCGACGCGGGCATGTGCGGCGACTACAACTCGGTGATCGGCATGGACCGCGCCGAGCCCCTGCGCCGTTTCGTCACCGGCATGGGCAAGGGCCGGTTCGTGCCGGCCGAGGGGGAGGCCACGCTCTGCGGCACCTATGTCGAGACCAACGACCGGACCGGCGCGGCCACCCGCGTCGCGGCGGTGCGCCTCGGCGGGCGGCTCGCGGAGGCGCACCCGTGACCATGTCCGAGCGGGTGGGCCTCGTCCTCGCGCTGGTCGTTCTCGGGGCAGGGTGGGGGCTGACGCAGCCGCTGGCCAAGATCGCGGTGACGGGCGGCTACCGGCATTTCGGGATGATCTTCTGGCAGCTCGCGATCGGTGCCGTGGCGCTGGGCGCGCTCTGCCTCGCGCGGGGGCGGCGGCTGCCGCTCGGGCCGCGCCACCTGAGGCTTTACGCGCTCGTCGCGCTGATCGGGACGATCCTGCCCAACTCGGCGAGCTACCAGGCCGCGGGGCACCTGCCGGCGGGGGTGATCTCGATCCTGATCTCGCTGGTGCCGATGTTCGCCTTTCCCGTCGCCCTCGCGCTTGGGATCGACCGCGTGTCCTGGCTGCGCCTCGCCGGGCTTTCCGCCGGGCTTCTCGGCGTCGTCCTTCTCGTCGCGCCCGAGACGAGCCTGCCCGATCCGGCGATGATCCTCTGGGTGCCGGTGGCGCTGGTCGCGCCCTTCTTCTACGCGCTCGAGGGCAATTACGTCGCCCGGTGGGGCACCGAGGGGCTGGACGCCATCCAGACGCTGTTCGGCGCGTCGGTGATCGGCTGCGCGCTGGCCTTGCCGCTCGCCGTCGGGTCGGGCCAGTGGATCGATCCGCGCCCGCCCTGGGAGCTGCGGGACCTGGCCGTGGCGGGGATCGCGGTCGTGCATGCCGGGGTCTACGCGGGCTATGTGTGGATGGTGGGCCGCGCCGGGGCCGTCTTCGCGGCGCAGGTCAGCTATCTCGTCACGCTCTGGGGCATCATCTGGGCCAAGCTCATTCTGGGCGAAAGCTATTCGGGATGGGTCTGGGGCGCGCTCGCGCTGATGATGGTGGGCCTCTTTCTGGTGCAGCCGCGCTCCCGCGGCGCGGCTCTTGCCCCGGTGCTGCCGGTGGAGCAGACTGGCCGCCGCGCCTGAGGCCGGCCGGGGACCGTCATTGATCGAATTTCTGCACCTCAGCCCGTCCGTCGAAGCGGCGGTGGCGCTTGCCACGGTGGGCGTGATGTTCGTGCTGTTCGTGCGCGAGGTCTACCCGACCGAAGTGGTGGCGCTGGGCGGCGCGGCTTTCCTGCTCGTCACGGGCATCCTGCCCTACGACGCGGGGCTCGCCGTTCTTTCGAACCCCGCGCCCTGGACCATCGCGGCGATGTTCATCGTCATGGGGGCCCTCGTGCGCACCGGCGCGCTCGACGCCTTCACGTCGCTCGCCGCCGCGCAGGCCACCACCCGCCCGCGCCTCGCGCTCGCGCTGCTGCTGGCCTTCGTGATCGCCGCCTCGGCGGTGGTGTCGAACACGCCCGTGGTCGTCGTGATGATCCCGGTCTTCGTCCAACTCGCCCGGTCGATGGGGCTGCCGGTCTCGAAGCTACTGATCCCGCTCTCCTACGCGGCCATCCTCGGCGGCACGCTCACGCTGATCGGCACCTCGACGAACCTTCTGGTGGACGGGGTCGCGCGCTCGCAGGGGCTTGCGCCCTTCACCATCTTCGAGGTCACGCCGCTGGGCCTTGCGCTGGTGACGTGGGGAATGATCTATCTTCGCCTCTTCGGAGTGCGCCTGCTGCCCGAGCGCGGCAGCCTGGCCGACCTGCTGTCGGACAGATCGCGGATGAAGTTCTTCACCGAGGCGGTGATCCCGCCCGAATCGAACCTGATCGGCCGCGAGGTGCTCGGCGTGCAGCTCTTCAAGCGCGAGGGCGTGCGGCTCGTCGACGTGATCCGGGGCGACGAGTCGCTGCGCCGCGATCTCGAGGGCGTCACGCTTCAGGTCGGCGACCGGGTGGTGCTGCGCACCCAGATGACCGAGCTTCTGAGCCTTCAGAACAACAAGTCGCTCAGGCGCGTCGACCAGATCTCGGCCAAGGAGACGACGACGGTGGAGGTGCTGATCACCCCGGGCGCCCGCATGGTCGGTCGGCGGCTGGGCGACCTGCGCCTGCGCCGGCGCTACGGGGTCTACCCGCTCGCCGTGCACCGCAGGAACCAGAACATCGGCCGCAAGATCGACGACCTGGTGGTGCGGGTGGGCGACACGCTTCTTCTGGAAGGGGCGCCCGAGGACATCAACCGGCTGGCGCAGGACATGGGGCTCGTCGATGTCTCGCACCCCTCGGCGCGCGCCTTCCGGCGCGGACATGCGCCGCTCGCGGTGGCGGCGCTGATCGGTATCGTGGCGCTTGCCGCGTTCGGTCTTGCGCCGATCCTCATGCTGGCGATCGTGGCGGTCGCGCTCGTGCTGCTGACGCGCTGCATCGACGCGGACGAGGCGTTCTCCTTCGTTGACGGGCGGCTTCTGGCGCTGATCTTCTCGATGCTGGCGGTCGGCGCGGCGCTGGAGTCGTCCGGCGCCGTCGCGCTGATCGTGGAGACCGCGGCGCCCTGGCTTCACGGCCTGCCCGCGCCGCTGGTGGTCTGGGCGGTCTACCTGCTGACATCGGTGCTGACCGAGCTCGTCTCCAACAACGCGGTTGCGGTGGTGGTGACCCCGATCGCCATCGGCCTGGCCGAGGCGATGGGCGTGGACCCGCGCCCGCTCGTCGTGGCGGGGATGGTCGCGGCCTCGGCCAGCTTCGCAACGCCCATCGGCTACCAGACCAACACCATGGTCTACGGCCCGGGCGGCTATCGCTTCACCGATTTCCTGAAGGTGGGCATCCCGCTCAACCTGACCATGGGGATGCTCGCCTCGGCGCTCATCCCGCTGATCTGGCCGCTCTGAGCCGGCGTGACCGGCGCAGCCCGATCCAGTTGCTGATGGCGAGCGCGCCGAGAACCATCGCCCCGCCCGCGAGTGTCCAGGGTCCAGGCGCCTCGTCGACGACCGCCCAGACGAGCAGGGGCCCGAGAATGGCCTCGAGCAGCATGATCAGGCTCACATCCGCCGCGGGCAGGTAGCGCGGGCCCGTGGCGAGGCAGGCGAAAGCCACCGGCACCACGAAAAGGCCCATGGCCGCCATCCAGATCCGGTCGGGCGCGGGGACGGCCACGCCCGGCGCCACGAGCCCCGCGAAAAGCCCCGCGGCGAGCGCGCCGAGCCCGGTGAACGGCACCGCGCTGCCCGAACTCCGCGTGGCGCGTGCGAGAGAGAAGACGACCGCGAGGCAGACCGCCGCGACGAGCGCCGCCGCGTCGCCGGCAAGCGACCCGGTCGCGCCGCCGCCCTTCGCGCTGCCCGCCGCGATCACGGCGATGCCGGCCAGTGTCGCGGCGATGGTGATCCAGGTGCGCCGGCCCACCGTCTCGCCCAGCACGAAGCGGGCGATGAGGGCCGCGAAGACGGGCGAGGTGGACAGGATGAAGAGCGTGTTGGCGACGAGCGTGTTCGTCGCGGAATAGACGAAGGCGATGTTGCCGATGCCGTAGGCCACCGCGATCCCCAGCCCGGTGGGGCCGGCGCGCAGGAGGCTGCGCAGTCCGCGCGCGCCGGTCAGGGCGAGGTAGACGCCGAGGATCAGCGCGCCCGACAGCGTGCCGCGCCAGAAGGTCTGCGTCCAGGCCCCGGCGTCGATCAGCCGGATGAGGAGGGTGTCGGGCGATATGACGATCACGCCCGCAAGCGTGATCGCCAGCCCCTTGGCGTAGTCGCTCGAGGTCATGCGGCGCCGTCGGGCCCGTGAGGGCGCGTCGCGGGAGTGAGCAAGATCTGGGCCATGGGACGACGTCCTTCGTTTCGATGTGTCTTCGGGCAGAAACGCCCACGCGGCCGCGCGGCGACGGGTAGGGCCGCCGGCAGCGCGGCCTCGCCCGTGCCCCGCGCCGGGCCATGTGGTGTGGGCGATGTCCGTTCGGCCGGGAGCCTAGGGTGCGGGGCACGCCCCGGCAATCCCGCTCAGACCCAGACCAGCAGGATGACCGGCACCGCGACGGCCACCACGATCACCTCGAGCGGCAGGCCCATCTGCCAGTAGTCGCCGAAGCGATAGCCGCCCGGGCCCAGGATCAGCGTGTTGTTCTTGTGCCCGATGGGGGTGAGGAAGGCGCAGGACGCGCCCACCGCCACCGCCATCAGGAACGCATCGGGCGACACGCCGAGCGCGCGGGCCATCTCGATCGCCACGGGCGCGGCCACGACCGCCGTCGCGGTGTTGTTCAGCACGTCCGAGAGCGTCATCGTCACCACCATGAGCGCGGCCAGAACGGCCCAGACCGGCCAGCCCGCGGTGAGGCTCGTGAGGTTTTCCGCGATGAGCCGCGTGCCGCCCGCCGCGTCGAGCGCGCCGCCAAGGGCGATCATGCTGCCCAGAAGCACCAGCACCGGCCATTCCACGTGGTCGTAAAGCTCGCGCGCGGGGAGGATGCCGAGCAGAACGTATCCGACCACGACGATGCCGAGGCCGATGGGCAGGTAGACGAGCCCCACGCTCGCCGCCGCCACCGCCGCGGCGAAGAGCCCGATGGCCGCCCAGGTCTTGGTGTTCTGCGTCACCGTGAGGCCGCGGTCGGCCAGGGGCAGCACTCCAAGCCACTCCACGACGGTCGTCGCGCTTTCCTTCGGCGCGAGCAGAAGCAGGATGTCGCCCGGCCGCACCTTGGTGCGCCGCATCTGTTCGGTGATGCGCCGGCCCTGCCGCGAGATGCCCATGAGAACCGTGTGCTGGCGCCAGAGAAGCCCGACGGAGTGCACGGTCTTTCCCGCGATCCGTGCGCCTTCGGGCACCACGACCTCGATCAGGGTCAGGCCCGATCCCTCCGCCTTGAGCTTGTCTTCGTGCCCCTTGTCCGCGAAGCCGAGCGAGAGCGCGCTGCGGAACTCCTCGAGCGCGGCGGGCGTGGCCTCCAGCACCAGCGCGTCGCCCGCTTGCAGTTTCGTGTTGGCCGAGGTGCCGTAGCGCCGCTTGTCGTCCCGGATCAGGCCGATGATCGCGACATCGGTCTCCTCCGCCGTGGCGTAGAGTTCCCGCACGCGCTTGCCGATCACCTCGCTGTCGTCGGGCACGGTCAGTTCGGCGACGTATTCGGTGACCTTCTCGACATGCTCGGCGACGTCGCCGCGCGCCGGGATCAGGCGCCAGCCCACCAGGGCCACGAAGGCCAGGCCCGCCACCGCGGTCGCCACGCCCACGGGCGCGAAGTCGAACATGCCGAAAGGCGCGCCGAGGCTCTCTTCGCGGATGCCCGCGATGATGATGTTGGGCGGGGTTCCGATCAGCGTGACCATGCCGCCGAGGATCGTGGCGAAGGACAGCGGCATCAGGGTCCGGCCGGGCGGCCGGCCCGCCTTGCGCG
Source organism: Rhodosalinus sp. FB01 (assembly GCF_041365715.1). NCBI lineage: Bacteria > Pseudomonadati > Pseudomonadota > Alphaproteobacteria > Rhodobacterales > Paracoccaceae > Rhodosalinus > Rhodosalinus sp. FB01. The sequence continues at coordinate 245,822 of NZ_JBGFSH010000004.1, read as the reverse complement.
CGGTCGTCACGTCCACCGGCATCAGGAGCGCCAGCGCCGCCACGTTGTTGATGAAACCCGAGAGCGCGGCGCCGATCCCGCCCATCACGGCGATATGCCCCTGAACGCCGCGTGCGCTGTCGGTCACGGTCCGGGTCAGAAGATGCACCGCGCCCGACCGGACGAGCCCCGCCGAGACGATGAGGACCAGCGCGACGATCACCACCGCCGGGTGGCCGAAGCCCGCGAACGCCGCGTCCTCGGGAACGACACCCAGCGCGACGCCCGCCAGCAGCGCCGAGAAGGCCACGATGTCGTAGCGCCAGCGCCCCCAGACCAGCAGTGCGAACACCGCGCCGAAGAGCGCGAAGAGGATGGTCTGCTCGAACGTCATGGCCGCGACCATAGCCACCGCCACGCCGGGGCGGAAGGTGCCGCGCCGCTTTCGCGTGCGCCGAGCGGCGGGATTGCTCCGGCCCGGCGCATTGCCTATAGACGCGGGCAGTTGTCAGACGAGACACAGATCAGAGGTCCCTTCATGGCCGGCCATTCCAAATGGGCCAACATCCAGCACCGCAAGGGGCGCCAGGATGCGGCACGCTCCAAGCTCTTCTCCAAGCTCTCCAAGGAGATCACCGTCGCCGCCAAGATGGGCGACCCCGATCCCGACAAGAACCCGCGGCTGCGCCTCGCGATCAAGGACGCGAAGGCGAGTTCCATGCCCAAGGACAACATCGAGCGCGCGATCAAGAAGGCCGCGGGCGGCGAGGGCGACGCCTACGAGGAGATCCGCTACGAGGGCTACGGCCCGGGCGGCGTGGCGGTGATCGTCGAGGCGATGACCGACAACCGCAACCGCACCGCCTCGAACGTGCGGGCGACCTTCGGCAAGCACGGCGGCAACCTGGGCGAGACGGGCTCGGTCGGGTTCATGTTCGAGCGCAAGGGCGAGATCGTCTACCCGGCCTCCGTGGGCGACGCCGAAGCGGTGCTGGAAGCCGCGATCGAGGCGGGCGCCGAGGACGTGGAAAGCTCGGGTGACGGGCACGTGATCTGGTGCGTGGACACCGACCTCAACGACGTCGCCTCGGCGCTCGAGGAGAACCTTGGCGAGTCGGAGACCACGCGCCTTGTCTGGAAACCCGCCACCACCACGGAACTCGACCTCGAGGGGATGCAGAAGCTGATGAAGCTCGTCGACGCCCTCGAGGACGACGACGACGTGCAACGCGTCACCACCAACTTCGATGCCTCCGACGAGGTGATGGAGCAACTCGCCTCCTGATCGGCCTCGGGGCGCGGGCAGCGGGGCCTTGCCCCCGCCCGCGCTTTGCGGTCCCTTGCGCGGCATGGCAACGCCCGCACCCCTTCCTGAACCGCGCCCCGTCGCGGGTGTCCTCTGGATGCTTCTGACAGGCCTCTGCTTCGTGGCGGTCATCGCGCTCGTGAAATACCTGGGCGACGGCATCCCCGCGGCGCAGTCGGCCTTCCTGCGCTATCTGCTGGGCCTCGTTTTCGTGCTGCCGATGCTGCGCCCGCTCCTGCGCGCGCGGCCGACGCGGCGCGAGCGCGGGCTTTTCGCCGCGCGGGGGCTTCTCCATGCGCTGGGCGTGATCCTGTGGTTCTACGCGATGACGCGCATTCCCATCGCCGAGGTCACGGCGATGAACTACCTCTCGCCGGTCTACGTCACGCTGGGCGCGGCGATTTTCCTTGGCGAAAGGCTGGCGGTCCGGCGGGTGGCGGCGGTGGTCGTCGCGCTGATGGGCGCGCTGCTGATCCTGCGGCCGGGCTTTCGCGACCTCGATCCGGGCCACCTCGCCATGCTGGGCACGGCGGTGATCTTCGGCGGGTCCTACCTTCTTGCCAAGGCGCTGTCGGACGCGGCGAGCCCGGCGGTGGTGGTGGCGATGCTGTCCTTCTGGGTGACGTCGGGGCTCGCCCCGGTGGCGCTCGCCGTCTGGGTGCCGCCCAGCATGCATGACCTCGCGGTGCTTCTGGGCGTGGCCTTCTTCGCCACGGCGGGGCACTTCACCATGACGCTGGCCTTCCGCGCGGCCCCGATCACCGTGACCCAGCCGGTCACCTTCCTTCAGCTCGTCTGGGCGGTGACGCTGGGCGCGGTCGTCTTCGGCGAACCGGTCGATCCCTTCGTGATCCTGGGCGGGCTCGTGATCGTGGGCTCGGTGGTCTTCATCTCCTGGCGCGAGGCGGTGCTGAAACGCCGCTCCATCACGCCGCCGGCGCCGGCCACCAAGCTCTGAGCGCGGCGCGGCTCAGGCGCCGCGCGGGTCGATCAGGCGGGAGAGGATGCCGTTCCGGGTGATCCGCCCGACGAGACGGCCATCCTCCATGACCCCGACCGGCGTCTCGTGGCCTTGCGCGGCCTCCATGACCTCGTGGATTGTGGCGCCAGGGGAGACGGTGATCTCCGGCATGTGGCCGGTCGCCGGTTCCATCACGTCGCGGGCGGTCAGAACGCCGAGCGGGTTCATGTGGGCCACGAACTCGGCCACGTAGTCGGTGGCGGGATCGGTGAAGATCTGCTGCGGCGTGCCGCACTGGACGATCCGCCCGCCCTCCATGATGGCGATGCGATTGCCGATCTTGAACGCCTCGTCGAGATCGTGGGAGACGAAGACGATGGTGCGGCGCAGGCGCTCCTGCAACTCCAGAAGCTCGTCCTGAAGCCGCGTGCGGATGAGCGGGTCGAGCGCGGAGAAGGGTTCGTCCATCAGCAGGATCGGCGCATCCGTCGCGAAGGCGCGGGCGAGGCCCACGCGCTGCTGCATGCCGCCCGAAAGCTCGCCCACCTTGCGGTCGGCCCAGTCCGAAAGGCCGACGAGCTCGAGTTGCGCGGCGACCCGCTCGCGCCGTTCCGCCCTGGAAACCCCCGCAAGCTCGAGCCCGAGCCCCACGTTCTCGGCCACCGTCCGCCAGGGCAGGAGGCCGAACTGCTGGAACACCATCGCGACGTGGCGCTGGCGCATCCGGCGCAGCGTCGCCGCGTCGGCGTGGGTCACGTCCACCATGTGCTCGCCGTCGTTCACCCGCACTTGGCCGCGCGCCACGGGGTTGAGCCCGTTGACCGCCCGCAACAGCGTGGACTTGCCCGAGCCCGACAGCCCCATCAGCACGACGATCTCGCCGGTTTCGACCTCGAGCGTGCAGTCGTGCACGCCGAGCACCTGTCCCGTGGCCGCCTGCACCTCGGCGCGGGTCCGGCCCTCGTCCATCAGCGGCAGGGCGCGCCCGGGCGCCTCGCCGAACACGATGGACACATTGTCGAACTCGACCGCGGCGGTCATTTGCGTTCCACCCGGAGCATGCGGTCGAGGATGATGGCCACGACCACGATGACGAAGCCCGACTCGAAGCCGAGCGAGGTGTTGACCTGGTTGAGCGCGCGCACCACCGGCACGCCGAGCCCGTCCGCGCCCACCAGCGCCGCGATAACCACCATGGAGAGCGAGAGCATGATGGTCTGGTTGAGCCCGGTCATGATCTGCGGCAGCGCGTAGGGCAGTTCCACCTTCCAGAGCGTCTGCCCGTCGGTCGCGCCGAAGGCGCGCGCGGCCTCCAGAAGCGCCGTGGGTGTGGACGAGATACCGAGATGGGTCAGCCGGATCGGCGCGGGCAGCACGAAGATCACCGTGGCGATGAGGCCGGGAACCATCCCGATGCCGAAGAAGACGATTGCCGGGATGAGGTAGACGAAGGGGGGCAGCGTCTGCATCAAATCGAGCACCGGCCGGAGCCACGCGTAGAAGCCCGGGCGATGCGCGGCCGCGATGCCGACGGGAACGCCCACCCCCATGCAGACCACGCAGGCCGAGGCGACGAGCGTGATGCTTTCCAGCGTTTCCTCCCAGTAGCCCTGGTTGAGGATGAAGAGGAAGCCGAGGAAGGTGAAGAGCGGCGCCTTCCATGTGCGCTGCAACGCGAAGGTCAGCGCGGTGAAGGCGGCCACGACGATCAGGGGGTGCGGCGTCTCCAGCACCCAGAGGATCGCGTCGATGAGCGCCTCCATGGCGCCGGCGAGCCCGTCGAAGAACCATGCGCCATTGACCTGAAGCCAGTCGAACATGGTCCCGGCGACATCGCCGACCGGGATCTTGCGCTCGGTGAGCCACTCCATATGCCGTGTTTCCCTGTCCTGTCGGGCCTGTTCTGGCGGCCGGGGCGCGTGTGCGCGCGGCCCGATACGGATCGCACCGCCGCCCCTGCCGACCTCTCCCCTTGGGCCGGGGGCGCGGCGCCTCGCGGCGCCGCGCCGCGCCGCGTTCAGTGCAGGCCGAGCTCCTGGGAGACCGCGGCGGCCGCGTCCGAGCCGTCACGGGCGGTGACGCCCTCGAGCCAGCCCATGACGGTCTCGGGGTTCCGTTGCATCCACGCCACGGCGGCCTCGCGCGGGTCGGCGCCATCGTCCAGGATCGCGCCCATGATCTCGTTCTCCATGGCGAGCGAGAATTCGAGATTTTGCAGGAACGCGCCCAGGTTGGGGCACTCCTCCACGAAACCCGCCCTGACATTGGTGTAGACGGTGGCGCCGCCGAGATCGGGGCCGAACCAGTCGTCGCCGCCCGTAAGGTAGGTGAGGTCGAAATTCGCGTTCATCGGGTGCGGCTCCCAACCGAGAAACACGATCGGATCGCCCGACCGCGTGGCGCGGGCCACCTGCGCGAGCATGCCCTGCTCGGAGCTTTCGACCACGTCGAAGCCCGAGAGGCCGAAGGCGTCGCTTTCGATCATGTCGAGGATCAGGCGGTTGCCGTCATTGCCCGGCTCGATGCCGTAGATGCTCTCGTCGAGCGCATCGGCATGGGCGGCTATGTCGGCGAAACTCGTGATGCCGAGTTCAGCGCCGTGCGCGTTGGTGGCCAGCGTGTATTTCGCGCCCTCGAGGTTGGCGCGCACCGTGTCCACGGTGCCGTCCTCGCGGTAGGGTGCGATATCGTTTTCCATCGTGGGCATCCAGTTGCCCAGAAAAACGTCCACATCCCCGTTGGAAAGCGAGACGTAGGTCACCGGAACGGACAGCACCTTGGTCTCGGTGTCGTAGCCCAGCGCGTCGAGGACCGCGGTGGTGGCGGCGGTGGTCGCGGTGATGTCGGTCCAGCCCACGTCCGAGAACGTGACCGTTTCGCACTCCGCGAGCGCCGGCAGCGCGGCGGCCGAGAGCGCGAGGGTGGAGAGGGTGGTCCTGAAGGTCATGTCGGGTCTCCCTTGTCGGTTCGGTTTTTCTTGATTGACGCATCAATAAAAAACCATCTAGCCTTCGGATGCAACAGTCGGGCGAGCCCGGCCTCGAGTCAACGCGGGACATGGGATGCCGAAGACGGGAATGGAGCCGATCCGCCGTGCCGCGCTTGTGGAGGCCACGATCGACGAGATCGGGCAGGCCGGAACGCTTGACGTGACCGTGGCGCAGATCGCGCGCCGCGCCGGCATGTCGAGCGCGCTCGCGCATCACTATTTCGGCGGCAAGGAACAGATCTTCCTCGCGGCGATGCGCCATGTCCTCGCGCTCTATGGCGCGTGCGTGCGCGGCGCCCTGGCGATGGCCGACGGCCCGCACGCCCGGCTGGAGGCGATCGTGCGCGCGAGCTTCGCGGGAGAGAACTTCCGCGCCGAGGTGATCTCTGCCTGGCTGAACTTCTACGTGCTCGCCCAGCGCAACGCCGACGCGCGCCGGCTCCTGACGGTCTACCAGGCGCGACTGCGCGCGAACCTGCGCCACGCGCTCCGCCCGCTTGCGGGCGACGATGCGGAGCGGCTGGCCGAGACCGCTGCCGCGCTGGTGGACGGGGTCTATCTGCGCGAAGGTCTCGGGCACGGCGCGCCCGACGCCCAGGCCGCCGCCGGGCTCGTGCTCGACTGCCTGTCCCCACATCTCGAGGCCGCAGCGCGCGGCGCCCGACGCGAAAAGGAGGCGACACGATGACCGTCGATCCCCGCCCGAAAGCCAGCCATTTCATCGCCGGGCGCCCGGTGGAGGACGCCGCGGGCGACCCGATCCCGGTGATCTACCCCGCCACCGGCGAGGAGATCGCGCGCGTGCACGCCGCGACGCCGGACGTGGTGGAGGCCGCGCTCGCCTCCGCCCGCGCCGCGCAGGAGGACTGGGCGGCGCGCCCCGGCGTGGAGCGGGGCCGCGTGCTGCGCCGCGCCGCCGACATCATGCGCGAGCGCAACCGCGAACTCTCCGAGCTCGAGACGCTCGACACCGGAAAACCGTTGCAGGAGACGCTGGTGGCCGACGCGACCTCGGGCGCCGACGCGCTGGAATATTTCGGCGGGCTCGCCGGCGCGCTCACGGGCGAGCACATCCCGCTCGGTCAGGACTGGGCCTACACCGTGCGCGAGCCGCTCGGGCTCTGCGTCGGGATCGGGGCCTGGAACTACCCCACGCAGATCGCCTGCTGGAAGGCCGCGCCGGCGCTCGCCTGCGGCAACGCGATGGTGTTCAAGCCCTCCGAGACGACGCCGCTTTGCGCCCTGAAGGTCGCCGAGATCCTTCTGGAGGCCGGCCTGCCCGAAGGCGTCTTCAACGTCGTGCAGGGGGCGGGCGAGGTGGGGCACGCGCTCGTCACCGATCCGCGCGTGGCCAAGGTCTCGCTCACCGGCTCGGTGCCCACGGGGCGCAAGGTCTACCAGGCGGCGGCGGTGGGGATACGCCACGTCACCATGGAGCTCGGCGGCAAGTCGCCGCTTCTGGTCTTCTCGGACGCCGATCTCGAGAACGCGGTGGGCGGTGCGATCCTCGGCAATTTCTACTCGACGGGGCAGGTCTGCTCGAACGGCACGCGGGTCTTCGTGGAGCGCGGCATCAAGGAGCGCTTCCTCGACCGGCTCACCGAGCGGCTGGAGGGGATCGCGATGGGCGACCCGCTCGACGAGGCCACGAATTTCGGCCCGATGGTGAGCGCGCGGCAGCGCGAGATCGTGCAGGGCTACATCGCCAAGGGGCAGGAGGAGGGCGCGCGGCTCGTCCATGGCGGCGGCCGGCCCAACCGCCCGGGCTTCTGGATCGAGCCCACGGTCTTCGCCGACGTCACCGACGACATGACCATCGCCCGGGAAGAGATCTTCGGGCCGGTGCTGAGCGTGCTCGATTTCGATGGGGAGGAGGAGGCGATCCGCCGCGCCAACGCGACGGAATACGGCCTCTCGGCGGGCGTGTTCACCCGCGATCTCGCCCGCGCGCACCGGGTGATCGGACGGCTGCGGGCCGGGTCGTGCTACATAAACTCCTACAACGACGCGCCGGTCGAAGTGCCCTTCGGCGGCACGAAGGCGTCGGGGGTCGGGCGCGAGAACTCGCGTGCCGCGATCGAGCACTACTCGCAGCTGAAGTCGGTCTTCGTGCGGATGGGCGACGTGGAGGCGCCCTACTGAACGGGCGGCCCCGCGCGGCGCCGCCCCGCCCGCCCACCCGCGCCGCCGCGCGGGGCCGGGACACGCGATCGAGGTGGAGATAATGGAAGCGGATTTCGTCATCGTGGGGGCGGGCAGCGCCGGCTGTGCCATGGCGTGGCGGCTGGCGGAGGCGGGCGCCTCGGTGCTCGTGATCGAGCATGGCGGCACGGATGCCGGGCCTCTGATCCAGATGCCGGGCGCGCTCAGCTTTCCGATGAACATGGCGCGCTATGACTGGGGCTACCGGACCGAACCCGAGCCGCATCTGGGCGGGCGACGCCTCGCCTGCCCGCGGGGCAAGGTGGTCGGGGGGTCCTCCTCGATCAACGGCATGGTCTATGTCCGCGGCCATGCGCGCGATTACGACCACTGGGCCGAGACCGGCGCGCAGGGCTGGTCCTATGCCGATGTTCTTCCCTATTTCCGCCGGATGGAAACCTGGCACGACGGCGGCCATGGCGGCGATCCGGACTGGCGCGGGACGGACGGCCCGCTGCACGTCAGCCGCGGGCGGCGCGACAACCCGCTCACCCGCGCCTTCGTCGAGGCCGGCCGGCAGGCGGGCTACGAGACCACCCAGGATTACAACGGCGAGAAGCAGGAAGGCTTCGGCGCGATGGAGGCCACGATCTGGCGCGGGCAGCGCTGGTCGGCGGCCAACGCCTACCTGAAGCCCGCCCTGCGGCGCGACGGCTGCGATCTGGTGCGCGCCTTCGCCCGCCGCGTGGTCATCGAGGAGGGCCGCGCCACCGGCGTGGAGGTGTCACGCGGCGGCCGCGTGGACGTGATCCGCGCCCGCCGCGAGGTGATCCTCGCCGCCTCTTCGATCAACACGCCGAAATTGCTGATGCTTTCCGGGATCGGTCCGGCGGCGCATCTCGCCGAGCACGGGATCGGGGTGGTCGCGGACCGGCCCGGGGTGGGCGCCAACCTTCAGGACCATCTGGAACTCTATATCCAGATGGCGGCCAGCCGGCCGGTGAGCCTTTATTCCTACTGGAACCTGCCGGGCAAGGCGTGGGTGGGCGCGCGCTGGCTTTTCACGCGCAGGGGCCCGGGCGCCTCGAACCAGTTCGAGAGCGCGGCCTTCATCCGCTCGCGCGCGGGGGTGGAATACCCCGACATCCAGTACCACTTCCTGCCCATCGCAGTGCGCTACGATGGTCAGGCGGCGGCCGAGGGGCACGGCTTTCAGGCCCATGTCGGGCCGATGCGCTCGGCCGCGCGCGGGTCGGTCACGCTGCAGGGCGCCGACCCCGAGACGCCGCCGCGCATCCTCTTCAACTACATGAGCGAACCGCAGGACTGGGCGGATTTCCGCACCTGCATCCGCCTGACCCGCGAAATCTTCGCCCAGCCCGCCTTCGCGCCCTTCGTCCGCCACGAGATCCAGCCGGGCGCGGCGGCGCAGAGCGACGACGCGCTCGACGGGTTCATCCGCGAGCATGTCGAAAGCGCCTATCACCCTTGCGGCACGGCACGGATGGGGCGCCGCGACGATCCCGGCGCGGTGGTCGATCCCGAGGGACGGGTGATCGGGGTGGACGCGCTTCGGGTGGCTGACAGCTCGGTCTTTCCGCGGATCACGAACGGCAACACCAACGCTCCGTCGATTCTCGTGGGCGAGAAGATGGCCGATCATGTGCTCGGGCGCGATCCGCTGCCGCGCGACAACCGCGCCCCATGGATCCATCCCGGCTGGCGCACCGCGCAGCGTTAAGCATGGTCGCGACAACCGCTTGATCCCGCGGGCTTGTCCCGCGAGATTAACGGAATGTTAAGAATTCGTTCCATTCTTGTTCTGGCCCTCGTCGCTCTTGCCGGCGCGGTCCCGGGCTTCCGGGCCTCGGCCGGGCCCGCGGGCATCGTTCAGGTGATCGACGCGGACACGCTCCGCGTGGACGGGGCGACGGTGCGGCTGCACGGGATCGACGCCCCCGAGCACGACCAGACCTGCCGCCGCGCCGACGGGCGAGAGTGGGCGTACGGCGCCTGGGCGTCGCGCGAGGCGCGCGCGCGCCTCGAGGGCCGGCGCGCCGTCTGCGCAGAGCGCGACCAGGACCGGTATGGCCGGATCGTGGCGCGCTGCGACATGGGCGGCCGGGATATCGGGGCGATGCTCGTCGCCGAGGGCGTGGCGGTCGCCTACCGGCGCTACTCGCGCGACTACGTCCCCGCAGAGCGCGAGGCGGCGCGCGCGGGGCGGGGCCTCCACGCCAGCCGCTTCGTGCCGCCGGAAGCCCACAGGCGCGCCACTCCGCCCCGACCCGAGGCGGGCTCCGCACGCTGCCGCATCAAGGGCAACATCGCCGGCGACGGCGAGCGGATCTACCACGTCCCCGGTCAGCGCGACTACGCGGCCACCCGCATCAGCGAGCGCCGTGGAGAGCGCTGGTTCTGCTCGGAGCAGGAGGCGCGCGCCGCGGGCTGGCGACGGGCCATGCGATAGCTCCTGCGCGCTTGATCGAGGTCAAGGCTGGACGAGGTCCCCGTGCCTAGGCTGGCCGCCAGCCCAAGGACAAGGAGGAGACGCAAGAGATGTCCCATACGCCGCACGAGCTGCACGAAGAATTTCCGGAATTCGCAGAGAAGATCAGCGCGCTCAAGCAGTCGGACGCGCATTTCGCCAAGCTTGCCGACCGCTATCACGACCTCAACCGGCAGGTGCACCGCGCCGAGACCAATGTGGAACCGGTGGAAGAACTGGCCGAGATGCAGCTGCGCAAGGAGCGCGCGGGGCTCAAGGACGAGATCTACGCCTACCTGAAGGCCGGAACCGAGGCCTGACGCCTGCCTGCCGGCGCGTCGTCGCGGGGAGGACCTGCGATGGCGGCGCTGACCCGCGACCGCTCAGATGCCGAAGATGTCGCCCATGTTCTCGATGATCGCGACGAGCAGCACGACGCAGGCGATCAGAAGCGCCACCAGCCAGATGAACTGGAAGGTGATCGCGGCGGCGCCGAGGCTGGCGCCGTAGGCCGCATAGCGCCGATTCTCGCGCGCGATGGCCGAAATCGCGGCCAGGACGAGTGCTGCGATACCCAGAAGCGGTGCCGCGATGGCGAGTGCGGCCCATGCCGTGACGGCAGATGGCTCCGGCTCGGGCGCGGACAGGCCGAAAAAGGAGCGCCAGGCGGATCGCCTGATCTCTCCCGCGATCTCGCCGATCTGCGCGCCCACCGATGGCGTGGGCTCGAGGGTGGGGCCAACGATCTGGACGAAGACGAGCACGAGGCCCGCCACGCCGGCCAGCACGGCCCAGGCGCCCCATTGGCGCAGCGGGCTCGGATCGCCCGCGCCCGGAATTTCGGCCTGACTGTTCATGCCGCCACAATGGCAGGCGTTTCTGGCGGCAATATGGCGCTCCGGCCGATGCCGCCTTGCCCGACCGCTGACGTCTCACTCCACGTGATAGGGCAGGACGCCGCGCCGGTCGGGGTCCACGCGCAGCCGCCGCTCGAGCGGGGGAACCGCGCGCTGGTGGCACTCCGTGCGCTCGCAGATCCGGCAGGAGATGCCGATGGGCTCGAAGGCACGGGCGTTCTCCACGTCGAGATCGTCGGCGTAGACGAGCGCGCCCGCATGCGCCACCTCGCAACCCAGCGCGATGGCGAAGCGGCGCGTCGGCGCGCCGAAGCGCCCGCCCGGCTTCGAGACGTCGCGCGCGAGCGAGATGTAGCGCACGCCGTCCGGCGTCTCGGCGAGCTGGCGCAGGAAACGCCCCGGCGTCTCGAAGGCGCGGTGCACGTTCCAGAGCGGGCAGGCGCCGCCGAAGCGCGCGAACTGAAGTCGGGTGGCCGAATGGCGCTTGGTGATCGTGCCGGCCTGATCGACGCGCACGAAGAAGAACGGGATTCCCTTCGCGCCGGGACGCTGAAGCGTGGCGAGGCGGTGCGCCACCTGCTCGATCGAGGCGCCGAAGCGATGCGCGAGGAGCTCGAGATCGTGGCGCGTCCGCTGGGCGGTCGCGAGGAAGGCGCCATAGGGCATCATCGCGGCGCCGGCGAAGTAGTTGGCGAGCCCGATCTTGGCGATGTCGCGGGCCTCGCCCGTGCGGAAGCGCGCAAGATCGAGTGTCGCCTCCAGCAAGGGGCTCTGCGTGAGCAGCGCCAGCTGAAGAAGCATCTGGAACGTCTGCGTCTCGGGCGCGGCGCGCGACGACAGCACCAGCCGCTTCGTTGCGGCATCGTACTGCCGCAACCCGTCGGTGTCCTCGCGCGTGACGGTCACGCCGGCCTCCGCCAGCCGCGCCTCGGCGCGCGCGGGTCCGGCCATCGCGTCGCCGCCCGCGAACCGCTCGGCGGCGCGGTCCACCGCGTCGATGTAGTTGTCGCAATAGTGGAAGAAGTCGCGCACTTCCTCCCAGGGCGAGGGCCGGACGCGCGCATCCTCGCGCCCCAGCGCCTCGTCGAGGGAGGCGAGGCGCTCATGCACCTCGCGATAGGCGCGGTGAAGCCCGAGGAAGGTGCGGGCGAGGGCGGGTGCGTTCGACGCCGCGAGGCGGAGATCGGCCACCGGCGGCGGATCGGCGAAGACCGGATCGGCCAGCGCCTCGCGCATGTCCGAGACCAGCCGCTCGGCTTCGCCCGAGCCGAGTTCGGTTACGTCGAAGCCGAATTCCTCGGCCAGCGCCAGCACCACCGTGGTGGAAAGCGGGCGATTGTTGTTCTCCATCTGGTTGAGATAGGGCAGCGACACGCCGAGTTTCGCGGCGAACGCTTTCTGGGTGAGATCCATCCGGGTGCGGATCTCGCGCAGTTTCGCGCCTGCGAAAAGCTTTCTGGGCGGCATGGGCGGCGACTCGTGGCGGCGCGGGAGGATTTGCAGCTTCGCGTTTCCCAGCGATAGCTTTGCAAAGCCGTCCTGCCAACCCCGATCAGATCCCGAGCTGTCGCTCGCGGCGGATGACGTAGAGGATTGCGGCGACGCCGAGCGCCGCCGAGCCGCCCATGATGACCAGAAGCGGCGCCGCGCTGGAGCCGGGGCCGAGGGCGAGGCCAGCCAGCGCGGAAAGCGCCGCGCCGCCGCCGATCATGATCGCGCCGCCCAGGCCGCTGGCCGAGCCCGCGAGATGCGGGCGCACCGACAGCATTCCCGCCGTGGCGTTGGGGATCGACATCCCGTTGCCGAGACCCACGAAGAACATGAAGCCGAAGAAGCTGGCCGCCGAGGACGCCCCGGCGAGCACGACCGCCAGCGAGGCCGCGCATCCCAGCGTGACGCAGGCCGTGCCCCAGAGCACCATGGCGTTGATCCCGAAGCGCACCGAGGCCACGCCCGACAGGAAATTGCCCAGGAAGTAGCCCACCGCCGGGGCGCCGAAGTAGAGGCCGAGTTCCTGCGGGCTGAGGCCGTAGACCTCGGTGCCCACGAAGGGACCGCCGCCGAGATAGGCGAAAAAGGCGCCCGAACCGAGCGCCGAGGCGACGCTGTAGCCCCAGAAGCGCGGCGCTCGCAGAAGCTCGGGGTATTGGCGGAACTGCGCGGCGAGGCTGATCTCGCCGCGCTGGCCGGTCTCGCCGAGGTCGAGCCAGACCAGCGCCAGCACGGCCGCGCCCATCCAGAAGAGCAGCCAGAAATTCGCCTGCCAGCCGAAGGCCGCGTCGAGGAAGCCGCCGATCGCGGGGCTGATCATCGGCACCACCGCCATGCCCATGGTCACGAAGGCGATCATGGAGCCGGCGCGCTCTGCCGGGACCATGTCGCGCACCACGGCGCGGCCGAGAACCATGCCGACGGCGGCGCTGGCCTGGATCATCCGGAAGACCAGGAAGACGGTCGCGTTGGGCGCCCAGATGCAGCCCAGCGTGGCGACGCAGAAGATGGCGAGGCCCGCGAGCACCACCGGGCGCCGGCCCAGATTGTCCGCGATCGGCCCCACCAGCACCTGGATCACCGCGCTGACCGCGAGGTAGAGGCCGACCGAAAGCCCGATCACCGCGGAGGAGGTGCGGAAATGCTCGGCCATGGAGGGCAGGCTGGGCAGAAACACGTTCATCGCCATCGCGGACATGCCGGTCAGCGTGATGAGCGTGAAGAGGTGTGGTGGCGTCGTCCGGGACAGGAACCGGACCTCGGGAAGGGCGGGCATGCCATACCGGTTAGGCCCGCGCCGCATGAATGTCCATCGCCCGACTGCCGGGGGTCGCGCTCTTTGCCGATTTGCATGTTTGCGCACAGCCCTTTGCGTGGCTTTGCAAATTTGCCCGTTTTTCCTTTTTCGCCGGGCGGCCCATCGTTAAGGTCTGCCGAACCGGCACGAAGGGGAGGCGTGATGAAGGACATCCTGCAGGAACTCGAGACCCGCCGCGGCGAGGCGCGTCTCGGTGGAGGCCAGGCGCGGATCGACAACCAGCATGCCAAGGGCAAGCTGACGGCCCGCGAGCGTATCGAACTGCTGCTCGACGAGGGCAGCTTCGAAGAGTTCGACATGTTCGTCACGCATCGCTGCACGGATTTCGGAATGGAGGATTCCAAGCCCTACGGCGACGGCGTCGTCACGGGCTGGGGCACGGTCAACGGCCGCCAGGTCTATGTCTTCGCGCAGGACTTCACCGTGCTGGGCGGCTCGCTGTCCGCGACCCATGCCATGAAGATCGTGAAGATCATGGACATGGCGATCCAGAACGGCGCGCCCGTCATCGGCATCAAGGATTCGGGCGGCGCACGCATCCAGGAGGGCGTGGACAGCCTCGCGGGATACGGCGACGTCTTCGACCGCAACATCCTCGCCTCGGGCGTCATCCCGCAGATCAGCGTCATCATGGGCCCCTGCGCGGGCGGGGCGGTCTATTCGCCGGCCATGACCGACTTCATCTTCATGGTGAAGGATTCCTCCTACATGTTCGTGACCGGCCCCGACGTGGTCAAGACGGTGACGAACGAGCATGTCACGGCGGAGGAACTGGGCGGCGCGACCACCCACACGCGGAAATCCTCGGTCGCCGACGGCGCCTTCGAGAACGACGTGGAGGCGCTGGCGGAGGTTCGGCGGCTCGTGGATTTCCTGCCGCTCAACAACCGCGCCGGGACGCCCGTCAGGCCCTTCTTCGACGATCCCAAGCGCGTGGAGCCCTCGCTCGACACGCTGGTGCCGGAAAACGCCAACACGCCCTACGACATGAAGGAGCTGATCCTGAAGGTCGCGGACGAGGCGGATTTCTATGAGATCCAGGAGGATTTCGCGAAGAACATCATCACGGGTTTCATCCGGCTGGAGGGGCGGACGGTCGGCGTGGTGGCGAACCAGCCGATGGTGCTGGCCGGCTGCCTCGACATCGACTCGGCGCGCAAGGCCGCGCGCTTCGTGCGCTTCTGCGACGCCTTCGAGATCCCGCTTCTGACCTTCGTGGACGTGCCGGGCTTCCTGCCGGGAACCAAGCAGGAATACGACGGCATCATCAAGCATGGCGCGAAGCTTCTCTTCGCCTATGGGCAGGCGACGGTGCCCAAGGTCACCGTGATCACCCGCAAGGCCTATGGCGGTGCCTACGTCGTCATGGCGTCGAAGCACCTGCGCGGCGATTTCAACTACGCCTGGCCCACCTCCGAGGTCGCGGTGATGGGCGCCAAGGGCGCGGTGGAGATCCTCTACCGCTCCGAACTCGGCGACCCCGACAAGATCGCCCGGCGCACCCAGGATTACGAGGACCGCTTCGCCAACCCCTTCGTGGCGGCCGAGCGCGGCTTCATCGACGAGGTGATCCAGCCCCGCTCCACCCGGATGCGCGTCGCCCGCGCCTTCGCGAGCCTGCGCAACAAGAAGGTGGAAACGCCCTGGAAGAAGCACGACAACATTCCGCTTTGAGCGTTCCGATGCGTCTTGCCGCTTCGAAGACCCCCGCCCGCGATGGCCTGCGGCGCCCGGCCGTGCCGGGGGGCGCCCGATGAGCCGCGCGGGCTGGCACGGCGCCTTCGAGGGCGATCGCTTCGTGCTGGCGCGGCGCCTGCCCGTGCGCTGGGATGTAGCGGCCAGCTGCCGGATGCCCCGCGTCTCGGCCCCGCGCCTGGCGCGCGCGGTGCGCCAGGACGTCTGGCGGGCCCTGCGCCGGCTGCGCGGCTTCGCGCCGAGCGTCGAGATCGCGCCGGAGGGGCAGGGGCTTCGGGTCGTCGCGGGCGGCCGGGTGGATGGCCCGCTTCCCCGTGCCAGCGTCGAGGCGCGGCTTGCCGAGCTGCTCGCCTGCCCGGTGCGCCGGGCGCGATGGACCGCGTATGGGCCGGCCCGGTGATGCGCCCGGCGCTCTTGATGATCGCGGCGGCGGGCGTCGCGGCCGCGGAGGGCACCGTGCCGGTGCCCTCGGGCCAGCCGGTCACGCGGATCGAGATCATCGAGGAGATGATGGCCGAGGGGCCGGTCCTGCGATACCGTTTCCTGGCCCCGAAGGCCGCGACGCTCGACTTCGAAACCCGCATGGCCGACATGGCGCATCTGTGCGAGTCGGTCGCCGTGCCGGATCTGCGCGACGCCGGGCCGGAGCGTCCCAGGGTGGTCGTCAGCCTGTCGGAAAAGCTCGTGGAATTCGGCGCGCGGGATGCCAGCGTGGCGCAATTCTTCGAGTCCTACACGGTCGCCGAAGATCGCTGCATCTGGGAGGCTTTTTGATGTGCCCTCAAGATCTGGTGGTTTTTCGCGGCTTTTCGGACGCGGATGCGACATTCGGGCCACAACCCCGGCGCATCGCGCATGCGGCATATGATTCCTTCATGGATTGCCGTAATTTGCACCAAGGTTGCCCGGAGGTGACCCGTGCCTCTCCGGCGTGTTCGGCGGACAAGTTGGTGCGTCGGCGCGCTATAAACGTAAACAGGAGTAACAAATGGCCAAGATCGTCAAGCTGTGCGCACTTTTCGGCTTCACCGCCGTCATCGCGGCCTGCGGCCAGCAGCAGCAGCAGGAAGAGTTCATCGTGGTCGAGCCCGAGCCGATCACGCAGGAACCGACCAGCACCGGCAAGTACAAGTAAGCCGGCTTCGGGACGGGCCCATGGGTCCGTCCCGCCTTCACCGCCACGGCGGGCTGAGCATCCTTTCTGTGCGCAAGCGAAGCCGTGCGGTACTTCGCTCATCGCCATTCCGGAGGATGTCAAATGGCTCATATCAGGTCCCTCATCGTTACCGCCGCGCTCTGTGCCGGCCTCGCCGCCTGCGGACAGCAGCAGCAGCAAGCCGCGCCCCAGCCCGTCTACGTTCAACCGACATTCGACAAGTTCGGCGGCGCGAGCTGCCCGGACGGATACGCCGTTTCGAGCACCGCGAGCGGTCAGATCGTCTGCATCCCCGTGGGCCAGCGCACGCCCGGCCAGCCGGGTAACGGTAACGGAACCCGGACACCGGAGACGCCCGAAACCCCCGGTACCGCGCCCGGCCAGAACCAGAACCGGAACCAGAACGAAAATCAGAACCAGAACAACCAGCAGACGGGCGCCGGCACCTGACGCCACGCTCGCACGCGGCATGGCCGCCCCGACGCGGGGGCGGCCATGCTGAAGCACCGGGGCTTTCCCGGCCGGCTGCCCGGCACCGATTACCAGTTCACCATCCGGCGGGCGAACCCGAAGGGCGCCACCGCGATCATCCGCCGCGAACGCCACGCGGACCGCAGGCCGGCCGACCGCCGCGCCGACACGGCCTTCGTCGCCGCGCTGTGGCATCATTTCGGCGACACGCCCTTTCCGCGCGGCAACCTCGATGCCGGTCGTCTCAGCTGGCTTTTCGGCCGAGAAGTGCTTCCCGCCGACGATCCTTTCGATCCGGCCGATTACGACGCGCGGCTCGTGCTTGATGAGACGGCGGCGCGACGCGCCTTCCCCGAGGCGTTCGAGGACAACCCATGGGCATGATCCCGCGCATCCGGTCCCGATCTCGGCGGGTTGCGGCCGAATGTTGCCGCACCGGAACATCGCGCTTGCGGTGCGCGGCGTTCGGCGGATCTATGCAATCTGCACGGGAAACGCTTGCGTCGCGGAACGCGGCCGCGGGCCCGGGCTACCCTTCCCCTGACGGGCGGACCGCTCTCCCCCCGGAGCGGCCGCCCGGATTTTTTCCCGACGCGCGGGAAGCTGCCGAGCGCGGCGCGGCGCGCCGGCAAAGTCTTGCACGCGGGCGTGCCGTTGGGGCATCAATGGCGCGCGTAGCAGTCAACGATAAGGAAGCGAACACATGCGAAATGCGTTCCGGGCCATGGCCCTTGCAGGCGTCGCCCTCGTGGCCGCGTGCGGCGACACCCCGCTCGAACAGGGCGTCACTGGCGCCGCGGGCGGCGCCGTCGCCGGCGAAGTGCTCTTCGGCGAGGCGCTCACCGGCGCCGCGATCGGTGCGGCCGGCTCCGTCGCCTATTGCCAGCGCTTCCCAGAGCGCTGCTGACACCGGGCGCGGCCACGCCGCGACCCGTCCAATCGATACCGGGACCAGCGGGGCCGCCGCCGCCCCGGTGGTCCTTTTTGCGTTCAGCGATACCGGCGCCCGGGCGCCGGCCATGAAAGACCGGAAGGGATAGCGCATGTTCAAGAAGATCCTGATCGCGAACCGGGGTGAGATCGCCTGCCGGGTCATCAAGACGGCCCGCGAGATGGGCATCGCGACGGTCGCGGTCTATTCGGACGCGGACAAGAACGCGCTGCACGTGGAAATGGCCGACGAGGCCGTGCATATCGGCCCGCCGCCGGCCAACCAGTCCTACATCGTGATCGACAGGATCATGGAGGCGATCCGCGCGACCGGCGCCGAGGCGGTGCATCCGGGCTACGGCTTCCTGTCCGAGAACCCGAAATTCGCCGACGCGCTGGCGCAGGCGGGCGTGGCGTTCATCGGCCCGCCCAAGGGCGCGATCGAGGCGATGGGCGACAAGATCACCTCGAAGAAGATCGCCCAGGAGGCCGACGTGAACACGGTGCCGGGATACATGGGCCTCATCGAGGATGCCGAGGAGGCGGTGCGTATCTCTTCCGACATCGGCTACCCGGTGATGATCAAGGCCAGCGCCGGCGGCGGCGGCAAGGGCATGCGCATCGCCTGGACGGACGAGGAGGCACGCGAGGGCTTCCAGTCCTCCAGGAACGAGGCGGCCAGCTCATTCGGCGACGACCGGATCTTCATCGAGAAGTTCGTCACCCAGCCGCGCCACATCGAGATCCAGGTTCTCGCCGACCAGCACGGCAACTGCATCTACCTGGGCGAGCGCGAGTGCTCGATCCAGCGCCGCAACCAGAAGGTGATCGAGGAGGCGCCCTCGCCCTTCCTCGACGAGGAGACGCGCCGGAAGATGGGCGAGCAGGCGGTCGCGCTTGCCCAGGCGGTGGGCTACACCTCCGCCGGCACGGTCGAGTTCATCGTGGACGGGCAGAAGAACTTCTACTTCCTCGAGATGAACACGCGCCTGCAGGTGGAGCACCCGGTCACCGAGCTCATCACCGGGATCGACCTCGTGGAGCAGATGATCCGCGTCGCGGCCGGAGAGCCGCTGAAGATCGCGCAGTCGGATGTCAGGCTCAATGGCTGGGCCATCGAAAGCCGGCTTTACGCGGAAGATCCCTACCGCAACTTCCTGCCTTCGATCGGGCGGCTGACCCGCTACCGCCCGCCCGCCGAGCTTGCCGTGGAAGGCGCCGTGGTGCGCAACGACACCGGCGTGTTCGAGGGCGGCGAGATCTCGATGTTCTACGACCCGATGATCGCCAAGCTCTGCACCTGGGGGCACAGGCGCCTCGAGGCGATCGAGGGGATGCGCAACGCGCTCGACGCCTTCGAGGTCGAGGGGATCGGCCACAATCTGCCCTTCCTCTCGGCGGTGATGGATCATCCGAAATTCGTGGCGGGCGAGATGACGACGGCCTTCATCGCCGAGGAATGGCCCGACGGCTTCGCCGGCGTGCACTTGCCCGAGGACCAGCTGCGCCGCGTCGCCGCGGCCGCCGCCGCGATGTACCGCGTGGCAGAGATCCGGCGCACCCGCATCTCGGGACGGATGGACAACCACGAGCGCAAGGTGGGCGCCGACTGGGTGGTGACGCTGCAGGGCGCGGATTACGCCGCGCGCGTGGAGGCCGACCGGGAGGGCGCGACGGTCAGCTTCACCGACGGGCAGGCGCATCGCGTCTCGGGCGGCTGGACGCCGGGCGACCCGCTTGCCGAGATGACGGTGGACGGCGCGCCCCTGGTGATGAAGGTGGCCAAGATCTCGGGCGGCTACCGGCTTCGGCTCCGCGGCGCCGACCTCAAGGTGCATGTGCGCACCCCGCGGCAGGCCGAGCTTGCGCGGCGCATGCCCGAGAAGGCGCCGCCCGACACCTCCCGCATGCTGCTCTGTCCCATGCCTGGACTGATCATGAAGGTCGACGTGGAGGTGGGGCAGGAGGTCCAGGAAGGCCAGGCGCTCTGCACCGTCGAGGCCATGAAGATGGAGAACATCCTGCGCGCCGAGCGCAAGGCGGTGGTCGCGAAGATCAACGCCGCGGCGGGCGACAGCCTCGCCGTGGACGACGTGATCATGGAGGTCGAGTGAGCCCGCCGCGCAGCCCCGACGCGTCCCGCCGGCCGCGCCCTGCTCGCGGACTTCCTGCTGGCGGAGCGGCAGCTTGTCGATGGAGGCGGTGATCTCGCGCACATCCCACGGCAACGGCTTGCGCGTGATCAGCGTGCCGTCCTTGCCGATGATCGCCAGCATGAAGCCGCGCGGGCGCAGTTCCCGGCGCAGCGCCGAGCGCGCGGACGGATCGGTATCGGTAAGCACCACGACGTCGCGGTATGCCAGCGCCTCCTCTCGGGCGCGGATCTCCTCCATCTGCTGGACGAAGCGCGGATCGTTCGGGCTGTCGGCGAACACGACGACGGGGCGGGCCACCCAGAGAAATTCCTCGAGCGTCAGGTCGGTGCCGTCGCGGATGATCGAGGCTTCCGCCGTTTCTACGGCGGTTTCGGACTGCGCGGCGTCGGCCTGCTGCGCTGTCACGGGATGCGCCGCGAGCGCGGCGAGGATGATGGCGGCTATTCGGGTCATGGTCACTCCTGTCGCCGGAGATATAGTCGGCGCTCGAGAAATTGCGAAACCCCCTAGTGACGCACGGGCGATTTTTTCCCCGAAAGAACCGGGCGCTCCGGCGCGCCGCGAAAGATGAGGACCACGACATGACCAGCAAGAAGGACGCCTGGCGCGCGCTCGCCGAGAAGGAGCTGAAGGGCCGGCCGCTTTCGGATCTGACCTGGGACACGCTCGAGGGCATCGCGGTCGAGCCGGTCTACACCGAGCAGGATCTCGAGGGGCTGGACCATCTGGGCGCGATGCCCGGCTTCGAGCCCTTCGTGCGCGGCCCCCGGGCCACGATGTATGCCGGCCGCCCCTGGACGATCCGGCAATACGCGGGCTTCTCCACCGCGGAGGACTCGAACGCCTTCTACCGCAAGGCGCTGGCCGCGGGGCAGCAGGGCGTCTCGGTCGCCTTCGACCTCGCCACCCATCGCGGCTATGACAGCGATCACCCGCGCGTGGTCGGCGATGTCGGCAAGGCGGGTGTGGCGATCGACAGCGTGGAGGACATGAAGATCCTCTTCGACGGTATCCCTCTCGACAAGGTGTCGGTCTCGATGACGATGAACGGCGCGGTGATCCCGACGCTGGCCAACTTCATCGTCACCGGCGAGGAACAGGGTCACGACCGCTCCGTGCTCTCGGGCACGATCCAGAACGACATCCTGAAGGAGTTCATGGTGCGGAACACCTACGTGTATCCGCCCGAGCCCTCCATGCGCATCGTGGCCGACATCATCGAGTACACGATGAACGAGATGCCGCGCTTCAACTCGATCTCGATTTCCGGCTACCACATGCAGGAGGCCGGCGCGAACCTCGTGCAGGAGCTGGCCTTCACGCTCGCCGACGGCAAGGAATACGTGAAGGCGGCGATGGCGCGCGGGATGGACATCGACCGCTTCGCGCCGCGGCTGTCGTTCTTCTTTGCGATCGGGACGAACTTCTTCATGGAGATCGCCAAGCTGCGCGCCGCGCGGCTGCTCTGGCACGGGATCATGGAGGAGCTGGGCGCGCAGGACCCGCGCTCCAAGATGCTGCGCACCCACTGCCAGACCTCGGGCGTGAGCCTGGCCGAGCAGGACCCCTACAACAACGTCGTGCGCACCGCCTACGAGGCGCTTTCGGCCGTCCTCGGCGGGACGCAGTCGCTGCACACCAACGCGCTCGACGAGGCGATGGCCCTGCCCACCGAGTTCTCGGCCCGGATCGCGCGGAACACGCAGCTCATCCTGCAGGAGGAGACGGGCGTCACCAATGTCGTCGATCCGCTGGCGGGTTCCTATTACGTCGAGAAGCTGACCCACGATCTCGCCGAGAAGGCCCGCGCGATCATCGCGGAGATCGACGACATGGGCGGCATGACGGAGGCGGTGATCTCCGGCATGCCCAAGCTGCGCATCGAGGAGACCGCGGCCACCCGGCAGGCGATGATCGACCGGGGCGAGCAGGTCGTGGTCGGGGTCAACAAGTACCGGCTGCCGCACGAGGAGGATCTGGACATCCTCGCCATCGACAACGCGAAGGTGCGCGAAAGCCAGATCGCGCGGCTGGAGACGGTGCGCGCCGCGCGCGACCAGGCTGCCTGCGACGCGGCGCTGGCCGAGGTCGAGCGCGCGGCCGGCGAGGGCGGCAACCTGCTCGGCGCGGCGGTGGAGGCCGCGCGCGCCCGGGCCACCGTGGGAGAGATCAGCATGGCGATGGAGAAGGTGTTCGGCCGCCACCGGGCCGAGGTGAAGACGCTGGCGGGCGTCTACGGAAAGGCCTACGAGGGCGACGAGGGCTTCGCGGCGATCCAGAAGGCGGTCGAGGATTTCGCCGACGAGGAGGGCCGCCGCCCGCGCATGCTCGTGGTCAAGATGGGGCAGGACGGACATGACCGGGGCGCGAAGGTGATCGCCACGGCCTTCGCCGACATCGGCTTCGACGTGGATGTGGGGCCGCTGTTCCAGACCCCCGAGGAGGCCGCCCAGGACGCGATCGACAACGACGTGCATGTCGTGGGCGTGTCGTCCCAGGCGGCGGGCCACCGGACGCTCGCGCCGCAACTCGTGGACGCGCTGCGCGAGAAGGGCGCGGGCGATGTGCTGGTGATCTGCGGCGGGGTGATCCCGCAGCAGGACTACGAGTTCCTCAGGACGTCGGGCGTGAAGGCCATCTTCGGGCCGGGCACCAACATCCCCGATGCGGCGAAGGACATCCTGGACCTGATCCGCAAGGCGCGCAACGGCGAGGCGGCCTGACGCGCCGAAGCGGCGGGGCATCCGCGCCCGCGCGGGTGCCGGCGGGCCGGGGCCATGGGGGACATGATGGTGACGCTCGAATTCGACCATCTCGCGGTGGCGGGCGAGACGCTCGGCGCGGCCGCGGCGCATGTGGAAGCGGCGCTTGGCGCGCCGCTTTCGGGCGGCGGGCGGCACGCGAGCTTCGCGACGTGGAACCGTCTGCTGTCGCTCGGGCCCGCGGAATACCTCGAGGCGATCGCCGGGGACCCCGAGGCGCCGCCGCCGGCCCGCCCCCGCTGGTTCGGCCTGGACGGGTTCCATGGCCCGGCCCGGCTTCAGGCGTGGATCTGCCGGGTCGCGGACCTCGACGCGGCGCTGGCCGCGCTGCCCGAGGCGGGGCAGGCGGTGGACCTGGCCCGCGGCGACCTGCGCTGGCGCATGGCCGTGCCGGAGAACGGGCTTGCGGCATGGGATGGCCTCTTCCCGGCGCTCATTGAATGGCAGGGGCCGCGCGCGGCGGATCGCCTCGCCGAAAGCGGGTGCGGGCTTCGCGCGCTCCATCTGTGCCACCCGGAGGCCGAGGCGCTCGCCGCGCGGCTCGCGCCCCATCTCGACGACCCGCGCATCGCGTTCCGGGAAGGGCGGCCCGGGCTTCGGGCGCGGATCGACACGCCGCGCGGGGTGCGGCAGCTGGCATGATCGTGCGTGCGGCAAGGGTCGGGGATGCCGCGCCCGTCGCGGCGATCTGGAACGCGGTGATCCGCGACACGGCCATAACCTTCACCACCGAGGAGAAGACGGAGGCCCGGATCGCCGCCGATATCGCGGCGCGTGGCGGCGCCTTCGTCGTGGCCGAGGAAGCGGGCGCGCTGCTCGGTTTCGCAACCTATTTCCAGTTTCGCAACGGGCCGGGCTACGCCCGCACGATGGAGCACTCGATCATGCTCGCGCCCATGGCGCGGGGCCGCGGCGCGGGCCGCGCGCTCATGACCGCGCTGGAAACCCATGCGCGGGCGGCCGGCATGTGCAGCCTCTGGGCCGGGATCAGCGGGGCCAACCCCGACGGCGTGGCCTTCCACGCCGCGCTCGGCTTCGAGCATGTCGCGGTGCTGCCCGAAGTGGGCTGGAAGTTCGGGCGCTGGCACGATCTCGTGCTGATGCGGAAACGCCTTCACGGATCCGCCTGACACCGTCGCGCGCCCGCGTTAGGATCGCTCATGTCCATCTGGAACCGCATCTCCGACGCGCTGAAGGCGCTCCGTCAGGGGGAGAGCCTCGCCGACGTCTTCGACCGGCTGAAGACGCCGCCGGATCGCAGCGTGGGGTTCACCATCGCCGTGATCGCGCTCGGCGCGAAGATGGCCAAGGCCGACGGTCAGGGCACGCGCGACGAGGTCGCCGCGTTCCGGGAGGTGTTCCAGATCGCCCGGGAGGATGAGCGCGAGGCGGCGCGCGTGTTCAATCTCGCCCGGCAGGACGTGGCGGGCTACGAACACTACGCGCAGCGCATCCGCAACATGTTCGGCGACGAGATCGCCACGCTGTGCGACCTGATGGAGGGGCTCTTTCACATCGCGCTGGCCGACGGGGCCTATCACCCGGGCGAGGACCGGTTCCTGCGGCGTGTGGCGCAGATCTTCGGGCTCTCCGGGCCGCAGTTCGCGGCGCTGCGCGCGCGCTTCGTGCCCGAGGACGGCATGCGCGACCCCTACGCCGTTCTGGGTCTCGCGCCCGACGCCTCGCGCGAGGAGGCGCGCGCGGCCTGGCGCGCGCTCGTGCGCGAGACGCATCCGGACCGGATGGTCGCACGTGGCGTGCCCGAGGAGGCGATCCGGCTCGCCGAGCGGCGGATGCAGGACATCAACCGCGCCTGGGAAGAGATCAGCGAGCGCAGGGCCTGAGCCATGCGCCTGGCCACCTACAACGTGGAGTGGTTCGATGCGCTTTTCGACGACGAGGGCGGGCTTCTCGCCGACGACGCGCGCTCGGGCCGCCGCGGCGTCACGCGCTTCGAGCAGGCCACGGCCCTCGGCATCGTGTTCACCGCGCTCGACGCCGACGCGGTGCTCGTGGTGGAGGCGCCCGCGGCGCACCGGGGGCGTGACGGGGTCAGGGCGCTGGAATCCTTCGCCGCGATCTACGGGCTGCGCACGCGCCGGGCGCTGATGGGGTTCGCCAACGACACCCGGCAGGAGATCGCGCTGCTTTACGATCCCGACGCGGTCACCGCGCGGCACGATCCGCGCGGGGGCCTCTCCGATGAGGACGGAGAGCCGCCGCGCTTCGACCAGCCGTTCCGGATCGACCTCGACATAGACGACCGGGTGGATCGGGTCGCCTTCTCCAAGCCGCCGCTCGAGGTGGCGCTGGCGTCCGCGGGCGGGGCGCGGAGCCTTCGCCTGATTGGGGTGCACCTGAAATCGAAGGCGCCGCACGGGGCAAGGGACCGCGACGCGGTGATGCGCGCGGCCATCGCCAACCGGCGCAAGCAGCTTGCCCAGGCGATCTGGCTGCGCCGCCGGGTGGACGCCGACCTTGCCCGCGGGTCGGACGTGATCGTGCTGGGGGATCTGAACGACGGCCCCGGTCTCGACGTCTACGAGGATCTCTTCGGCCGCTCCTCGGTGGAGATCGTCATGGGCGGGGACGGCGAGACCCGGCTTTTCGACCCGCATGCTAGGGAGGCGCTGGAGCGGCGGCTCGGCGCGCAACCCAGCACCGCGCGGTTCTACCTGGACACCGAGCGGCGCTTCCTCGCGGCGCTGCTCGATTACGTCATGGTGTCGCCCGGGCTGATGGCCTGCCGCCCGGCCTGGCGGATATGGCATCCTTTCGACGATCCGGTCTGCTGGGAAACGCCCGAGTTGCGCGGCGCGCTTCTGACGGCCTCGGATCATTTTCCGGTCACGCTCGATCTCGACATCGCGGCGCGATCTTAAAACCGTCATCCGAAGGTCCTATATTGCGGTCCATGAAACGCGTAGCTCCTGCCTGCCTCGCCGTGCTCCTGTCGGCCTCCCCCGCCCTGGCCCAGGAGGCGGAGACACCCCCCGAGACGCCGCCGCCCGACGCGGGAGAGGCCGAGAACGGGCTGAGCCTGATGGAAGAGGGCGCCAAGCTGTTCATGCGCGGCATCATGAACGAGATGGAGCCCGCGCTGCGCGAACTCGAGGGCATGGCGCGCGACCTCGAACCCGCGCTGCGCGATTTCGCCGAGCAGATGGGCCCGGCGCTGCGCGACCTCTTTGCCGAGGTGGAGGACTGGAGCGCCTACCACCCGCCCGAAATGCTGCCCAACGGCGACATCATCCTGCGGCGGAAGACCCCCGAGGAAATGGCGCCCGACCCCGAGGCGGGGCCCGACGGCTCGATCGAGCTCTGACGCTCAGCGCCGCCCGATATTGACCGAGATTTCGGCGCCGAGCGCTGCGCCCAGCGACTGGAACCGTGCCTCGGCGACCTCTCCGTAAAGGGGTGCGGCGTCCGCCGACAGGTGCAGCTGAAGGATCTTCTTCTTCGGAAACCACCGCAGTTCGCCCGGCTGTTCCTCGTTCGACATCCAGAGCATCGCACCGAACCGCATCGCCTTGCCGAGCACTTCCGCCTCGTTGCGTTCGGGCTCGTCGAGCAGGTCGTAAAGCCTGTCGAAGCGGGTGCCCTCGCGCTTGTTGCGGTAGCGGTGCATCAGCGCGAGCCCCAGAAAGACCCGTTCGGAATGCTTCAGCCCGCCCAGATTGGCGCGCGTGGCGTTGTCGAAACAGATCTCGGCGCGATAGTCCGGATGGGCGCGCCAGCTTACGTCGTGCAGCAGGCAGGCCGCCTGCACGAGGCGTTTCTTCGCCTCCGGCGCGTTGCGGAAGAGGGGGCGTATGAACTCGTGAAGCTTGCGCCCGAAGCCCGGCAGCCGCGCATCCTTGGCCTCTGAAAACAGGCACGACTCGATCAGCGGATCGCGGTCGCGCAGCCGCTGGGGCATCTGCTCGTAAAGCAGGCCCTCGCGGATCCCGTAGCTCGACAGCGCGATGTCCTTGGGCTGGAACCGCCGCACCAGTCGCCCCAGCACCTCGGCGGCGTAGGGCACGAGCGACATGCGGCTGGACGAGATGTTGCAGGCGGTGCGCAGCGCCTCGAGATCGGCCTTCTCGATGAACTTGACCGTCTGCGAGACGGCCTTCGCGGTCATGCGGTATTCGTGCAGCACGTGGAGCGGGTAGCCGCGCCGCTCCATGTCGATGCGCGCGATCGCGCGCCACGAGCCGCCGACGAGGAAGAGACGATTGTGTTGCGGGCCCATCTCCGCGGCAAGCTGCTCCATGACCTCGGCGATGTGGGCCGTGCGCGCCTTCTTGCCGCCCGGCATGTCGCGCAGCCTGAGCGGCCCGAGCTGGGAGCTGACCCTGCGCCCGACGCGGCCCTCGAAGATCTCCGCCAGCTCCATCGACGACCCGCCGATGTCGCAGACGAGCCCGTAGGAGCCCGGCCAGCCCAGCAGCACGCCCTGGGCGGAAAGGCGCGCCTCCTCGCGGCCGTCGATCACCCAGAGTTTCAGGCCGGTTTCGCCCTCGACCTCGGCACGGAACTCCGCCCCGTCGGCCGCGTCGCGCACCGCCGCGGTCGCGACGACCGTGAGCGGCGTCGCGCCCATGCCTTCGGCCAGAAGCTGGAAGCGCGCGAGCGCGGCAAGGGCGCGCGCGCGTCCCTCGGGGGTCAGACGCCCGGTTTCCGCGAAGCCCGCGCCGAGCGCGCACATGATCTTTTCGTTGTAGAAATAGGCCGGCGAGCGCGCGGCGCCGTCGAACACCACGAGGCGGACGGAGTTCGAGCCCACGTCCACCACGCCGACCCGCGACAGCGCCCGAGCCGAGGCATCGCGGAAAAGCGGTCTGCCGAAGGGTTCCCCATCGTCAGCGACGGAGTGGTCCGACCCGTCCATCTCGCCCCCAAGCGGTTCACGCGGAAGAATGTGGTCTCGCGTCGGCAAGGTCAATCGCTGGTATGGGTCAGTTGCGGAACGTCATGCGCGCCCGCCGAGCCACGGCCCGAAAGCGAGGGGTTTTCCATGAAGAAGCGGTGGCAATTGAACGCGAACGCGCCCTCAGGCACCGGCTCGCGGTGAAAGCTGCCGTCGGGCCGCATCACCCAGGACTGCGCCGTGTCGGCGAAATTCGCGGCCATGATCTGATCCACGATCTGGGCCTTCACGGTCGCGTTCTCGATCTCCACCAGGGTTTCCACCCGGCGGTTGAGGTTGCGCCCCATCCAGTCGGCCGAGGAGATGTAGACCCTGGCCTCGCTCGAGGGCAGCCCGTGACCGTTGCCGAAGCAGACGATCCGCGAGTGTTCGAGAAAGCGGCCGACGATGGACTTGATGCGGATGTTCTCCGACAGCCCCGCGATGCCCGGGCGCAGCCCGCAGATGCCGCGCACCACCCCGTCGACGCGGACGCCGGCCCGGCTTGCGGCGTAAAGCGCGTCGATCATGTCGGGCTCGATCAGCGAGTTCATCTTCAGCCAGATCCGCGCGGGCTTTCCTTCGCGCGCGAAGGCGGCCTCCTTCTCGATCATCTCGAGCATCCGCGGTTTCAGCGAGTGCGGGGAGATCGCGAGGTTCTCCAGCGTTTCGGGCATGGCGTAGCCCGACAGGTAGTTGAAGACGCGCGTGGCGTCCCGCCCCAGCGCGGGATCGCAGGTGAAGAAGCTGAGGTCGGTGTAGATCTTGGCGGTGATCGGGTGGTAATTGCCGGTGCCGTAATGCGTGTAGGTGACCAGCCGCTCGCCCTCGCGCCGCACCACGGTGCTGATCTTGGCATGGGTCTTCCAGTCGATGAAGCCGTAGACGACATGGGCGCCCGCGCGTTCCAGCCGGCGCGACTGACGGATGTTCGCCGCCTCGTCGAAGCGTGCCTTCAGCTCGACGAGCGCGGTGACCGACTTGCCGTCCTCCGCCGCCTCGCAAAGCGCCTCGACGATCGGGCTGTCGCGCGAGGTGCGGTAGAGCGTCTGCTTGATCGCGACGACGTCGGGGTCGCGCGCCGCCTGTTGCAGGAAGCGCACCACCATGTCGAACGTCTCGTAGGGGTGATGGAGCAGCATGTCCTTCTGGCGGATCGCCGCGAACATGTCGCCCTCGTGGTCCTGCACCCGCTCGGGCACGCGCGGCGTGAAGGACGGCCAGAGCAGGTCGGGCCGCGCGTCGAGCACGAGCTCCTTCAGGTCGGCGACGCCGATCATGCCGTCGATCTCGATCACCTCGTCGGGGATCACCTCGAGTTCGCGCATGATCATCTCACGCAACTCTTCCGGGGCGCCGGAAGAGATCGTCATGCGCACCACCTCGCCGCGCCGCCGGCGCTTCAGCGCGACCTCGAACTCGCGCACGAGGTCCTCGGCCTCTTCCTCGAGCTCGAGATCGCTGTCACGCAGGACGCGGAAGGTGCAATGGCCGGTCGGCCGGTAGCCGGGAAACAGGCTGTCGAGGTGCAGCATCAGCAGCTCTTCGAGCGGCAGAACCCGGTGGTTGCCGTCGGGCGAGGGCAGCGGTGCGAAGCGGTCGATCTGGTGGGGGATCGGCAGGAGCGCCTGAAGCGCGCGCCCGTCCCGGCTACGCTCGAGCTGCAACGCGAGGCTGAAGCCCGTGTTGGGAATGAACGGGAACGGATGCGCCGGGTCGATCGCGAGCGGAGAGAGCACCGGGAAGACGCGGTCGAGGAACACGGTCCCCAGATGGTCGCGGTCGGCCTCCGAGAGCGTCGCGGCCGTCTCGATGACGATGCCTTCCTTCTCCATCTCCGCGCGGAGCGCGGCGTAGACCGATTGCTGGCGCTCCATGAGGCCCCGCGCGTTCTCGTCGATCAGCACGAGTTGC
This sequence comes from Rhodosalinus sp. FB01, assembly GCF_041365715.1. NCBI lineage: Bacteria > Pseudomonadati > Pseudomonadota > Alphaproteobacteria > Rhodobacterales > Paracoccaceae > Rhodosalinus > Rhodosalinus sp. FB01. The sequence continues at coordinate 216,313 of NZ_JBGFSH010000004.1, read as the reverse complement.
TGGGCCGGGGTAAGCCCGTCGGCGGCCGGCGTCGTGTTGCCGGCCTTCGCCAGTTCGCGCAGGCCGGCCACGCGCACGGTATAGAACTCGTCGAGGTTCGTGGCCGAGATCGACAGGAAGCGAAGCCGCTCCAGCAACGGCACGCGCAGGTGCTCCGCCTCTTCGAGCACACGCCAGTTGAAGCCGAGCCAGGACAGCTCGCGGTTGAAGAACCGCCGCGGCCCCGACAGATCGTCATCGGGCAGCGGCTCGGGCTCGGGCAGGTCCGAATTGAGGAAATCCGCGGTGGTCATGGTCTCTCCTTGCTCCGCTCTCGTGTCGTCGCGATGACACTGGGCGGGCTGGCGTCATGTTTCATCGAGCACCTCGGCGGCAAGCGCGCGCGTGACCGGACGCTTGCCCGCCAGCGCGGCGCGGTCAAGCTTTGCCACGATCCGGGCGGCGGCGGCGAAGGAACGGTCGATACGCCGGGTGAGGTAGGTGATGGTGTCCGGGCTGGGGCTGAGCTGGCGATCGGCGAAGAGCTTCGCCAGCAGCGCCGAAAGCAGCGCGTCGTCGGGCGCGGCGAGGCGGACGATGCCCGCGGCCTGAAGCCGGCTTTCCAGATCGGGCAGACCGAGGCCCCAGCGCCCCGGCGCGCCGCGCCCCGTGACCAGAAGCGCCCGCCGCTCGGCGAGTGCGAGGTTGTGCAGGTGGAAAAGCGCGGCCTCGGCCGCGCCGTCTTGCGCGATGCGGTCCGCATCCTCCACCGCCACGGGGCGGGCGGCCAGCGCGGGGATGTCGGCCGCCGCCAGCTCCGCCGCGGCGACGATCCGTGCCCCCGACAGCGCGGCCCAGACATGGGCGAGGTGGGTTTTCCCCGCGCCTTGCGGGCCGACGAGCACGAGCTTGCCGCCGGGCCAGTCCCGCCACCCCTCGACGGTGGCGAGCGCCTCGGCGTTCGCGGGCGAGACGAAGAAATCGTCCCGTCCGAGTGCCGGCCGCGCCGGAAGATCGAAGCTGAGCTGGCGCGGCATTCGCGTCACTCGTCGTCCATGCTGTCGAGACCGCGATAAAGGCGGCTGTCGAGGTATTGCCCGACGGCGAACCGTGCCACGACCCCGATCGCGGCGGCCACGGGAACCGCGACGAGCATGCCGACGAAACCGAACAGCGATCCGAACACGGTCAGCGCCAGCAAGAGCCAGACCGGGTGCAGACCCACCGAGTTGCCGACGAGGCGCGGGGTGATGACGTTGCCCTCCATCAGCTGGCCGAACTGGAAGATCACCGCTACCAGCGCGATCCAGAGCCAGTCGCCCCAGAACTGGAACAGCGCGAGGCCGATCGCCATCATGCCGCCGACGATGGCGCCCACATAGGGAATGAAGGTCAGAAGCCCCGCGATGAAGCCGACCACGAGCCCGAACTGAAGCCCGACGGCCATCAGCGCCACGGCGTAATAGGTGCCCAGAAGAAGGCAGACGGTGCCCATGCCGCGCAGGAACCCCGAAAGCGTCCGGTCGATCTCGCTGGCGAGACGGCGGATCACTGGCGCGTGGTCGCGCGGCAGAAGCCTGTCGATCTGCGCGATCATCCTGTCCCAGTCGAGCAGAAGATAGACGGCCACGACCGGCACGATCACGAAGAGAAGGACGACGTTGAGGAGCGAGCTGACCGAGGACAACGCCCGGTTCAGCATCTCCAGCCCGCGCGACTGCACGGCCTCGGCGATCTGGTCGAGCGAGCGGCGGATCGTGCTGTCGGGCTCGACGATCTCGGGGAAGCGCGCGAGCAGGAAATCGCGCAGCTGGCTCAGCAGTTGCGGCACGACGTTCACCAGCTCGACCGTCTGCTGCACCAGCGTGGGAATGACGAGAAGCGCCATCACGACGAAGACGAGTACCGCGCCGACCGCGATGATCGCCGTGGCCAGGGCCCGGGAACATCCCGCGCGCTGAAGCCGGTCGGCCACGGGATCGAGGAAATAGGCGATGGCGCCGCCGAGTACGAAAGGCAGAAGCACGTCGCCGAGGTACCAGAGCACCACGAGGAAGAGCGCCGCGGCGATGCCCCAGTATTTCAGCTGCTGGCGGACGGGCAGGGCCATGGCGTCTCCTTGCTTTGGGGGTATTTCACCGTATCCGGCCGGCGTTTCAACCCCGCGTTGGCGTGGCGCCGCGCCGCGGCGGCAATCGGGCGGGATCTGACGAAAGGTCAGGTTTTCCGGAATTGCCGGAAAGCGGTCGAGCGTGCACGGTTCAACCACTCCGTCGTTTGGAGCTTAGCGAGTGGGCGGCCGACGGCGGCGTCGGTCGCCGGGGTTACCTGTCGTTCTCGTACGAGTGCCGCCGGCCGCGCCTGCCGCCCGGGCGCGCCGGCGGGGGGGTCCTGTGGCCGGGGCAGGGCGCGGGCCAACGCGCTGCCCGGGCCCGCCCTCGGCGCTTCCTTGTGCCCGGACGCAACCTCTTCTAAACCGCGCGGGACTGTCATGCCAGAGAGGGTCCGATGCGCCTGTCCCGCTATTTCCTGCCGGTCCTGAAGGAAACGCCCTCCGAGGCGCAGATCGCGAGCCACCGCCTGATGCTGCGGGCGGGCATGATCAAGCAGGCCTCCGCCGGCATCTATTCCTGGCTTCCGCTGGGCTTTCGCGTGCTGCGCAACATCGAGCGCATCGTGCACGAGGAACAGGTCCGCGCCGGGCACATCCCGATGCTGATGCCGACCCTGCAAGCGGCCGACCTGTGGCGCGAGAGCGGGCGCTACGACGATTACGGCGAGGAGATGCTGCGCATCCGGGACCGCCACGGGCGCGACATGCTCTACGGCCCCACGAACGAGGAACTGATCACCGACATCTTCCGCGCCCACGTCGCCAGCTATCGCGACCTGCCACTCACGCTCTACCACATCCAGTGGAAGTTCCGCGACGAGATCCGCCCGCGGTTCGGGGTGATGCGGGGGCGGGAATTCTACATGAAGGACGGCTACACCTTCGATCTCAGCCGGGAAGACGCGATCCACGCCTACAACCGCCATTTCGTCAGCTACCTGCGCACCTACGAGCGGATGGGGCTTCAGGCGATCCCGATGCGGGCCGATTCTGGCCCCATCGGCGGCGACGACACGCACGAGTTCCTGGTGCTCGCCGACACCGGCGAATCCGAGGTCTTCTACGACAGTGCCGTGACCGACATTCGCATGGGCGAGCGATCGACCGACTACGACAGCCCGGCCGACTGCAAGGCCGTGGTCGATGAATTCACGGCCCTCTACGCCCGCACCGACGAGACGCATGACGCCGCGGTCTTCGCCAAGGTGCCGGAGGCGCGCCGCCGGAAGGGCCGCGGCATCGAGGTCGGCCAGATCTTCTATTTCGGGACCAAGTACTCGGAGCCGATGGGCGCTGTCGTCACCGACCACGACGGCAACCGCGTGCCCGTGCACATGGGCAGCCATGGCATCGGGGTGTCGCGCCTCGTGGGCGCGATCATCGAGGCGAGCCACGACGAGGCGGGGATCATCTGGCCCGAGGGCGTGACGCCTTTCCCGGTGGGGCTGGTCAACCTTCGCCCGGGCGACGGGGCGACCGATGCCGCCTGCGGGCACATCTACGAGGCGCTCGCGGCCGAGGGGCTGGAGCCGCTCTACGACGACACCGAGGAGCGCGCGGGCGCCAAGTTCGCGACGCAGGACCTGATCGGCCTGCCGTGGCGGATCACCGTGGGGCCGCGCGGGATCGCGCAGGGAAAGGTCGAACTGACGTCGCGCCGCACGGGCGAGAGCGAGGAGATGTCGACCGAGGCTGCGGTCGCCCGGATCGTGGAGATCTACGCCCCCCACCGGCCGCGCCACGCGCCCTGACGGGGCGCCCGGTCAGCCGCTCGGCATCCGCAGGACGTGGTTCCGCCCGTTCTTGGTGTAGCGGAGTTCCGCGTCCCCGATGGCGTTGACCTGCCCGCCGTCGAGGCGGTCGCCCACCTCGACCTTGAGGTAGCGCCCGTTCGAGAGGCGCACCAGCGCGCGGCGGTTCGACGGCTGACCGTAAACCCCGATCAGGTTGACCTGTCGCAGGTTGATCGCGTTGTCGAGCGTGGCCTCGCGCGCGACCGTGGTGCTCGACGGGGCGGCGGGTGTCACGGTGCGGGGCGCCGCGGCCGCGATGCGCGTGGGTTCCGGCTCGGCGCGGGCGACGGTCCGGCCGAAATTCCCCGGCCGTGCCTCGGGCGCGATCGACGCGACGACGGCAAGCCGCGTCGCGGAGGACAGATCGGGCGCCTCGGATGCGGGTTCGGCCGTGGCGGTCGAGGCGGAGGCGCTCGCCGAGGCGGCGTCTGCGGCGGCGCGCCGGGCCTCCGCCAGCGCGGCCTCGGCGGCGGTCTGCGCGTCTTCGAACGTGGCCGCCCGGGCCTGCGCCGCGGCCGTCACGGCCGCGGGGCGCGCCTGCGGGCGCACGGCGGCCAGGGCGCTTTCCGGCCCCGCCTCGTCCCCGAGCAGGCTCTCTTCGGCAGGCGCGGCCTCGTCCGTCCGGGATAGATCGCCCGGCCGCGTCGGTGGACCGTCCTCGGCCACGCCATCGAGGCGCGGGCCGAAGATCAGCCCGGTGTCGGGCGCGGCCTCCGGCGCGGCGTTGCCCGTGTCGCGCCGCGGCGGCACCACCGGCGGCGGGCCTTCGTAGATCGTGATGCCGCGCGGCGAATAGGAGCCTTCGGGCGTGGGCCGGATGTTGCCGTCCGCGTCAAGCTGGAACACCGTTCCGGGCGGCGGCGCCGGGGGCTGCCGCGGCAGGGTCCTGTCGGCACGCGCCGGCGCGGCGCGCGGGCGCGAAAGCGCCTCGGCCCGCGGGACTGCGCCGTCGATCGAGGCGAGGACAAGCCCGTCGATCGGGATCAGCTCGGGCAGATCGGGCCGCTCCGGCGCGATCTGCCAGATGCCGGTCACCGCGTAGCGCGCCTCGGCCTCGGCGGGGGTGAGTGCGCGCCGGGCCTCCGGGGCCGGTTCCGGCTCTGGCAGCGGTGTCTGTGCGGGGGGCGCCTCGGGGGTGCGCGCGGCCGTCTCGACCGCTTCGGGCTCCGGCTCCGGCGCGGGTTCGGGGGACGCGTCCTCCGCTTCCGCCTCCAGGGCGGCGACTTCCGGCGCTGGGTCGGCGGGCTCTTCCGGCGCGTCGAGACGCGCCGCCGCCCTCTCCGACCGGTCGGGGAAGAACCGCGCGAGACCCTCGTCGACGAAGACCGCGGCCCAGGCGGCGACACCCACGAGAAACAGCAGAAGCGCCGCCGTCAGCATCAGGCCGAGATAGCGGGGCTTGCCCCCCACCTTCTGGTCGCCCCGCGCGCCGAAGAGTGTCAGGCGGTCGGCTTCGTCGTGGCTCGGCGCGCTCAGCGGCGGCTGGCCCGCGGCCGGTTGCGGCGCGGCGATCGCGGGGCCCGACGTCCGGATCGGCGGGGGTGCGGATGGCGTGCCGGTCGTGTCTTTCTCCGCGCCGCGGCGCGCGGCGGGGCCGGCCGCCGGCGGTCGGGCGGGCGGCTCCCGGTCCTGCGGCCTTGGGCCGGTAACGGGCGCCGGGGGCGTCGCGAGCCTCGGGGCGGGCGCCTGCGGGATGCGCGGCGGCTCGGACCCGGTGCCGCGCAGCGGCGGCGCGACGGGCGCCTCGGGCGGGTCGCGGCGCGCCGGGTCCGCCGAGCGGAAGGACGGCAGGACCGGCGTCGCCTCGGCCGCTTCGGAGGCGGCGGTGCTGCGGCGCGCCCGGATCGAGAAGAAGAGCGCGGGCGGCGCCTCGTCGGCTGCCTCGTCCTCGTCTTCTGCCGTGGCGTCCTCCGGCGTCGCGGCCTCGCCGGACGTTCCGCCTGTCTGACCGGCGTCCGCGAGCGCCCCGGCATCCTGCTGTGCGCCGGGCGTTGCGGGGGCGGTCGCGCCGCCGGCATCCGGCGCGGAGGACGCCGCCGCCTCTTCGCCATCTGGTGCCACCGGCGCGTCTTCCCCCGCGCTGTCGTCGCGGTCCTCGGGGCCACCGGACGGCGTGCCATCCGCCCGCTCGGCCGGAACGGCGGGTGGCGGGGCCGCGCCCACCACCTCGAGGCGGGTGTCTTCGGGCTCAACCGAGGTGCCCGCAGACAGGAAAAGATCCGCCGCGGCGGTTTCCCCGAAAAACACCTGGCGTCCGAAACCGCCGCTTTCCGGCGTGGCGACGAAGCTGACGGGATTGAACCGGTGCTCGAGCGCGAAGGCTTCCGCCTCTTCCAGCGTCTCGCGCGCGACCGCCGCGACCCGCGTGACGGAGCCGTCCACGGTCCAGTCGAAGGTCAGTTCCTCGACCGCGTAGGGCGTCGCGCCGTCTAGCGCATGGCGGATCATCGCCTGGCGGGTCTCGTCGTCCGCCGCGCCCGTCTCGATCTCGAGGTAGCGGATCTGCGACTCCGGGATGACGAGCATCGTGGTGAAGCCGCCCGGCGCGAGGCCTAGGGCGGCGCGCCGCAGGTCCGCAAGTTCGGCGTCGAGATCGTCCACGTCGAGTGTGACGTCCCCCACGCGAAGCCAGCCCCCATCCCCGCGCAGATGGAGGCCGATGCCGTCAAAGGACAGCGACAGGGCAAAATCTGGTTTCATCGCTGAGTCTCATAGCATTCTTGCGACAGGCAATGGGAGTCCCGCGATGCGCGCGCCGCGACCCGGCTAGCGATTTGCCGCCGAGCGCGATGCGCGCGCCGCGCTCGGCGCTTGCCAGCAGCCGGGGGTTGAGCGACGCTGACGCTGTGGCCGTGGAATTCGCGGCAGGAGGAGCCTTTCGCATGCGATTTGCACTTGTTCTGGCGGCCGTGCTGGCCATCGCCGCCCCCGCCCTTGCGCAGACGACCGCGCCCACGATCACCGTCACCGGCACCGGAGAGGCAAGCGCCGCCCCGGACACGGCGATCGTCTCGCTGGGCGTCGAGGAGCAGGCCGAGACCGCCCGCGACGCCATGGACCGCGCCTCTCGCGCGGCGGGCGCGATCCTGTCGCGCCTCGAGGAGATGGGCGTGGCTGCACGCGACATCCAGACCAGCGAGCTGTCGCTGGCCCCCGTCTGGAACGACCCGGAGCGCGACGCGCAGCGCGAGATCACGGGCTACGCGGCGCGCAACCAGGTGACGGTGCGGCTGCGCGACCTCGACGCGCTGGGCGGTATTCTCGACGCGGTTCTCGCCGATGGCGCCAACCGTTTCGGCGGTCTGAGCTTCACGCTGGCGGATCCTTCGGGGCCGATGGCCGAGGCGCGCGCGGCGGCCGTGCGCGACGCGATGTCGCGCGCCGCGCAACTGGCCGAGGCGGCTGGCGTCGGCCTTGGCCCGGTCCAGAGCATCGGCGAGCGCGGCGGCGCGCCGCGCCCGGTGATGATGGAGGGGGCGCGCATGGCCTCGGACGCGGCCATGCCGGTGGCCGCTGGCGAACTCGAGCTGCGCGTTCAGGTCGAGATGGTCTTCGCCATCGCGCAGTGAGTTCGCGGGTGGCCGGTTCAGCCGGCCGCTTTCGCGAGGCCCTGCTCGAGGTCGGCGATCAGGTCGGCCGCGTCCTCGATCCCGATGGAGATCCGCACCACGTCCGGCCCCGCCCCGGCCGCGACCTGCTGTTCCGGGGTCAGCTGGCGGTGGGTGGTCGAGGCCGAATGGATGACGAGCGAGCGCGTGTCGCCGAGGTTGGCGACGTGGCTGAAGATCTCGAGCCCGTCGACAAGCTTCACGCAGGCGTCGTAACCGCCCTTGAGCGACACGGTGAAAAGCCCGCCCGCGCCCCTGGGGCAGATCCGCGCCACGCGATCGTTGTAGGGCGAGGAGGGCAACCCGGCATAGGTGACACGCGCCACCGCCGGGTGCTTCTCGAGCCAGCTCGCCACCTCGATCGCGTTCTCGCAGTGCTTGCGCATGCGCAGCGACAGCGTCTCGATGCCCATGAGCGTGTAGTGCGCGGCCTGCGGATTGAGCGTCATGCCAAGGTCGCGCAGCCCCACGGCGATCCCGTGGAAGGTGAAGGCGAGCGGCCCGAACGTCTCGTGGAACTTCAGGCCGTGATAGGCGGGCTCGGGTTCGGACAGGGAGGGGAACTTGCCCGAGGCGGACCAGTCGAACCGGCCCGAATCGACCACCACGCCGCCCGTGACCGTGCCGTTGCCGGTGAGGAACTTGGTCATCGAGTGCACGACGAGCGTGGCGCCGTGCTCGATCGGGCGGCAGAGATATGGCGTGGCCGAGGTGTTGTCGACGATGAGCGGCAGGCCCGCCCCGTCGGCGATCTTCGCGATCTCGTCGAGGTCGGTGATGTAGCCGCCCGGGTTGGCGATCGATTCGCAGAAGATCGCGCGGGTGTCGTCGTCGATCGCGGCCTCGATGGCGGCGTAATCGTCGAAATCGACGAAGCGGGCGGACCACCCGAAGCGCCTGATCGTCTGGCTGAACTGCGTCACCGAGCCGCCGTAGAGACGGGTGGAGACGACGATGTTCCGCCCCGGCTCCATCAGTGGGAAGAGCGCCATGATCTGCGCCGCGTGCCCCGAGGAGCAGCAGACCGCGCCCACGCCGCCCTCGAGCGTCGCCATGCGTTCCTGAAGGACGGCGACCGTCGGGTTGGTGAGGCGCGAGTAGATGTAGCCCACTTCCTGGAGGTTGAAGAGCGCGGCGGCGTGATCCGCGTCGCGGAAGACATAGGCCGTGGTCTGGTAGATCGGGGTCTGGCGGGCGCCGGTCGCCGGGTCTGGGCGGCTGCCCGCGTGGATCTGCAGCGTGTCGAAGCCGTAGTTGGGCCCGTCGGTCATCTGGCACTCTCCCTGTGAAATTCGCCCCGAGGTTTAGGCGCTTTCCGCGCGCCGCTCAATCGTCCCCGGCGGGTGCGGGGCCGGAAAGGACGGCCGTGCGAGGCGTGGCGGCGCCCGCGGACGCGCGGCCCGCGCGCCTCGCGGTCCCGGGAACGGCGGCGCGCGGCGGACCCCGGGCGGCGGAACGCCCGTTCCTTGCGGCGCGTCAGTCCGGCAGCGCGTCGAGCACGGGCTGCCACTGCGCGCGCATCGGCGCGTAAAGCTTCTGCCGGCGGTCGAAGATCGACAGGCCCTGGCTGGCCAGGTCGCCGTAGGCCGCGCGCTCGGTGATCCAGGCGAGCGGCATCTGGCCGATTTCCTCGCAGAAGACGGCAAGCTCGCTCGCGGCGCGGGCGCGCGGGCGCACGCGGTTGGCCACGGTGTGGATTTCCACGCGGCCCTTGCGGACACGCTTGATCGAGCGGAGATCCCGCAGGAAGCGCTTCGTCGCGTCCTCGTCGAACCAGGACGGCATCAGCGGCACCAGCAGAAGATGGCTCCGGGCCACGAGATCCTGCGCCTCGTCCCCGTCGAGCCCGCCCGGCGCGTCCACCACCACCCAGCCGGCCTTCATCCCGGGCGCTTTGCCGAGTGATTTGGGCGACGTCCAGTCGAGCCGCGCGATGGGCGCGGCGTCCTCCGGCCGCCGCTTCAGCCACCGGAACGCCGATTTCTGCGGATCGGCGTCGGCCAGCGCCACCCTCTCGCCCCGCGCCGCCAGCGCCGCGGCGACGGTGATCGCCAGGAGCGTCTTGCCGGCACCGCCCTTGCGGTTGGCCACGAGGATGGTGCGCACCGCTCTAGCCTTCCTTGCCCTGTCCGTGGCGCTTGACGAAATCGCGGATGAAAAGGCGAATTTCCCGCGCGGCGGAGCTGTCCATCTCGTCGCAAAGCTGGATGAACTCGTCGCGATCGTCCTTTGCGATCCGGATCACGAGTTGCCCGTCCTTGGCCTTCTTCTTCTTCGGCATGGGATCTCTTGTGGCTTTCGGTGCCGTTTTTGCCTAGCCTGCGTATATACGCCGCGCAACCCCTTCGCCCTTGCGTCAGCGAATCCAGTAGCCGGCCTTCTTGATCCGGTTGCGCAGTGCCTGCTCGCGCCGGGGCAGGGCGTCGCGGTCGAAAAGGGCGCGTAACTTCCGGCCTCGCCCCTGAAAGATCAGGCGTTTGGCAGCCTCGTGACCCTTGAGCACCTTCTTGATCCGGTTGGGGGCGGCCACCTGTTCGAGAACCTCCACCACGCGGTCGTCCTCGCGGGCGTAGAGTAGCGGCAGCAGCCGGTAATGGCAGGTCGTCCGCCCGTCGAGATAGCCCGGCGGCAGCGTGTGGCGCCCCCCGCCGAAGGAGTGGATGACGAGTGGCAGCGCCACCTGGTCGAGCCAGGGATCGAGGCTCTGGCAGACGAGTTCGGGCGGCGGGTCGTCCCGGATCGCAAGCGCGTAGTCCAGAAAGCGCCGCCCGAAGGCGTGGGCGTCGCGGTGATAGAAGAAGCCCGCGTTGAAGTAGAGATAGCGCCGCCAGAACTCGTCCGGTTCGGTGAGGTCCAGCGACGTTTCGAAATCCAGCCCGAACTTGTCGTAGAGCGAGCGCCAGATATCCGTGTAGCCCGGCCCGTAGAGCTCCAGCCTGGGCCAGGTGCCCTCGCGCCGCAGCGACGCGCTCGGCCGGTCGAAGTCGAAGGGCACCTCGGCGAGTTCGCCCGTCACCAGCGTGTCGGTGTCGAAGAAGACGAAGGGCCGGTCGCCGGGCAGGGCGGCGAGCGCCTCGATCTTGTTGCCGTAGGGGTAGTTTTCACCGAAATGCCGGCTTTCGAAGGGCAGGAATTCCGCACCGAGCTCGCGCAGGAGGGCGCGGGTGGCGTCGTCGGAGATCCTCGGGTCGCGCGACCAGAGCGGGCCGGGCTGCGGCTCCGCCAGAAAGAGGCGCCCCGCAAAGCCGGGACTCATCGCGCGAAGTGACGCGGCGAACAGCACCGCCTCGTATTGCAGCCGCCCGGCCTGGACGACGACAAGGATGTCGAAGGGTTCCGCTGCGCGCGCCCCGTCCATGGCTGCCCCTTCCAAGCTCGGCCCGACTATAGGCGGCGGGCGCACAGGCGCAACGGCACGGCGCAACGGCACGGCGCGGCGGCACGGAGCGTGACGCATGGCGGGCTTGCGGTGCGATCGCTTGTCCGGGCCGGGCCGCGAACCGATGTCCGCGGCAGACGTTTCCGAATTCCTGGCAAGACACATCATGGCAGCCGACATCCCTGCAACCCCTTCGCTGCTGCGCGGGCCTCTGGCCGCGCTGCAGGACACCCTGTCGCGCCACTACCGCAGGCTCGGCGCATTGTCGCGGATGTTGCGGTTCCGGGTGGCGGCAAGCGACAGCTGGATGGACCGGCAGGCGCACCGCGCGCGCCCCGACCGCGTGCTCGGGATCGAGCTCGACGGCGATGTCCGCGCCGTGCTGGAGCTTTACGGCCTCGGCGACGGCCACGCCGAGATCGGCCTCTCGGTCGAGGACGCCTACCAGAACCGCGGCCTCGGCCGGACGCTATTCCGCGCGGGGCTCCGGGCGGCGCGGGAGATGGGGGTGGAGACGGCGGATCTGTTCTTCTCGCAATCCAACACGGCGATCATGAAGATCGTCTCGGAGGTCGGCGCGGAGATCCGGGACCAGCAAGGCGACCGCTGGGCCAGCATCCGCCTCTTGTGAGCGGCGCCGCCGGCGATGCGCCTGGGAATTGCCTGTTGGGGGAATGGTGGGCGACCCTGGAATCGAACCAGGCATGGGTCTCCCCGGCGGATTTACAGTCCGCTGCCGCACCTTGCAGCGCGTCGCCCTTACGCAGGAACCCGGTCCAGCGTGCGGCGCGGGATAGCCTTTGGCCCATGAGGCGTCAACCGGAAATCGCGGGCGCGCGGCGTCGAGGCTTGGCAAGCGCGCCGCCGGCGCGTAAGCCGGACACCGCTTGCAGGGGAGGGTCCGACGCGTGGCGAAAAAGCCGACCTGGGTGGTCGAGAAGGAGCGCGCGCGCCGCGCGGCGGCGGCGGAGACGCTGTGGCTTTTCGGGATCCACGCGGTGGGCGACGCGCTCCGGAACCCGCGCCGGGCGCGGCTGCGCCTCGTGCTGACGAAGAACGCCGCCGACCGCCTCGCCGACGCGGTGGCGCAAAGCGGCATGACGCCCGAGATCAGCGACGCGCGAAAATTCTCCGCCCCGCTCGATCCCGGTGCGGTGCACCAGGGCGCGGCGCTCGAGGTGCGACCGCTCGACTGGGGGCCGCTCGACGCGCTGGTCGCGGATGCGCCGCAGCCCGCGCGCATCGTGGCGCTCGACCGGGTGACCGACCCGCACAACGCCGGCGCGATCCTGCGCTCGGCGGAGGTGTTCGGCGCGGCGGCGGTGATCGCGCCGCGCCACCATGCCGCGCCCGAGACCGGCGCGCTGGCCAAGTCCGCGAGCGGCGCGCTGGAGCGCCAGCCCTACCTGCGGGTGCGCAACCTCGCGGACTCGCTCGAAGAGCTGCGCGGCATGGGCTTCGCCGTGATCGGCCTCGACGGCGGGGGGGAGAAGACGGTGGGCGAGGCGCTCGCCGCGCATCGCGACCTGCCGGTGGCGCTCGTGCTCGGGGCGGAGGGGCCGGGGCTGCGTCCCCGCACGCGTGACACATGCGACGCGCTGGCGCGCATCCCCGCGGCGGGGCCTTTCGGATCGCTCAACGTCTCCAATGCGGCGGCGGTCGCCCTATATGCAGCACGAGCCGAGTGACGCCGGGAGAGGCCGATGCCGCACGCCACGAAGATCGCCACCTGCACCTATTGCGGAACGCGGGCCGCGCTGGTGCTGCGCGGCGACACGCGCCATGAACTGTCCTGCGCGGCCTGCGGCGCACCGCTGCACGATCTGAAGATGCTGCGCGCGGATGCCGTGGAGGCGCGGGGCGGGCGCCCCGCGCAGCCGGCCCGGGCGGCCCCGCGCCCCGCGTCGCGCGGCCCGGGCGCCCGCGGCGTGACGCCGCCCGCCCACTGGGAGCGGATGCACGACGGGCACGATGATCGCCCGCGGCGGAAGAAAACGTCCCGGAAGGCCCGGAAGAAGCGCAAGGGCTTCATGAGAAAGGCGCTGGAAGAGGCGTTCGACGTGCTCGAGGACATCTTCGATTGAGCGCGGGCACCCGGCGCTGGCTCTGGTCAAGGCGCCGGGGCTCCACTAAGTCCGGCCCGAGGAACGGAGGCTGCCCATGACTTACGAAAGACCCGGCCCGGTCGAACAGGCGTGGGGCGACGCGATCTCTCCGACAGAGGAGATCATCGACGACGCCCGCAACGGGCGCATGTTCATCCTCGTCGACCACGAGGACCGGGAGAACGAGGGCGACCTCGTGATCCCCGCGCAGATGGCGACGCCGGACGCGATCAACTTCATGGCGCTGCACGGCCGGGGCCTGATCTGCCTCGCGCTGACGCCGGACCGGGTGGATGCGCTCGGCCTGTCGCTGATGTCGCAGCAGAACTCGTCGCGCCACGAGACGGCGTTCACCGTCTCCATCGAGGCGCGCGAGGGGGTCACGACCGGCATCTCGGCGGCTGACCGCGCGCGCACCATCGCGGTGGCGACCGACGCGGCGCGCGGCGCCGAGGATATCGCGACGCCGGGCCACGTCTTCCCGCTGCGCGCCCGCGAGGGCGGCGTTCTGGTCCGCGCGGGCCACACCGAGGCGGCGGTCGACGTGGCGCGCCTTGCCGGGCTCAATCCCTCGGGCGTGATCTGCGAGATCATGAACGAGGACGGCAGCATGGCGCGCCTGCCCGAGCTCATCGCCTTCGCGCAGCGCCACGGGCTCAAGATCGGCACGATCTCCGATCTCATCGCCTACCGGCGGCGGCACGACAACCTTGTGCGGGTGGTGCGCGAGGACACGATCACCTCCGTCTTCGGCGGCGAGTGGCAGATGCGCGTCTATACCGACGAGGCGCATGGTGACGAGCATATCGTGCTCACCAAGGGCGACGTGTCGGGCGACGCGCCGGTGCTGGTGCGGATGCACGCGCTCGACCCGATGCTCGACGTGGTGGGCGCGGGCCCCGAGGGCCGGGTGGGCGAGTTCGGCCGCGCCATGGATCTCGTCGCGCGCGAGGGCCGGGGCGTCGTGGTGCTGCTGCGCGACACCGAGATGAAGATGACGCCGCAGGACGGCGTCTCTCCGCGGACGCTCCGACAATACGGGCTGGGCGCGCAGATCCTGTCCTCGCTCGGCCTGTCGAAGCTGGAGCTTCTGACCAATTCGCCCACGCCCCGGGTTGTGGGGCTCGAGGCCTACGGGCTCGAGATCGTCGGCACGCGGGCGATCGGGGGGCAGGGCTGATGGCAGGCCAGGAGACGCATTATACCCTGCCGCGCGCGACGTTCGAGCGCCCGGTGAAGCTGCTGCTCGTCGTCGCGCCCTACTACCGCGACATCGCCGACGGGCTGATTTCCGGCGCGCGCGCGGAGCTCGAGGCCGTGGGCGCCGCGCATGACCTGATCGAGGTGCCGGGCGCGCTCGAGATCCCGCCCGCCATCGCCATGGCCGAACGGTTGTCGAATTTCGACGGCTACGTCGCGCTGGGCTGCGTGATCCGGGGCGAGACGAGCCATTACGAGACGGTATGCAACGACAGCTCCCGCGGGCTCATGCTGCTCGGGCTTCAGGGCGCCTGCATCGGCAACGGGATCCTGACCGTCGAGACCCGCGCGCAGGCCGAGGTCCGCGCCGATGCGGAGGGACAGAACAAGGGCGGCGGCGCCGCCGCGGCGGCCTTGCATCTGATCGCCCTCGCCCGTAACTGGGGCGGCCGGCGCAAGGGGGTGGGCTTTCGCCCCGCCTCCGAGGAATTCCGCATCGCCGGTCAGGACAGCGAAGGCTCCTCCACGGCATGACCGCAGATACCGCCCCCAGGGCCCCCACGGCCCGCCAGATGAGAACGACCGCCCGCCTTCATGCGGTGCAGGCGCTTTTCCAGATGGAAGCCTCGGGGCAGGGCACCGAATCGGTGATCCGGGAATTCCTCGATCATCGCTTCGGCGCCGTCTACGACGGCGACGAGATGATGGAAGGCGATCCCGATCATTTCCGCGCCGTGGTCGAGCAGGCGGTGAACTGGCAGGCGCGGATCGACCAGATGACCGACCGCGCGCTCGTGGCCAAATGGCCGATCGCCCGCATCGATCCCACGCTGCGCGCGCTCTTTCGTGCGGCCGGAGCCGAGCTTGTCGCGACCGACACTCCGCCCAGGGTCGTCATCGTGGAATACGTCGAACTGGCGCGTGCCTTCTTTCCCGAGGGCAAGGAGGCCGGTTTCGTCAACGCGGTTCTCGACCACATGGCGCGCGAGGCCCGGCCGGAGGCGTTCTGACGCCGATGCGGCGACGGGGGGTTTTCCTCGCCCCAGACGTGGCTACATTGGATGGTGCAAGGCAAGGAGAGCGACATGCCCAATCTCATCCGGCTCTACATTACCCAGACGGCCATCGGCTTCGTGGTCGCGGCCGCATTCGTCGCGATGCTCCTGTGGTTCAACGTCGCCAATCTCTGGCACCTGGTGACGCATGATCCTGCGGGCCCGCTCGCGGTACTGCTGTTGTGGGTCTTCAACGGGATCGTGTTCTCGGGCGTCCAGTTCGGCATCTCCGTGATGCGGATGGCCGAGCCCGACGATACGCCGCACGGCGGCGGCAGCGCGCCCGAACACGCCAGTCTGGATTACGCAACCATCCCGGTTCGTGCGGACGAGGGTCGGCGCCAGCGCTGACCGCCGTGTACATCACCGATCGGTGAAAGGGTCGTGCTTCAGGGCACGGCCCTTTTTTCGTCGTGCGCGGATGTCGCCGGACGGGAAATGTGGCGGGCCCGCACGCAACCGTGTGGTTCTGTCATTCCCGAGGACCTGCGTGAACAGGTGGGCGCCAGGTAACCGGACCAGGGCCCGGACAGAGCCAGCTCCCTCGGAAGTGTTATAGGCCACCGGAATGTCACCGTTCACGAGAAGGGCAGCACCCGCCGCGAGAAGAAGTAGTGGTGCGCCGGGGGCGGGACAAGGGGCGTTCACCCGTTCCAGGGCGAGGTGACCAGACGATAGCTCTGCAACTCCTCGGGGGTGAGCAGGTAGATCTCGTCGGGCGGCGTCAGCAGCGCGGGTTGCATCACCGCCAGATCCACGCCCATCGCGCTCAGATACGCCATGACCTCGCCCTGGCCGCGCTGGATGTCCTCCACCGCGATGAAGGCCGGAAGCAGCGTGTTCTCGCCGAAATAGTGCTGGTGCACGCCCACCAGTGCGGCGGGATGCGCGCGCCGCGCGGATCCCGCCGCCAGAAGATAGGGGCAGGCGGAAAGGCAGATCGCCTGCGCGTCGACCTCGGTCGCGATGCCGAGGCGCCGGATCATCCGCCCGATGGCGAGCGCGTCGCTCACCGAGCCGCCCGGGCTGTCGAGTCGCAGGATCCCGGGCGTCGGGTCCATGCTGGCGATCCTCCGGGCAATGAGGTCGGCGTCGCCGGTCGCGATCTCTCCGCGGAGCGTCGCCGCGTCATCGCCGTCCCGCTCGAGCTGCAGGCGCACGGGCATCGGCGCGCCATCGGGCCGGGCGGGACGGTCCGTGGGCGCGAAACGACGGGTCTGGTCGCCGGGCCGGGCGGGTTGATCCAGCCCCGGCGCCGCCGGGCCGGTCGAGGGCAGGCTGAATCCGCGGCCGACATCGCCAAGAAAGAGCAGCGCGGCCAGGCCCAGCTGGAAGGCCAGAACCCCGGCAAGCGCCCGGCGTATCGTCCGCGCGCTGTCGCCGTGACCGGATTCGGGGGGCTCCGCGCTCATCCGCGGCGCGGCACCGGCGTGACGCGCGGGGCCTCCTCGCCGGGGGCGTGCGGCGGCTCGCTGTGCTGGGGCAGCCTGTCCGAGGCGATCTCCACCTCGCGCAGCGCGGCAAGCGCCGCGCGCAGTTCCGCCAGCGTCAGCGTGTCGGCGGTGCCCGCGCCCTCGCGGCTGGCGCGGATCGCCCCCTGCGTGATCGCCAGGATGAGGACAAGCACGCCGGGCAGCAGGTCGATGGCGATGGCGCCTGCCCAAGAGGGCACGAAGCTCGACGCGTAAAGGATCACCGCGTCCGCCGCCGAGACCGGCGTGTAACGCGTCTCGGGCGGGGGCGGTATGGCGATCACCGCGTCCGCCGCCGCTTCGAGCGTGGCGGCGCGTTGCGCGACGACCTCGAGAACGGCCTCGATCGTGGCCAGCTGGTCGCCGCGGTTCGCCGCGGTGCGCCCGTCGAGCTCCGGCAGCACCGCCGAGGCCGCGAGATCCTGCGCCGCGCGCTGCACCAGCGGCGCGACGGAAAGCTGCCGGAGCTCCGTGACGATTCCGGCCAGGCGCACCGCCTGCTCGGAGAACTCGACCGAGCGCGTCTCGACCGGTCCGGGTTCCACCGTCAGCGCGCGCATCCGGCTCAGGATCGCGTTGCCCTCGTCGAAGGCGGCCGCGACCTGCGGGGCCTGCGCGGCGATCTGCGCCTCGAGCGCAGCAAGCTCCGTGGCCTTCTGGCGCAGCAGCGAATAGACCGACCCGCGCCCGGCGAGCCCCGAAAGCCCGCCCTCGGCCTCCTGCGCCGAGAGGTCCTCGAAGCTCTGGCGCACCCGCGCCACGTCCTGTTCGAGCGCCTGCGCCGAGACGGCGATCTCGTGCGCGCGCTCCAGCGTCTGCTGGTAGTCCTGCACCGTGTTGGCGAGATGCTGCTCCACCGCCGCCGAGCCGGCAAGCGCCGCGGCGTTGAGCCAGCTCGACATCGCGACGATGGCGAGGCTGCCGAGCCCCATCGCCCCCATCAGGCCCGCTCGCGCGCGGGCCGAGCGCATGGCGGGAAAGAGGCGCAGCATGTAGGACCAGAAGACGAATATCCCCACGGACACCGCCACCGAATAGGCGATCGCCGCGAAGGCCGACATGGCGCCGCTGTCGTCGAGCAGCGAGGACACGCCGAGATAGGTGTAGATCCCCGAGGCCACGGCGAGCACGCCGAGCGCGGTGCCGGTGAAGCTGTCGAGCCAACTCACATGGCTCTCTAGATCTCGCGCGGCGCGAAGGTCGGCGGGTCTGGGCTCGGTCGGGCTCATCTTCGGCGCTCCGGGGTGGGGTCGCCCCCTTATAGCAGTGTCGCGCCGCGGCGACACTCCCGCGGTGCGGATCGTCGGGGTTGCGGCACGTTCTTGATATGTTCATATTCGGCCCATGCCGGAAGGTTCCGACAGCACCGCGCTCGCTCCGGGCCAGCTTCTGGCGCGCGGCGTCGCGCGGCACCTCGCTGGGATGGGGTTCGCCTGCATCGAGGAGTTCGTGCCGGACCGCGGGCTGCGCCTCGACGTGCTGGCGCTGGGACCCGGGGGCGAGTTCTGGGTGGTGGAGTGCAAGTCGTCCCGCGCCGATTACGCCTCCGACCGCAAATGGCAGAATTACCTCGGCTGGGGCGACCGGTTCTTCTGGGCTGTGGACGCGGCATTTCCCGCGGACATCCTGCCCGGCGAATGCGGCCTCATCCTTGCGGACGCCTACGATGCGGAGGTGGTGCGGATGGGGCCCGAAACCCGGCTGGCCGGCGCGCGGCGCAGCGCGCTGACCCGCCGTTTCGCCCGTCAGGCGGCGCTTCGCCTGCAGACGATGCGCGATCCGGCCGCGCGTCTCATGCCCTAGCCTTTCGGGCCGGGCTTCTTCCTTTTCTTGCCGAGCGCCCGTGCGGCCCCCGCAGCGGCGCGGATTTCTTCCGCGATCTCCTCCGCCTCCTCCGGTTCGAAATCCATCGGGATCTCGATGCCGCCCTCGGCGGAGACATAAAGGCGCACGAGCCCTGTGTCGGTGGGCCCGATCTGGAGGTTGGCCTCGATGTCGCGTTCGTCGTTGATGCCCATTGGATCGCCCTCGCGCGGATGGGCGATGCTGCTAGCCGGTTTCGACGGGCCGTGCAAGCGGGGGCCAGGGGGCCCCTGCTTGTGGGCACTGGGATCGTGCCGTGCCTGCATCCGTCCCTTCGGGGCAGGGCGCGGTTTCGCACGCTTCGCCGGCCCGCGCGCCGCGCGAAACTGGCGGGCCCGCCTGCGCCCGTCCGCCCCGCCGCGGCGCCCCCCTCTCCGCCGACCGGCGATGCGGACGCCCGGCCGCGACCGCGGGGAAAAGCGCCGCGACCACGGTCTCTGAGCGCTTGCATTCGCCAGGGGCAGGCGTTAGATCGCGCGCACGGTGCCGCCTTAGCTCAGTTGGTTAGAGCGCTGGATTGTGGATCCAGAGGTCCCCCGTTCGAGCCGGGGAGGCGGTACCATCGTCCGGCACACGCGGCCGCAACCTTCCCAAGGCCATCATTCGACCGCGATCTCCTGGCGCAGCTCGCCCGTGGCGCGGTCGAAGATCAGGATCCGGTCGTCGTCGGTCGTCACGGCGTACCAGTCCGGTCCCTGCGTGAAGGCCACCGCACGCGCCCCGCCCGGAAGCGCGATGCTGTCGGGCAGCGCGGGGGCCGTGGCGCCCAGGCGGATGACAAGCGCCGTGGCGACCACTACAACGCCCGCGATCATGGTGAGGGTCAGCGCCGTCACCAGCCGCCGCAGGGCTCTGACCTGTGCCGGTTCCGTCTCTGGGGTTTCGTCCATGGCCGCTCGCATCCTCCGCTTCCGGATCGCGCCCGATCCGCCGCAGCGCCTTGATAAGGCGCTGGCGCGGGATGCGCCAGCCGAGGCGTCCCTGTCGCGCACCCGGCTTGCCCGGCTCCTGTCCGAAGGCGCGGTGCGGGTGGACGGTGCAACCGCGCGGGATCCGAAGGCCGCGGTGAATGCGGGGGCCGAGGTTGAGATCACCGTCGAGGATGCCGTCGAAAGCCCGATCGGAGCGGAGGCCATTCCCCTCGACGTGGTGCACGAGGATGCCGACCTCATCGTGGTGAACAAGCCCGCCGGCATGGTCGTCCACCCCGCGCCCGGTTCGCCCGCCGGCACGCTGGTGAACGCGCTCATCGCCCATTGCGGCGACAGCCTGTCGGGGGTGGGCGGCGAGAGGCGCCCCGGCGTGGTCCACCGCATCGACAAGGAGACCTCGGGGTTGCTCGTCGCGGCCAAGAGCGATCGCGCCCATCACGGTCTCGCCGCGCAGTTCGCCGCCCACGACGTGGAGCGCGTCTATGCCGCGGTGGTGCACGGCTGCCCCGACGCGGGCGACCCGAGGCTCCTGGGCACGCGCGGGGTCGGGACGGAGCCGGGCGGCGTGATCCGCATCGCCACCGGGATCGGCCGGCACCGCACCGACCGCCAGCGCCAGGCCGTCCTGTTCGATGGCGGACGCCATGCCGTCACCCGCCTCCGGGTCGCGGAACGGTTCGGCGGCCCGCCCGCCGCCGCGCTTGTGCGGTGCTGGCTGGAGACGGGTCGCACGCATCAGATCCGGGTGCACATGGCGCATGCCGGGCACGGGCTGGTGGGCGATCCGCTTTACGGCGGCCGGCGCGCGCCCTCCGTCAAGGCGCTTGGCGCCGCGGCGGCCGAGGCGGTTCGCACCTTCCGCCGGCAGGCGCTTCACGCGGGGGTCCTGGGCTTTGTCCATCCGGTGACGGGGGCGCGCCTGCGCTTCGAGGCGCCGCTTCCATCCGACATGGCGCGGCTGGTCGAAATACTGCGCGGGGCCGCCGACGGGCCCGACACGGATCCGTGAGAACGGCGACATATTGCCCGTCACCCGACGCAAAAGGCGCCGATATCGTGTAAACTGCGCCATATCGATTGGTTGCACGGGCGGCTTCCGGCACCTAGATTGAATGTTAACGAAATACACATCGAGAGGGGATCTCAGAGAGATGAGCAATTACGGCAATCTGCCGGCACCGACGCCCGAGGGCGGACTGACGCGTTACCTCCAGGAGATCCGGAAATTCCCGCTGCTCGAGCCGGAAGAGGAATACATGCTGGCCAAGCGCTGGGTGGAGGATCAGGACACCGAGGCCGCGCACAAGCTCGTGACCTCCCACCTCCGTCTCGCCGCGAAGATCGCCATGGGCTATCGCGGCTACGGCCTGCCCCAGGCCGAAGTGATCTCGGAGGCCAATGTGGGCCTGATGCAGGCGGTGAAGCGGTTCGATCCCGAAAAGGGCTTTCGCCTCGCGACTTACGCGATGTGGTGGATCCGGGCCTCGATCCAGGAATACATCCTGCGCTCCTGGAGTCTCGTGAAGCTTGGCACCACCTCGGCGCAGAAGAAGCTGTTCTTCAACCTGCGCAAGGCCAAGGCGCGCATCGGTGCGCTGGAAGAGGGCGACCTGCGCCCCGAGGCGGTCAAGCAGATCGCCCACGACCTCGGCGTGACCGAGGACGAGGTGATCTCGATGAACCGCCGCATGTCGGGCGGCGACGCCTCGCTCAACGCCACGGTGGGCCAGGAGGGCGAGGGCACCATGCAGTGGCAGGACTGGCTGGAGGACGAGGGCGCCGACCAGGCGGCGGATTACGAGGCACGCGACGAGCTGGAGATTCGGCGCGAGCTGCTCGCCGAGGCGATGGACGTGCTCAACGAGCGCGAGCGCGACATCCTGACCAGGCGGCGGCTGACCGAGGACCCCCTCACCCTGGAGGAGCTGTCGGGGCACTACGACGTGAGCCGCGAACGCATCCGCCAGATCGAGGTCCGCGCCTTCGAGAAGCTTCAGACCCGGATGCGCGAGCTCGCGCGGGAAAAGGGAATGGCGGCGGCCTGAGGCCGCCGATCCTCATGCCACCGCGTGGGGCCGCCGTCGCACCGGGTGCGGTGCCGCGGCATTCGAATCGATGAAATCCAGAACGAGCGGCCGGATGTTGTGCCGCCAGCTGCGCCCCGCGAAGATGCCGTAGTGGCCGGCGTCGGGCTCCACGTGGCTTGCCTTTTTCGAGGCGGGCAGACCCGTCAGCAGATCGAGCGCGGCGACACACTGGCCCGGGGCCGAGATGTCGTCCTTCGCCCCTTCCACCGTCTTGACCGCGACGTTGGTGATCTTGCCGATATCGACCGGCTTGCCGGCCACGGTAAACGCGTTGCGGGCGATCTCGCGGTTCTTGAAGACCCGTTCCACGGTGGAGAGGTAGAATTCCGCGGGCATGTCCATGACGGCGAGATACTCGTCGTAGAACCGGTTGTGGCCGTCGTGGTCCGACGCCTCGCCCTTGGCCGCGCGCAGGATCTGGTCGCGGAAGGCGCGCCCGTGGCGTTCGGCGTTCATCGACATGAAGGAGGCGAGCTGCAGCAGGCCCGGATAGACCATCCGGCCCACGCCCTTGTACTTGAAGCCGACGCGCTGGATCATCGTCTCCTCGAGCTGGCCCATGGTGACGCGGCGGCCGAAATCCGTGACCTCCGTCGGCGTGGCGTCGGGATCGATCGGCCCGCCGATCAGCGTCAGGGTGCGCGGCTGCGCCTCGGGGTCCTCGGCGGCGAGATGCGCGGTGGCGGCAAGGGCGAGCGGCGCGGGCTGGCACACCGCGATCACGTGGGTGTCGGGGCCCATCTCCCGCAGGAAATCGGCGACGTAGAGCGTGTAATCCTCCACATCGAACTTGCCGCAGCTCACCGGGATGTCGCGGGCGTTGTGCCAGTCGGTGATATAGACCTCGCAATTGACGAGAAGGCTCTTGACCGTGGAGCGCAGCAGCGTGGCGTAATGGCCCGACATCGGCGCGATCAGCAGGATCTTGCGCGGCTGCTCGGGCCGGCCGAGCACGTGAAAGTGGATCAGGTCGCCGAAGGGCTTTTCGACCACCGTGTCGACGCGCACGAGGTGGTCGCGCCCGTCCTCGCAGGTGAAGGTGCGGATCCCCCAATCGGGCTTGGCGACCATCCGCTCGAAGCTGCGTTCGGTCACCTCGCCCCAGGCGGCCATCCACTGCATCATCGGATTCGGCGTCAGCGCGAACATGGGGTAGGACGCCATGGCTTTGGCAGTCGCCCCGAGCCATTGGTTTGTGTTACGCACCGATTCCATAAAGTCATATGTCGCCATGTATCGCATTCATGCTTCTCCTTTACCTGCCTCTCGGGCGCGGGTGTTGCCGGGCCCCGCAGTCGGCGACCTTCGCTGCGTGGCAGCGACGATAGGTGGAAATCCTTAACATGACAACTGACGAGGAAAATGCGCCCGAGACCGCGCCCGCGCTTCAGGACAATATCCGCAAGATCGAGGAACTGTCGCAGCGTCTGATCGCGGCGCTGTCGCGGCGCGCGCCGGCGCATCCCGGGCTGCAGGGCCCGAATCAAGAGCTCTACACCAACGCCGCGACAGCCTACTGGTCCGAGTGGATGCACAACCCCGCCAAGCTGCTCGAGCACCAGATCACCTACTGGAGCAAGTCGCTCGTCCATTTCATCGAGGCGCAGCAGCAGTTCGCGCGCGGCCAGCTCGCACCGCCGGAGGATACCACGCCGGACGATCCGCGCTTTTCCAACCCTCTGTGGAAGACGCACCCCTACTTCAACTTCATCAAGCAGCAATATCTCATCTACGCCGAGGCGATGCGCGAGGCGGTGGAGAAGATCGAGGATCTCGACGAGACGGAAAAGCGCCGCCTGAGGTATTTCTCCGACCAGATCGTCGACATGCTCTCGCCCACCAACTATCTCGGCACGAACCCCGACGCGCTTGAAAAGGCCCTGGAAACGGAGGGCGAGAGCCTCGTGAAGGGGCTCGAGAACCTCGTCTCCGACCTCGAGGCGAACGAGGGCGAGCTCGTCGTCCGCCTGGTGGACGAGGACGCCTTCGAGGTTGGCGGCAACCTCGCCACGACGCCGGGCAAGGTGGTCTATCGCAACCACATGTTCGAGCTGATCCAGTATGCGCCCGCCACCGAGAAGGTGCGCGAGACGCCGCTCGTCGTCTTTCCGCCCTGGATCAACAAGTTCTACATCCTCGACCTGAAGGCGCAGAACAGCTTCGTCAAATGGGTGACGGAGCAGGGCTACACCCTTTTCATGGTGAGCTGGATCAACCCCGGTCCGTCCTATGCCGATGTCGGGATGGAGGATTACATCGAGGACGGGTTCTTGGCCGCCATGCGCGAGGTGAAGGCGATCACGGGCCAGGAGCGTCTCAACGTGGTCGGCTACTGCATCGCGGGAACCACGCTGGCGCTGACGCTTTCGCTGATGAAGAAGCGGGGCGACAAGTCGGTCCGGTCGGCCACCTTCCTGACCGCGCTCACCGATTTTTCGGACCAGGGCGAATTCACGCCCTTCCTGCAGGACGATTTCGTGGACGCGATCGAGGAGGAGGCGACGGAAAAGGGCGTGCTGTCGAGCAAGATCATGGGTCGGACCTTTTCCTTCCTGCGCTCGCGCGACCTCGTCTTCGGGCCCGCCGTCCGCTACTACATGATGGGAGAGACGCCGCCCGCCTTCGACCTGCTCTACTGGAACGGCGACGGGGCCAACCTGCCCGCGAAGATGGCGATCCAGTATCTTCGCAGGCTCTGCCAGGCCAACGACTTCGCCGAGGACGGCTACGAGCTGATGGGAGAGACGCTGCGCCTGCGCGACGTGGACGTGCCGTTCTGCGCCGTCTCCTGCGAGTCCGATCACATCGCGCAATGGAAGGACTGCTACCGCGGCTTCCAGCAGACCTCGAGCAGGTCGAGAACCTTCATCCTGTCGCAGTCGGGGCATATCGCGGGCATCGTGAACCCGCCGAGCAAGAAGAAGTACGGCCACTATACCCACGACGACCTCCGGCTGGACCACGAGAACTGGCGCGCCGAGGCGGAGTTTCACGAAGGCTCCTGGTGGCCGCGCTGGGACAGCTGGCTCGCCCGGCGGTCCGGCAAGTGGGTGCCCGCCCGCAAGCCGGGCGATTCGCAGCATCCGCCGCTGGCCGAGGCCCCCGGAACCTATGTCGTGGCGCCGCCAACCGACTGACATTCCTGCCGCTAGGGAAGTTTTTGCTGCGCCGCAGCGAAAAGGCTTGAAATGCTGCGGTGCAGCATGCATATTCGTCGCAGTTGGAGAGCACGGGGAAAGTCCCGTTCCACCAAGGCACAAGAGGATAGCATCATGGCAACCGCAAAGACCCAGACGACCGATTTCACCCAGATGATGAAAGACATGATGGGCGCGTTCCCGGTGGACAATTCCGCCATGGAAGACGCCTTCAAGACGACCGCCTCGCTCAACGAGAAGCTGGCCGGCGTCGCGCTCGAGGCCGCCGAGAAATCGTCGGAGCTTTCGGCGAAGTGGACGAAGGACACCATCTCCAAGATGGGCGAGATGACGAAGGCGAAAGCCGAGCCCGCGGACTACGCCAAGGCGATGACCGACTTCGCGTCGGCACAGGCCGAAGTGGCCGCAGAGCACATGGCTGCCTTCGCCGAGATCGCGAAGAAGGTCCAGATGGACACCGTCGAACTGATGATGGCGGCCGGCAAGGACATGACCGAGGACGCGAGCGCGGCCATGAAGAAGGCCACCAACGACATGACGTCCGCCGCCAAGAAGGCCGGCACCGCCGCGTCGAAGTGATCGCGGGGGCGCCACCGGCGCCCGGCACGCATCGGGGCGGGCGCGGCGAGAGCCGTGCCCGCCCTTTTCATTTGATCCGTGGCATTCTAGGCTTCCTCTCGTTCACATCCGGGGAGGAGAGCCCGTGGCCGATACCGAAAAGCCGCTCCTGATCAAGCGCTACGCCAGCCGCCGGCTCTACAACACCGAAACCAGCGACTACGTGACGCTGGAGGATATCGCGGGCTTCATCCGCGCAGGACGCGAGGTCAAGATCGTCGACCTGAAATCCGGTGACGACCTGACCCGGCAGTATCTTCTCCAGATCGTGGCCGAGCACGAGTCGAAGGGCGAAAGCGTGCTGCCCATCAACGTGCTGACCGACCTCGTCCGGAGCTACACCACGTCCGCGCACTCCATGGTGCCGCAATTCCTCGCCATGTCCTTCGAGATGCTCCGCGACGGACAGACGAAGGTGATGGAGAACATGGAGAAGATAAACCCCATGTCGGCGATGCCGGGCTACGACGCCATGCGCGCGCAGCAGGAGGCGTTCCTGAAGGCGATGACCGGCGGCATGGGTGCCAACTGGTCCGGCCCGGGCCGCGAGGACGACGACAACGGCCAAGGCTCCGAGGATCTGGACGAGATCAAGCGGCAGCTCGCGACGCTTCAGGCGAAGCTCGACAAGCTGGGCGAGTGACGCCTCAGGTTCCGTAGGCGCGCGGCGGTGCGCATACCGCCTCTGCCGCCTCGACCAGTGCCTCGGCGATCGCGACGCACTCCTCCCGCGACAGCCGCGCGGGCAGCCGCACGTCGCAGGCGCGCATCAGCATGGTGCGCGTTGCGGGAAGTTCCGGCATCTCGGGCAGGAACCGCCAGTTCCAGAAGGCGCGGGCGTTGTCGTCGGAAAGTCCGAAGACCTGAACCTTCACGCCGCGCGCGCCCGCCTCTGTGGCGAAGGCGCGGGTCTGCGCCTCGTCCAGGCCCTCCAGATTGAACTGGATCGAATCGGGTGCGCGCAGCTCGCCGTCGAGGGCCGCGGGAACCGTCATCGAAGGCGATGCGTTCAGCATCGCCGCGACAAGATCGTGGTTCGCGCGCCCGTCGCGCACCCGGCGCGGGATCTCGCGCAGTTGCGGGCGGATCACCGCCGCCGAGAGGTTCGACATGCGCATGTTGTAAAGCGGCAGGAGGTTCTGCCAGCGGCGGAACGCCTCCTCGAGCCCGGTGTGCTTCTTCCAGTTGTGCTCGTAGGCGCCCGACATGATCACGGCGCGCGCGACGAGGTCGGCGTCGTCGGTGACGAGGATGCCGCCTTCGCCCGCGTTCACGAGCTTGTAGCTCTGGAAACTGAAACAGCCCGCCCGGCCGAGCGTGCCGATCTTGCGCCCGCGCCATGTGGTGCCGAGCGAATGCGCCGCGTCCTCGATCACCGGCACGCCGCGCGCGTCACAAAGCGCCATGATCGCGTCCATGTCGGAGGTGTGCCCCCGCATGTGACTGATGATGACCGCTTCGACGCCGGCAAGCTTCGCCTCGAAATCGGCGAGGTCGACGCGGTAGTCCGTGCCCACTTCGCACAGGACCGGCACGCAGTCGGCATGCACCACCGCCGATGGCACCGCGGCGAAGGTGAAGCCGGGGATCAGCACGCGGGCGTCGCGGGGCAGGTCGAGCGCCTTCAGCGACAGGAAGAGCGCCGCCGAGCAGGACGAGACGGCGAGCGCGTAATCCACACCCATCAGCGCCGCGAACTCCCGCTCTAGAAGTGCCACCGGCGCGTCGGCTGGCGCGGTGTAGCGGAAAAGATCGCCCGAGGCGAGCAGGCGGTCGATCTCGGCGCGCGCGGCCTCGGGGATCGCTTCGGCGTGGTGCACGTTGGGCATCTGGCGCATATTCGGAAATCCTGAATAGATGTTTTGGGAAAGGTAAAACAAAAGGACCACGCGGCCAAGGCGGAAGCGCCGCGCGGTTCGTCGCGTGGCCGGAATGCCGCAGCGGCAAGACCCGTCAGAAAAAATGCCGCGCGATCCGGGCGTCGAGGTCGAGGTCGCATCGCCGCAACAGTCCCTCGCGCGCGAGCGCCGCGAGACGCTCGGGCGTGGCGGTGCAGACCTCCTCGAAGAAGGCGCGAAGCCCGTCCTCGCCCGCGGCCGCCTCGATCTCCGACAAGAGCGCGTGGACGGTCAGATTCCGGCTGCCCGGCCCGGCCTGCGGCGTCAGCTCCGCCCGGTAGGCCCCGGCCTTCAGCCGGTAGCGATACTGCCCGATCCACGTCTCCCAGTCCGGAGCGTGCAGGTGGCAGAGCTCGATGCAGGGCAGGGGGCGCTCGCCGGGGTTCTGCTCCTCGCCGAGCCAGGCGTTGTGGACGCGCGCGCGAAGCCCGTGTCCCGTGCGCAGAAAGAGCTTGCCCGCCACGTGGCTCAGGAAACCGCCCGGCAGATCGCGGCCCCAAGTCGGAAAGACCCGCGCCGCGGCCTGCTGCCGCCGGGTGCGGTCGAGGTGGAACGCCTTGAAATGCACGGGCGGGCCGCCCGATGGCTCGGCGAGCGCCTCTAAGGGGCGCGTGCGGGCGCAAAGGCAGTCGTCGGGAAGGGCGGCCAACTCCTCCGCCACCGAGTTCTCGCGCGGCCAAAGGAACTCGTCCACGTCGATATGGGCGAGCCAGTCGACCTCCGCGCGCCGGTCGAGCGCGTGGCGCAGGTTGCGCGTCTGGCGTTCCTGGTGCTTGGCGGGCCGGCCGCCCCGTTTTTGCCACCAGTCGTCGTCCGTCCGGAAGACCCGGAGCTTCGGATGCGCGGCGAGCCGAGCCTCTGTCTCGGGCGCCTCGGCGTCGAGGTAGACGAAGACGCGGTGCGCGCCGAGGTCGAGATGGTGCGCCGCGAAACCCAGCACCGCCCGCGGCGGCGCCTTCACGGTGGCGGTCACGCCCCAGCGCGGGGCGGTCATGGCGCGGGGTCCTTTCGGCGGGATCGGGCGGTCATGGGCAGAGACTGCGGCCGGGGGCGAACGGGCTCAAGCCCCAGCGCTTGCGTGCAGGCCCGCTCGGCAGCTCGCGCGCGTCGCGCGCGGGCTCGGCACCGTGACGCGGCCGCGGGGCCGGGGACGCAGCAGGTGGCCGCCCGTCACACGCCACGCCGCGCCATTTTCGAGGATGAAGGCGCCATCGGGCAGCGCGTCCGCCTCGGACGCGTGGCGGATTTCCGAGCGGACCGGCCGCACCCGGTTCCGACGTGTCACACCTGCATTTCCTTGGTGTCGGTAAGCCGGAGCTCGGGATAGTCGCGCTCGATCCGGTCGATGTCCCATTGCAGGCGGGTCAGGTAGACCGTGTCGCCGTCATTGTCATGCGCGATATGCTGCTTGTTGGCGGTCACGAAGCGGTCCATCGCCTGCTTCTCTCCGGCGACCCAGCGGGCCGAGGTGAACTGCGAGGGCTCGAACCGCACCGGCAGGCCGTATTCAAGTTCGATCCGGCTGGCCAGCACGTCGAACTGGAGCGCGCCCACCACACCCACGATGAAGCCCGAGCCGATGGCGGGCTTGAAGACCTTGGCCGCGCCTTCCTCCGCGAACTGCATGAGCGCCTTTTCGAGGTGCTTGGCCTTCATCGGGTCGCCCGCCCGCGCGGATTGCAGAAGCTCCGGCGCGAAGGAGGGGATGCCGGTCACGCGAATCGCCTCGCCCTCGGTCAGCGTGTCGCCGATGCGGAGCTGGCCGTGGTTCGGGATGCCGATGATGTCGCCCGCCCAGGCTTCTTCGGCCAGTTCGCGGTCGGCCGCGAGAAAGAGCACCGGCGCGGAGACGGTGATCGGTTTTTTCGTGCGGACATGAGTGAGTTTCATGCCGCGCTTGAAGTGTCCCGACGCCAGGCGGACAAAGGCGACGCGGTCGCGGTGCTTGGGGTCCATGTTCGCCTGAACCTTGAAGACAAAGCCAGAGACGCTTGTTTCTTCGGGGGAAATCTGCCGTGGCTCCGCGCGCTGGACCTGCGGTTCGGGCGCGTAGCGGCCGATCCCGTCCATGAGTTCCTTCACCCCGAAGGAATTGATCGCCGAGCCGAACCAGATCGGCGTCATGTGCCCCTCGCGCACCGCCTTCGGATCGAGGGCGGGCAAGAGGGCGCGCGCCATCTCGACCTCCTCGCGGAGTTTCGCCAGGAGCTGCGGCGGCACGTGATCGGCCATGCGCGGATCGTCGAGGCCCTCGATCTCGACCGTCTCGGCCACGCGGTTCCGATCGGCGCGGTCCATCAGTTCGAGCCGGTCGCGCAGCAGGTCGTAGCAGCCGAGGAAATCCTGCCCCATGCCGATGGGCCAGGAGGCGGGTGTCACGTCGATCGCGAGGTTTTCCTGGATCTCGTCGATGATGTCGAAGGTGTCGCGGCTTTCGCGGTCCATCTTGTTGCAGAAGGTCAGGATCGGCAGGTCGCGCAGGCGGCAGACCTCGAAGAGCTTGCGCGTCTGGCTTTCCACGCCCTTCGCCCCGTCGATCACCATCACCGCCGCGTCGACGGCGGTGAGCGTGCGATAGGTGTCTTCGGAAAAGTCGGAGTGGCCGGGCGTGTCCACGAGATTGAAGCGGAAGTCCCGGTAATCGAAGGACATCGCCGAGGCCGAGACGGAGATGCCGCGGTCCTTTTCCATCGCCATGAAGTCCGAGCGCGTGCGCCGCGCCTCGCCCTTGGCGCGCACCTGGCCCGCCATCTGGATCGCGCCGCCGAAAAGCAGGAACTTCTCGGTCAGCGTCGTCTTGCCCGCATCGGGATGCGAGATGATGGCGAAGGTGCGCCTGCGGGCGATCTCGGGCGGCAGGTCGGGGCGGTTCGGCAGAGTGTCCAGCATGGCCGCGCATATAGGGAAGCGGCGGGGCGCGCGCAATCGCGGCCCGCCGGCGCCCCGGGCCGCCTTCTCTTTCCCTCGTGTCGCGCCGCTAGCGTGCCGAGGCGCGGCGCAGAAGCTCGGCCGCGTCGGGCCGGCGCAGCAGCGTCTCGCGCACCTCGAGGCCGCGAAGCGCCCCGTCGCCGTGGCCCGGCAGCCGGTTCGCCAGCGCGCGGTCGAGCGGCGCAGGCAGCAGGGGCCGGTTGCGCGCATCCAGCAGCATCGATTCGGCCGCGATGCCCTCGGCGTAGATGATCTGGTGGCAGTCGAGCAGCAGCTGGAAATACTCCACGAACCCGCCCGCCCGGCGCCGCACGGTGGTGCCGTTCACGAGATGCCTGGCGCGCACCAGCACCTCGGGCCGGCCGGCGCCGAGCGCATCCTTGCGCTGGTAGACGAAGAGCCGGTGATCGGGGCTGACCACGAGCTCCCCGGTGTTGTGGAGCGCACCTGCCGCGATGACGATGGGCGCGAAGGCGCCCGCAGCGCGCACCGTGCTGCGTCCGATCCAGCGGATTTCCTGCGCACCGTCGTCCCGCGTCAGCAGCCGGTCGCCCGGCGCCAGCGTCTCTATCGGGCGCTGCTCTCCGGAGGGCAGGGTGATCCGCGTCCCCCGCGAGAAGGAGACGCAGCCGAGTTCGGCGAAACGCCGGCGCGCGCCGCCGGGATCGACGTTCACGAGGGTGTAGGACGTGCGCGGCGCCACCCGGTCGAGCGGGTGAGCATGAACCGCGCGCACGGTGCCCGCGCGATCCGTCTCCACCAGCACAAGGACCTCCAGCACCTGCCCGGCGCTGTCCATGAAGGTGAGGCAACTGTCGAGGAAGACCGTCGCGCCGGGGGTGCCGAGCGGGCTGTCGGGGGCGACGACGAGGCTCTCGCCCGCGCCTATCTCCAGCGCGAGCCTGAGCGCCCGGGCGTCCGTCGCGAGTTCGTAGACGTCGTCCGGCGCCAGCGCGTCGGCGTGTTCCAGCGGGTCGCCGCGCCGCGCGCCCTCGGTCGCGCGAAAATCTTCCGCGCGGTGGACTGCCAGATTGATGACGGGTCGTTCGGTCGGCATGAGATCCGGGGGTGCAGGGGCTGGCGTTCGCCCCAGCCTACTGCCATCAGCGTGATCATGGAATGTGGCGCGGCAGGGCCGGGGCGCGGGCGATTTGCTGGCATGCCCCGCGCGCCGGTGATAATTGCCACCAACGCAAAAGGGAGGGGCACATGGATCTGGGGATTTCGGGAAAGCGCGCGCTGGTCTGCGCGGCGAGCAAGGGATTGGGGCGCGGCTGCGCCGAGGCGCTCGCCGAAGCGGGGGCGAGCCTGGTGATCAACGCCCGTGGCGCGGAGGCGCTGGAAGAGACCGCCGCCGCGATCCGCGCCGCCCATGGCGTGGAGGTCACGGCCGTGGCCGCCGACATCACCACCGAAGAGGGCCGGTCGAAGGTGCTCGACGCTGCGGGCGCGCAGGTCGACATCCTGGTGACCAATGCGGGCGGGCCGCCGCCGGGGATGTGGACGGACTGGGAGCGGGACGATTTCATCCGCGCCCTCGACGCGAACATGCTGACGCCCATCGCGCTCATCAAGGCCCTGGTTCCGGGGATGATGGAGCGCGGCTGGGGCCGGGTCGTCAACATCACCTCGCAATCCGTCAAGGCGCCGATCCCGGTGCTGGGCCTGTCGAACGCGGCGCGCACGGGGCTGACGGGCTATGTCGCCGGCACGGCGCGGCAGGTGGCCGGCGCGGGCGTCACGATCAACAACCTTCTGCCCGGCATCCACGCCACCGACCGCGCGGTCGCGCTCGATACCGGCGTCGCCGGCAAGGAGGATATCACGCTCGAGGAGGCGCGCCGCCGGCGCGAGGCGACGATCCCCGCCGGCCGCTACGGCACGAAGGAAGAGTTCGGCGCGGCCTGCGCGTTTCTCTGCTCGCAGCACGCGGGCTTCATCGTCGGGCAGAACATCCTTCTCGATGGCGGCGGGACGAACTTCACCATCTGAGCCGCGCCCTCGCGCCCCGGCCGCTTGCGCGGGCGGGGCGGGGTTGCTATCTCGCCCGCATGTCCGAGCAAATTGATCGGGAAAAGTCGGCCGTGGCCGCGCCGGCACCGAGGCTGGAGGTCCGCCACCTTACCCGCCGCTTCGGCGGCCGTGTCGTCGTGGACGACGTGTCGCTGGCGATCCGGCCGGGGCAGGTGACCTGCCTGCTCGGCCCGTCGGGCTGCGGCAAGTCGACCACGCTGCGGATGATCGCGGGCGTGGAGATGCAGGACGAGGGCGAGATCCGGGTCGACGGGGAGCTGATCTGCGACACGGTCTACCGCGTGCCGCCGGAGCGGCGCTCGATCGGGCTGATGTTCCAGGACTTCGCGCTTTTCCCGCATCTCTCGGTGGCCGACAACGTCGCCTTCGGCCTGCGCGCACCGCGCGAGGCGCGCCGCGCGCGGGTCGAGGAACTTCTCGCCCGGGTGGGGCTGTCGCATTACATCGACGCCTTCCCGCACGCGCTTTCGGGTGGCGAGCAGCAGCGCGTGGCGCTGGCCCGCGCGCTCGCCCCGCGCCCGTCGATCATGCTGATGGACGAGCCCTTCTCGGGCCTCGACAACCGGCTGCGGGACGGGATCCGCGACGAGACGCTGTCGATTCTCAAGGAAGAGGACACGGCCGTCCTGCTGGTGACCCATGAGCCGCAGGAGGCGATGCGCAGGGCCGACGAGATCGCGCTGATGCGGGACGGGCGGATCGTGCAGATGGGCGCGCCCTACAACATCTACAATACACCCCTCGATAAGGCGGCGGTGGCCTTCTTCTCCGATGTCAACGTGATCCGTGGCACGGTGCGCGGGGCGCTGACCGACACCCCCTTCGGCCAGTTCCTGGCCCCGGGCGTGCCCGACGGGGCGGAGGTGGACATCGTCTTCCGCCCGCAGCATGTGGGCATCGACTTCGATCGCGGCGGGCACGGGCCGCAGCCCACCGCGCGGGACGGGGTCGCCGCGCGCGGCGTGGTCGAACGCGCGCGCTTTCTGGGCAACGAAAGCCTCGTGGAGTTCCGCATGGATCATGACGGATCCGTGCTGAAGGCGACCGTGCCCAATGTCTTCCTGCCGAGGCCCGGCCGCGCGCTTTGGCTGACCGTGCGCCGCGACCGCTGCTTCGTCTTTCCCGCGCGCGACTGATTTTCCGCCGCGCGCGGGCCGCCGCGTGGTCCGGGGGCGCTGCCCCCGTCGCGCGTTCCGCGCGACTCCCCCGGAGTATTTCGGCCAAGAAGAAGTCCGGTGTCCTTCCGGCCGGTCAGGGCCTGGCCTCGAAATCGGAAAGGCGTTTGCCCGGCTCGTCCACGAAAAGCGAGGGGATCGTCACGAGGTCCTCGATGCGGTCCAGGCGGAGGGTGGCGAAATCCGCCGCCGCCTCGTCCCAGACCACGGCCGACCAGACGCGCCCCCAGTAGTCGACCTTGAGCGGACGGACGACACGCGCGCCGCCGCCGCCGGACATGCGCACGCGGAGCTTCTGGCGTGCCCGGATCGCGGCGCGCAGCCGGGGCATGTGGGCGAAGCCCCGCGCCGCGGCCTCGAACGGGTAGGTGGCCAGGCCGAAGCGGGCCTGCGCGCCCGGCTCCTCGGGCAGGACGGCCTCGATCTTGGCCGAGAGCGAGATGGCGGCGGCGCGCAGATCCTCGTCCACCGCCTCGCCCGTGACGGCGAGGGCGAGGTGCAGGATCTCGAGCTCCGTCTCGGTCAGGTTGAGCGGCGGAAGGGTGATCGCCGCGGAGGCGCGGTAGCCCTCGCCGCGCGCGCCTTCCACCGGCACGCCCGAGGCGGCAAGCGTCTCCATGTCGCGGTAGACGGTGCGCATCGAGACGCCCGTGCGGCGGGCGAGGTCCTCTGCGCGGTGCGGGCCGCCGCGCTTCAGGATCTCGATGAGGGCGTAGAGTCGGTCCGCGCGTTTCACGTCGTCATCCTGCCGGCTGATTCGGTGGATATTTGTCATTGATCTGTCAGTTGACAGAATAGTGACAATTAAGCGCCTGAAAACCTTTGTCAGAGGGGCCGCGAGGCCCGGTTTGGCGCTTTCGTGCCGGCACGGATGAGAGTAGAAACTGACGTGGCTTTTTCGGGCGCGCGGACCATGACCCGGGCTGGCGGCTGGCGGCGCGCCCTCGATCCAGGAGAGACGTCATGCTCAACAATATCGGACTACCCGGACTTCTTCTCATCGCCATCGTGGTGCTCGTCATGTTCGGCCGCGGCAAGATCAGCTCGATCATGGGCGAGGTCGGCAAGGGCATCACCGCGTTCAAGAAGGGCGTGAAGGACGGCACCGAGGAGCTGGAGAACCAGCAGGCCGAGGAGGCCCGCGACGTGACGCCGGAGGGCGAGAAGGAAAAGGACAAGGTCTGATCGATGCTCGATCTCGGCTGGACCGAACTCCTTCTGATCGGAATCGTGGCCCTGATCGTGGTGGGCCCGAAGGATCTGCCCGTGCTCTTTCGAAACGTGGGACGTTTCATGGGCAAGGCGCGCGGCATGGCGCGCGAGTTCAGCCGTGCGATGAACGAGGCCGCCGAGGAGAGCGGCGTCAAGGAAGCCACCAAGGGCTTCAAGGACATGACGTCCTCGAAGTCGCTTGGGCTCGACGGGGTCGAGAACGAGTTCCGGTCGGCCGCGAAGTGGGATCCCGACAGCGAGACGGCGAAGCTTGCCCGCGAGCGCGCCGCCGAGGCGCAGGCGCGCCGGGACGCGCTGCGCGAGCGCAAGGAGCGGGGTGCGGCGGCCGCGGCGGGTGATGCCGATCGGGAGGCCGCCGCATCTTCCGAGACCGCGCCCGTTCCCGACACCGCGCCCGCCGCCGGGACGACGGCCAGCGAGGACGACACCAAGGCATGACCGACGCACCGCAGGCTGACGAGATCGACGACAACGAGGCCCCCCTTATCGAGCACCTGGCCGAGTTGCGCACGCGGCTCATCCACTCCGTGCTCGCCTTCATCGCGGGCATGGTGGTCTGCTTCACCGTCTGGAACCCGATCTTCGACTTCCTGACCCAGCCGCTTTGCAGCGCCATGGCGACGCGCGGGATGGAGAATTGCGGCCTGATCCTCATCAAGCTGCAGGAGGGCTTCTTCGTCGCGGTGTCGATCTCGCTCCTGGGCGGGCTGGTGCTGTCGTTTCCCTACATCAGCTTCCAGATGTGGCGCTTCGTGGCGCCGGGGCTCTACAAGTCCGAGCAGAACGCCTTCCTGCCGTTCATGCTGGCCTCGCCCTTCATGTTCTTCCTGGGCGCGTCCTTCGCCTATTACGTCGTGACGCCGCTCGCCTTCGACTTCTTCCTGGGCTTCCAGCAAGCCGGCACGGTGCTCGACGAGGGCGAGGTGGAGAACGCGACCGCCGGCATCGCCTTCCAGGGCTCGGCGCAGGAATACCTGTCGCTGACCATAAAGTTCATCGTGGCCTTCGGGCTGTGCTTCCAGCTTCCGGTGCTGCTGACGCTCATGGGAAAAGCCGGCCTGGTCAGCGCCGAAGGGCTTCGGAAGGTCCGCAAATTCGCGGTCGTGGGCATTCTCCTGCTGGCGGCGCTCGTCACGCCGCCCGACGTCATCACGCAGGTGATCCTGTTCGTGGTGGTCTACGGGCTTTACGAGGTGTCGATCTGGCTGGTCGAGCGCGTGGAAAAGCGGCGCGAGGCGGATCTCCGGGCCCGCGGCCTCTGGTTCGAGGATGACGACGATCCCTACGGCGAAGGGTCCGAGCAGGACGATCCGCTGATGCGGGAATTCGACGAGACCGACGACGAGGAGCGCGGGCGCTGATGCCGGAGTTCGAGGCGGATGCGCTGGCGCGGATCGCGTCGGCGCTGGAGCGGATCGCGCCCGCCGCGCGGCCCGCGCCCGACTTCGAGGCGGCGGACGCCTTCGTCTGGCATGTCGCGCCCGACCGGCTGGACCCGGTAGGACGCGTGAACCGGGTGGATCTGTCGCTTCTCGTGGCGGTGGACCGGGCGAGAGACACGTTGCTTGCCAACACGCGCCAGTTCGCGCGCGGGCTGCCGGCGAACAACGCGCTTCTGTGGGGCGCGCGCGGGATGGGCAAGTCCTCCCTCGTGAAGGCGGTCCACGCTGCGGTGGTGGCCGAGGGACACGACCTGAAGATCGTGGAGCTGCAGCGTGAGGACCTGCCGAGCGTGGGGCGACTGCTCTCGATCCTGCGGGCCGCGGGGGATCACCGCTTTCTGCTCTTCTGCGACGATCTCTCCTTCAGCCACGACGACGAACACTACAAGAGCCTCAAGGCCGTGCTCGACGGCGGCGTGGAGGGTCGTCCCGGCAACGTGGTGCTTTACGCGACCTCAAACCGGCGCCATCTGATGCCGCGCGACATGATCGAGAACGAGCGATCCTCCGCTATCGCGCCTTCGGAAGCGGTCGAGGAGAAGGTTTCGCTTTCGGACCGGTTCGGGCTCTGGCTGGGCTTTCATCCCTGCAGCCAGGACGAGTTCCTCGACATGATCCAGGGCTACTGCGCCGCGCACGGCGTGAAGATCGCGGAGGACCGTCTGCGCGCGGAGGCGATCGAGTGGCAGGCGACCCGCGGCGCCCGGTCGGGCCGCGTGGCCTGGCAGTTCTTCGTCGATCTCGCGGGCCGCGAGGGCGTGCCCCTGGCTTGAGGGCGGGCAAGGCCTTTGGAAAGGCCTTGCAAGCGGTTTCGAAACCGCTTGCGCGCCGCCTTGGATGCGGCGCGGTCGATCACAACATCGCGGGCAGCGCCGCTTGCAGACCCGCCCATCCCCCCGGCCGCCAGCCGAGCGCGCGCAGCCTGTCAGTGCGCATCTCGCTCACCGCGGTGTCGCTGGGCGCGGGTGGCGGGTGGCGGCAGCCGGTGAGCCGGGCGACCTCGGCGAGCAGATCGTGGCGATCCAGCAGGATGTCCGAGGCGTTGAAGATCCCGTCGCCGAGCCGTGCATCCGGCACGGTCAGAAGCAGCCGAACGGCCGCGGCGAGGTCGGTACCGTGGAGTTCCGTTCCTTTTCGGGAAACGATCTCGTCTCCTGCCAGGTAACTGTCGAAGAGATCGCGCCACTTGTGGCGCTGTCCGGGGCCTGCCGGGCCGTACACGCCGGTGGCGCGCAGCGAGACACCGGAGAGGGGCAGGGCGGCGAGCGCGGCCTCGGCCTCCCGCTTGACCTCGCCGTAAAGCGTGTCGGGCCGGGCAGGCATCTCCTCGCGAAGCGCCGTGCCGGGCGGGTAGTCGCCATAGACCGCGCGGGAGGACAGGAAGACGATCCGCCCGACGCCCGCGGCCCGCGCCGCTTCGAAGAGCCGCCTCGTGCCTTGGGCGTTGCGCCTCAGGAAGCCTTCGGGATCCTCGCCCTCGCCGCCGCGGTAGCGGCCGGGAATGTGGGCGAAGCCCGCATGGACGAGCGCCTCCACACCCTCGAGCCGCGCCTCGGGGCGGTCGAGATCGAAAGGCTGGTGGGCCACCTCGGACGAGAAGAAGCCCGGCGCGGGCGGGCGGCGCGTCAGCACCGTCACCGCGTCGCGCGCGGCAAGCGCCGCCTCGACGATGAAGCGCCCGACGAGCCCGGTGCCGCCGGTGACGGCGAGCCTCATGCAGGGTTCTCGAGGGCTGAAAGATCGGGCGCCTCGCCCCGGGCGTAGGCGTGCCAGAGCTCGATCAGCGGGCGCAGGCGTTCGGCTTTGGCGTGGTCTTCCCACGGCTTTTCGTACTGGAAGTGCAGCACCCGGATGGATGCCCAGTCCCAGAGCCCGGGCAGGTTGAACCAGACATATTGCAGCATGTTGTCGAAGACGGGCAGCCCGTGCCAGTCGGGGAAACAGGCCTGCAGGAAGGTCTGGTCGGTGCGCCGCCAGAACGCGCCCGGCGCGTCGAGCCGCGCGAGCATCGCGTCGAAGGTCGCCTGCGCGGGCCGCGCGGTGAAGACGCCGGAGTTCATGCGGTGAAAATCGCCGAGGCTTTCGTAGACGTTGGGGGCCGCGCAGAACTCGGGATAGTCGAAGAGCCGGTCGATATCGCGCAGCACCAGCGTGTCGGCATCGAGGAACACGACGCGCGCGTAGTCGAGCTGCCAGAGCCGGAGCTTGGCGAAATTGTCGAGCGGCGTGTGGAAGGCGGGCTTCTCGCCCTTCGTGAAGGGGGCGAGCCCGTGCAGCCGGTCGCGCGCGTGGGCGGCGTTGAAGGCGTCGGAGGTGGGCAGCAGGTCCGTGGCCACCAGCCGCGCGCCGCGGTCGCGGAGCGGCGCGAGCGCCGCCTCCTCCACGCCGCCAGTGTGCAGCACCACGCGGTCCGCCGCGGTTCCCGTCAGCGCGAGAGAGTGCAGAAGCGCCGCCGCGCCGCGCGCGAAATCGGCATTGGTGACCAGCGTCACGAAGGCACGATCGGAGCTGGCCGGCCGCTCCGGGCTAAGGCCGCTCACGAGACGGACTTGAGCGCCTTGCCTTCCGGGTCGCGCTCCACCCGCTGCGCGATGTCCTTGGTCCAGGCCGACACCGCCGGCACGCGCGAGCGGTCGATGCGGTGGGCGTATTTCCTGGCCACCTCGACCACCTCCTCGAGCAGACCTTCGGCGAGCGTCGTGGGGTCGAGGCCGAGGGCCAGGAACTGCTCGTTCCTGACCACGAGCTCGTTCTCGTCGGCCTCCTTGCGCGGGTTGGGCAGGTAGGCGATGCGCGCGCCGGTGAGCTTCGCCACGAGCGCCGCGAGGTCGCGCACGCGGTGCGTCTCGGTCATCTGGTTGAAGATCTTCACCCGCTCGCCCGCCTTCGGCGCGTCCGCCAGCGCCAGCTCGATGCAGCGCACGGAGTCCTGGATGTGGATGAAGGCGCGGGTCTGCCCGCCTGTGCCGTGCACCGTCAGCGGGTGGTCGATCGCGGCCTGGATCAGGAAGCGGTTGAGCACCGTGCCGTAATCGCCGTCGTAGTCGAAGCGGTTGATGAGCTGCTCGTGTCGGCGCGTCTGGTCGGTGTGCGTGCCCCACACGATGCCCTGGTGCAGGTCGGTGATCCTGAGCCCGTCATTCTGGGCGTAGAACTGGAAGAGGATCTGATCGAGCGACTTGGTCATGTGATAGACCGAGCCGGGCCGCGTCGGGTAGAGGATCTCGAGCCCCTTCTTCTCGCCTTCGAGGTTCTCGATCTCCACGTCGAGGTAGCCTTCGGGGATCGCCGCGCCCACGCTGGAATAGCCGTAGACGCCCATGGTGCCCAGGTGCACGAGATGGGCGTCGACGCCCGCCTCGACCATCGCGGCCAGCAGGTTGTGGGTGGCGGTGACGTTGTTGTTGACGGTGTAGACCTTGTGGCGGTCGGTCTTCATCGAGTAGGGCGCCGCGCGCTGCTCGGCGAAGTGCACGATCGCGTCGGGGCGGTAGTCCGTCAGCCACTGGCGCAGCCGCTCGTATTCCTTCGCCAGGTCGAGGAGATGAAACCGGATGGTCTCGCCCGAGACCTCCTTCCAGATGCGGCATCGTTCCTGGATCGAGTCCATCGGCGTCAGCGATTGCACGCCGAGTTCGGTGTCGATCCAGCGGCGCGAGAGGTTGTCGAGGATATGGATCTCGTGACCGAGGTGCGACAGGTGCAGGCAGGTCGGCCAGCCGACGAAGCCGTCCCCTCCCAGAATGGCGATACGCATGGGTCCGGTTCCCCTCCAAGTGGCGTTGCGCGCCCGATAGAAGGTCTTCCCGCGGCGCGCAAGTGACGGTTTGGCGACAATAGAGCGTGCGCGGCAGCGGTGCAATTCCGGCCCTGGCCGACGCGATGCGGCGGGGCGGCCGGCGGTTTTGCGCCACGCCCTGTCCGGATCGCGGCCCGCGCGCGGCGCGCGGGCGGGGCTGGGCGTGAGCGAGGCGGCCTTCCCGGTCTGTCAGCGTCGGCCGGTGATCCCGCGAAGGAGGCCGCGGCGCTTGGGCGCGAAATCCTGTCCATGGAAGGCGAAGAAGTCACGCACCTCGGGCTGGAGCAGGCCCTTCCCCGTGCCGTTCTGGAGCACGTCGAAACTGCCCGCGTAGTTGAGTTCCACGAGGACCGGCCCGTCGGGCGTGATGGCGATGTCGGTGGACTGGTAGGCAATGCCCCCGAACAGGCGGACTGCGCGCTCATGCAGCTCGCGCACCTGCTGCCAGAAAGGCAGGGCGAGCCCGGTCAGCCCCGGCCGCTCCGGATGATCGGGCAGCGCCGCGACGCGCGGCCCGTCGCGGCCCGCCACGCGCGTCACCTCGCCGGTGTCGACATCGAGCCCGCAGACGAGATTGCCGGGCCGCCAGAAGGCGCAGGCCTCGTTGCCCGCCGTCGCGAGCTTCATGACCGCCATCGGCACGGCGACGTCGCGCCCCATCACGAAGGCGGGCAGCCGGACCGTCGTCAGGCCCGTGCAGAAAGGCGCGAGCGCGGGATGGTTCTTCAGCCGGGTCTGCAACAGGTAGGGCGCATCGCCGAAGACCCGCGAGATGACCTCGTCATAGGCGAGACGGCCGTAACCGGGAACCTCGAGCCCGGATGCGTCCGCGGCGCCCAGCGCGAGCGCGCCCGACCCCACCATGCCGTCGAGCGTCTTGGCGAAGAGGCTTCCGGCCGGCCGCGAGAGGACGACGTCGCGCAGTGCTGCGCCCGTCTCGATCCGGGCCACGCGCCCGTAACCGCGCGCGGACGCTGTGTCGATCACGGCAACGGTCTCGGGCTGTGGAAGCCCGTCGGCCGCGAGCAACTGCGACATCACGAACTTGTCCTCGGCGGCCGACCACCAGGATTTGCTGTTTACCGCGTGCGCGACGGGCCAGACTGTGGCGGCGCCGACGAAGCGATCCGCGGCGTCACCGGGGTGCAGGTCGCGATCCCAGAGCTGATAGCGCATGTAATCGGAGACCTCGATCCCGCGGCCCGATCGCGCGTGGCGCATGATGTCGCGGCCGATGGCCAGCGGCGATTGCCCGCTCAGCTTCGCGGCAAGCGCGATGAGAGCGTTGTTGTTGCCTCCGCTGGCGCTCCCTGCCTCGTAAAGCGCGCGGTCGCGGGTCGTCGCGTCGCTTTCCGGAGGAAGATCGATGGGTGCCGTATGGGTCATGGGACGTGTCCCCGGGGTGATCGGTTGCTGTGGGTGCCAGACTGCCTGGGCGCGAAGCTAGCGGCGAAACATGGCAGCAATTGGGCCGGCGTGCCGTGCGGCGCCGTCGACGCCGTCGCCAAACCCCGGCTCCCCTTGCGCACCGGCGCGCAGGCGGCCATTCTCGTTTTGATCCCGCGCGGGGAGGCGCGCCGTCCCGGTTGAAATTCCGGCGCCGCCCCCCACATTCAGGGACCAGATCGGGGAGGGCCGAAAGCTGCCGCGCAGGCGGGGCAGGGGCCCTCTGCCAAGAACAAGGACCTATCATGCAAGAACCTCTCAACACTTCCTATCCCGTGCTGCCGCTGCGCGACATCGTGGTGTTCCCC
The DNA here is from genome assembly GCF_041365715.1 of Rhodosalinus sp. FB01. Classification (NCBI taxonomy): domain Bacteria; kingdom Pseudomonadati; phylum Pseudomonadota; class Alphaproteobacteria; order Rhodobacterales; family Paracoccaceae; genus Rhodosalinus; species Rhodosalinus sp. FB01. The sequence continues at coordinate 174,688 of NZ_JBGFSH010000004.1, read as the reverse complement.
CACATGATCGTGCCGCTCTTCGTCGGCCGCGAGAAGTCGGTGCGCGCGCTCGAGGAGGTCATGCAGGACGACAAGCAGATCCTGCTGTCGAGCCAGATCGACCCGTCCGAGGACGACCCGACCTCGGAGGGGATCTACAAGGCCGGCGTGCTCGCCAACGTGCTGCAACTGCTGAAGCTGCCGGACGGCACCGTGAAGGTGCTCGTCGAGGGACAGGCGCGCGTGCGGATCGTCGAATATCTCGAAAACGAGAATTTCTTCGAGGCGCGGGCGGAATACATGACCGAGATGCCCGGCGACCAGGCCGCGATCCAGGCGCTGCTGCGCACCGTCGCGGACGAGTTCGAGCGCTACGCCAAGATCAAGAAGAACATCCCCGAGGAGGCGCTCGCCGCGGTGGCCGAGACGACGGAACCGGCGAAGCTGGCCGATCTCGTTGCCGGCCATCTGGGCATCGACGTGGCCCAGAAGCAGGAGCTGCTGGAGACGCTGTCGGTCAGCGAGCGGCTGGAGAAGGTCTATGGCCTGATGCAGGGCGAGATGTCGGTCCTGCAGGTCGAGAAGAAGATCAAGACCCGCGTCAAGAGCCAGATGGAGCGCACCCAGCGCGAATACTACCTGAATGAGCAGATGAAGGCCATTCAGAAGGAGCTCGGCGACGGCGAGGACGGCGCGGGTGAAGTCGCGGAACTCGAGGAGCGCATCGAGAACACCAAGCTGTCACGCGAGGCGCGCGAGAAGGCCGAGGCGGAGCTCAAGAAGCTCAAGTCGATGAGCCCGATGAGCGCCGAGGCCACGGTGGTGCGCAACTACCTCGACTGGATGCTGTCGATCCCGTGGGGCAAGAAGTCCCGCGTCAAGAAGGATCTGCACCGCGCGCAGACCATCCTCGACGAGGACCACTACAGCCTCGAGAAGGTCAAGGAACGCATCGTCGAGTATCTGGCCGTGCAGCAGCGCTCGAAAAAGCTCAAGGGGCCGATCATGTGCCTCGTGGGTCCTCCGGGCGTCGGCAAGACGTCGCTGGGCAAGTCGGTGGCCAAGGCCACGGGCCGCGAGTTCATCCGCATCTCGCTGGGCGGCGTGCGCGACGAGAGCGAGATCCGCGGTCACCGCCGGACCTATATCGGCTCCATGCCCGGCAAGATCATCCAGGCGATGAAGAAGGCCAAGACCAACAACCCGCTCATCCTGCTCGACGAGATCGACAAGATGGGTCAGGACTTCCGCGGTGACCCGGCCTCGGCGATGCTGGAGGTGCTCGATCCCGAGCAGAACTCGACCTTCGTCGATCACTACCTCGAGGTGGAGTACGACCTGTCGAACGTGATGTTCATCACGACGGCCAACTCCTACAGCATGCCCGGCCCGCTTCTGGACCGGATGGAGATTATTCCGCTCGCGGGCTACACCGAGGACGAGAAGCTGGAGATCGCCAAGCGCCACCTGCTGGACAAACAGGTCAAGGACCACGGCCTGAAGAAGGGCGAGTTCGAGGTGACCGATCCGGCGCTTCTGGACATCGTACGCCTTTACACGCGCGAGGCGGGTGTGCGGAACCTCGAGCGCGAGATCGCGAAGCTCGCCCGGAAGGCGGTGACCGAGATCGTGCGCGACGGAAAGACGAAGGTGACCATCACCCAGGAGAACCTTTCGGACTACCTCGGCGTGAAGAAGTACCGCTTCGGCCTGGCCGAGATGGAGGACCAGATCGGCGTCGTGACCGGCCTCGCCTGGACCTCCGTGGGCGGCGATCTGCTGTCGATCGAGGCGTTGCGCCTGCCTGGCAAGGGTCGGATGAAGACCACCGGCACGCTGGGCGACGTGATGAAGGAGTCGATCGACGCGGCCTCGAGCTTCGTGCGCTCCATCGCGCCCGAGATCGGGGTGAAGCCGCCGCGCTTCGAGAAGTGGGATATCCACGTCCACGTGCCCGAGGGCGCCACGCCCAAGGACGGGCCGTCCGCGGGCATCGCGATGGTGACGTCCATCGTGTCGGTGCTCACGCAGATCCCGGTGCGCAAGGACATCGCCATGACCGGCGAGGTCACGCTTCGCGGCAACGTGCTGGCGATCGGCGGGCTGAAGGAAAAACTGCTCGCGGCGCTTCGCGGGGGCATCAAGACGGTGCTGATCCCGGAAGAGAACGAGAAGGACCTCGCCGAGATCCCCGACAACGTGAAGGAGGGGCTGACGATCATCCCCGTCTCGAACGTGAAGGAGGTGCTGAAGCACGCCCTCGTGCGGGAACCCGAACCGGTGGATTGGGACGAGGCGGCCGAGGAAGCGGCGGCGGCGGAAGCCGCGCGCAACGCCGGTACCGCCAGCGCGGTCGCCCACTGACGCGCGACATCTCGCCCGGAACGAGAAGGGCGCCCCCCGGGGCGCCCTTTTTTCTTGCTGCAACACCCGCGCCGCATGCCCGGAAGTCGGGCGGCGGGTCCGGCTCAGGCACCTGGAAGCGATGCTACCGGCCGTTTGGTCCTTCAAGAACAAATTCGTTTCCACCACCGCCGCCGCCGCCACTGGCGCTGGCCGCGATCAGCACGAGCAGCATGGTGGCCGCGATCGCGATCTGGGTGTCGCGGGCGTCCGTCCCGGCCGATTGTGTGGATGTCACCGGTTCCAGCCCTTCCGGCGTGACATGATAGCTGCACCCGGCAAGAAGCGTGGCCGCGCAGATCGTGGCTGTGAGCGCTCGTTTCATGGAATCGTCCCTCGTTCCGTGTCGCGTCTTGGCCCGACGTCGCCGGGCCGACGGGCACATGGATGGCGCATCCTGACGTGACAGGTCAAGCTGTCAGCCCGTGCGATGCGTCGTGGACGCCGGGGGCCTCTCCGTTACCGCCGAAGCCCTTGCGCTGCGCCGGACGAGGGCGCCGGCCGGAACACGCGCGTGGCCTGCACCGCGCATCGCTGCTATGCTTCGTGCCAGTTCCGCGCCGCGAGGGCCGCCGCCAGGGCGGCTGACAGCGACGCGCGGATGGAAAGGCTGAGCGAGGACGCGATGGACAGCAAATCGAACGGGGCCAAGGCCGGGGCGAGTGCCGCGGGCGCGGCACCGAAAGCCACGCGATCGACAACGCGGGCCGCGGCGGTGAAGCCGGCGCGCAGGGCGGCGGCAAGGGCCGAGCCGGCGGCGGAAGCGGAGGCGGAGCCTGCAGGAACGGCGCCTGCACGGCAGGAGGCCGCGCAGGCTCTGCCCGCGCTCAAGAAGGCGGAGCTTCTGGACGCGGTGGTTGTACGCTCGGGCGTGAAGAAGGGGCAGGCCAAGCCGGTCGTCGAGGCGTTGCTCGCCGTGCTGGGCGAAACCGTCGGCGAGGGGCGCGACCTCAACCTGGAGCCGTTCGGCAAGCTGAAGATCAAGCGCAGCGAGACGGGCGCGAACGGGCGCGTCACGGTGGCGCGATTGCGTCAGAAGGACGGGCCGCCCAGGGCGCCAGCCGAAGATCCGGACGGCTGAGCGGGTCGCCCCGCGCCGCGCTGCCCGCGGCGGTCGTGCCGATCGGCCCGCGCGAAACGCCGCGACGGTGTCGCGACCCCTGCTTGGCGAAATCCCCCTTGCACGGACGGTGGTCCGTGGCTAAGAGAGCCGCCCAGAGGGTGATTAGCTCAGTGGTAGAGCGCTTCGTTCACATCGAAGATGTCGGGAGTTCGAATCTCTCATCACCCACCATTCCTCCCGCAACACCCGTGACCGCCGCGACGGGACCCGCCGTCGGCAAAGGCGCGCCCATCCGGCGGGCGCCATCGTCAACCCCGCGCGCACACGTCTCGTGAGCGCGCCGCCTGCCGCGCATCCCGGACCGCCGTCGCTCCCGCTGGCCGTGACGGTGCGCCGCTGCCGGCGGGCCCGGACCTGAAGATCACGCATTTTGCGATGCTTGCGCCGGTTTTCACCGCAAGGGTGGGGAGCGGGGCCGGCGTCGTCGCGCTCGGGGTCCGGCGGTGATTTTCCTCGGCCCCAGGGCGCAAGAAGTTGCATGTGTCAGGGCCTTGCAGCGCAGGGTTGCGCCGCGAGCGCGGGCAGGAAAGAAAATGCATACGAGGTCGCGGGACATGCCGGGAACCCGTCTGCATCCCGCGCGGGCAGGAGTGCATTTCCCTAATCGCCTCAATCTCCTGGCGGGGCTTCATGCGGAATTACGGCCGTCATGTCCGTGCAGCGCCGCCCGCCTTGATCTGATTGCACAATAATGCATTATTGATTTCAGCCTGCGTCCCGGCCCATGCTCGGGCGCCGGGCCGAGACGACCGGCGCGGAACGACAGGACGGGCGGCTATGGGCGGCTTGCCCGGGAAAACACAAAGGGGAGGTCCTTCATGAAACGCACTCTGGCGACGCTGCTCGCGGCGTCCATGCTCTCGTCACCGGCCTGGGCCGAGGACGTGAAGATCGGCTTCGTCACCACCCTCTCCACCGGGGGCGCGGTGATCGGCAACCAGATGAAGAACGCGGTCGATCTCGCGATGGAGCATCTTGGCGGCGAGGCCGGCGGCCACACGCTCGAGGTGATCTTCGGCGACGACCAGTTCGCGCCCGAGGCCGGCAAGCAGGCGACCGACAAGCTGGTGAAGCAGGACGACGTTGACTTCGTCACGGGCTACATCTGGTCGAACGTGCTGCTGGCGTCGCGGAACTCCGTCGTGAACGCCGACAAGTTCCTGATTTCGGCCAATGCGGGCCCGAGCCAGATGGCGGGCGTCCTTTGCCACCCGAACTTCTTCTCCACCTCCTGGCAGAACGACCAGACGCCCATGGCCATGGGCGAGGTTCTGAACCAGCTGGGCGTGCAGTCGCTTTACGTCATGGCGCCCAACTATGCCGCCGGCAACGACATGGTCGCCGGGGTGGAGCGCACCTTCGCCGGCGAGATCGTCGGAAAGGACCTGACCAAGTGGGGCGCGGATGCGCAACTCGACTTCTCGGCCGAACTCGCCAAGGCGCGGACCTCGGGGGCGGAGGCGATCTTCGTCTTCTACCCGGGCCCGGCGGCCGGGGCCTTCGCCCGGCAATACGACCAGCTGGGCCTGGCGGACGAGCTGCCGCTCTACTCGGTGTTCACGGTCGACGCGATCTCGCTGCCGCGGTTGCAGGAGGCGGGCTTCGAGGCGGTCATCGGCTCGCGCACCACGCAGCAGTGGGACCCGACGCTCGACAACGCCGCCAACAAGCGCTTCGTGGACGACTACAAGGCGACATACGGCAACTACCCCTCCTATTACGCGGCGCAATCCTACGACGCGATCATGCTGATCGCCTCGGCGGTCGAGGCCGTCGACGGCGACATGGAGGACAAGGACGCGGTGCGCGAGGCGCTGCGCGCGGCCGAGTTCGACAGCGTCCGCGGAGAGTTCCGCTTCGGCCCGAACCACCTGCCGATCCAGGACTTCTACCTGCGCGAAGTCATCGTGGACGAGGACGGGGTCTGGACCACCAAGGTCGTCCAGACGGTGTTCGAGGACCACCAGGACAGCTACGCCGAACAGTGCAACATGTAAGAGCGGCGCGGCAACGCTGCGCACCGGCCGGGCGGCACGACCGCCCGGCCGGGCCGTGAAACGCGGACGGAGGGGCCCTTGGATATCGCGCTCTTGGTGCTGCAGACCCTGAACGGGCTGCAACTGGGACTTCTGCTGTTCCTCGTCGCGTCGGGGCTGACGCTCGTCTTCGGCATCCTCGACTTCGTGAACCTCGCGCACGGGGCGCTCTACATGCTGGGCGCGTTCGTCTGCGCCTCGCTCACCCTGGCGACGGGAAGCTTCCTGCTGGCGGTCCTGCTTGCCCTGCCGATCACGGGGGCGGCGGGCTACGTGATCGAGCGCGTCGTGGCACGCAACCTCTACCAGCGCGACCATCTCGACCAGGTGCTCGCCACCTTCGGCCTCATCCTCGTGATCGACACCTTGGTGCACATCCTCTGGGGGCCCGAGGGGATGGCCGTGCCGCTGCCCGACATCCTCGAAGGGCAGCTGCGGGTGGGCGAGAACTTCGTGCTGCCCGTCTACCGCCTCGTCATCATCGGCACCGGGCTCGCCGTCGCCGCGGGGCTCTACTGGCTGGTCAACTTCACGCGGCTCGGCATGCTGATCCGGGCGGGCGCCTCGAACCGCCGCATGGTCTCGGCGCTCGGGGTCGACATCAACACGCTCTTCACCTTCGTTTTCGCGCTGGGCGCGATGCTCGCGGGGCTCGCGGGCATGCTGATCGCGCCGATCACGGAGGCGTCCATCGGCATGGGCAACAACATCATCATCACCGCCTTCGTGGTCATCATCGTGGGCGGCATCGGGTCGATGAAGGGCGCCTTCGTCGGCGCGCTGCTCATCGGGCTCATCGACACGCTCGGCCGGTCCTTCCTCGACTCGTTCTTCGAGCTTTTCATGAGCACCGCCGCGGCCGAGACCTCGGCGCCGGCGGTTTCGGCGATGCTCATCTACATCATCATGGCGGCGGTGCTCGCGGTGCGCCCGCAGGGCCTCTTCCCGCCGAAGGTGCGCTGAGATGGCGGGGCTTTCGAGAACCGCGCTCGCCACCATCGTGCTGCTCGGCCTCCTGGCCGTGCTGCCGCCCATCTTCGTCTGGACGGGCAACGCCTTCTACGTGGACCTGGCCACGCGGCTGGTGATCCTCGGCATCGCGGCGACCAGCCTGAACCTCATCCTGGGCTATGGCGGGCTGATCAGCTTCGGTCACGCGGCCTTTCTCGGGATCGGCGCCTACGGGGTGGGCATTCCCGCCTACCACGCGATCTTCGGCGGCTTTCCCGCGGTGGCGAGCTTCAACGGATTCTTCCAGGTTTTGCTCTCGACGGGGGTCGCGGCGCTCTTCGCGCTGATCACGGGCGCGATCTGCCTGCGCACGAAGGGCGTCTATTTCATCATGATCACCATGGCCTTCGCGCAGATGGTCTATTACTTCTTCGTTTCGCTCTCCACCTACGGCGCCGATGACGGGCTGGTCATCAACATGCGCTCCGAGGTGCCGCTGATCGACCTGAACGCGCCCTTGCAACTCTACTACCTTTGCTTCGCCAGCCTCGTCGCGGCGATGCTGATCGTGCGCACGATCGTGAACTCGCGGTTCGGGATGGTGCTTCAGGGCGCGAAGGGCAACCCCGAGCGCATGGTGTCCATGGGCTACAACATCTTTCGCTACCGGCTGACGGCCTACGTTATCTCGGGCGCGATGGCGGGCTACGCGGGCGCGCTTCTGGGCAACTTCACCACCTTCATCTCGCCCGACATGATGGACTGGACCCGCTCGGGCGAGCTCATGTTCATGGTCATCCTGGGCGGCGCGGCGACGACGCTCGGCCCGGTCATGGGCGCCACCCTCTTCATCGTGCTGGAGGAAGTGCTGCAGATCGTGCTGGACTGGCTCGAACCCGTGGCGGAGCCCGCCTACACGGCGCTGACCGGCCGTGACCTGCAGCTGGAGGTCTACTGGCACCTTCCCTTCGGCATCGTCCTGATCCTCGTGGTGCTGTTCGTGCGGGGCGGTCTCATGGGCCTCATCCGCGGCAGGAGGGACTGAGCCCATGCCCGGCGCGATCCTGAAGGTCGAGGGCCTCAACAAGAGCTTCGGCGGCATCAAGGCCACCGACGACGTGAACCTGAGCGTGGAAGAGAACGAGCTTCACGCGATCATCGGGCCGAACGGGGCGGGCAAGACGACGCTGATCGCGCAGCTCTCAGGCCAGCAAATGCCGGATGCGGGGCGCGTCATCTTCCGCGGCCGAGACATCACCCGCGCGGCGGCGCACCGGCGCGCGCGCCTCGGCATCGCGCGCTCGTTCCAGATCACGAGCCTGGTCATGGACATGTCGGTGCTCGACAACGTGGCACTCGCCGTGCAGGCGCGGCAGGGGCATTCCTTTCGTTTCCTGCGGCCGGCGCGCAAGGTGGCGCCGATCCGCGACGCCGCCATGGCGTATCTCGCCGAGGTCGGGCTCGAGGATCGGGCGGAGCGGCCGACGGTGGCCCTCAGCCACGGCGAACACCGGCTGATGGAGATCGCCATCGCGCTCGCCGCCGAGGCGCCGCTTCTGCTTCTCGACGAGCCGATGGCCGGGCTGGGCGCCGAGGAATCCGCGCGGATGGTGGCCTTGCTGAAAGGCCTCAAGGGCTCGCGCACGATCCTGCTCATCGAGCATGACATGGACGCGGTCTTCGCGCTGGCGGACCGGATCAGCGTGCTGGTCTACGGTCATGTCGTGGCCACCGGCGACCCGGTCTCGATCCGCGGCAACGACGCGGTGCGCCATGCGTATCTCGGCGAGGAGTGAGCGCATGCTGACGGTCTCCGAACTCACGGCCCATTACGGCACCTCCCAGGCGCTGTTCGGCATGGATTTCGCCTTCGGCACCGGCGAGGTGGCGACGCTGCTGGGGCGGAACGGGCAGGGCAAGACCACCACGATCCACTCCATCTGCGGGGTGGTGCGGCCCTCGGGCGGCGCGATCCTCTTCGACGGCGAGGAACTTGTGGGACGGCCGTCCTTCCGCATCGCCAATCTCGGGATCGGCCTCGTGCCCGAGGGGCGGCAGGTCTTTCCCAACCTCACGCTGTGGGAAAACCTCGTGGCCACCGCCTCGAACCATCTCGGGCACGCCGAGCCCTGGACGGTGGAGCGGGTCTTCGACCTCTTTCCCGAACTCGGGGCGCGCAAGGGGTCCATGGGCAACCTGCTGTCGGGCGGCGAGCAGCAGATGCTGGCCATCGGCCGCGCGCTCATGACCAACCCCAGGCTCTTGATCCTCGACGAGGCGACCGAGGGGCTCGCACCGCTGATCCGGCAGAAGATCTGGCACGCGCTGGCCGAGATCAAGCGCCAGGGCCTGTCGATCCTCGTGGTGGACAAGAACCTGAGCGACCTGCTGCGCATCGCCGACCGCAACTTCATCGTGGAGCGCGGGCGCGTGGTCTGGTCGGGCAACTCGGACGCGTTGAGGGCCGACCGCGACACGTTGCACCGCTACCTTGGCGTGTGACGACGGGACAGCCCCGCGGGCGCGACGGCGATTTCGCGCAGATGCCGGCCCCGCCGTGCAAGCCCCTTGCCGCGTCGGGCAAAAGATATGACAATGACGCTGACGACGCCAAGGACACGTCTCTGAGGATTCCAAGCCACATGAACACGCCCCCGAACCGCGCCCCGGTGCTCTCCTTCCGCGCGCCCTCCGCAGAGGACGGCGCGGATGTCTGGGATCTCATCCGGAAAAGCGGCCCGCTGGACGAGAACTCGATGTACTGCAACATCATCCAGTGCGATCATTTCGCCGATACCTGCGTCGTGGCCGAACTCGACGACGAGATCGTCGGCTGGATCTCCGCCTTCATCCCGCCCGACGCGACGGATACGCTTTTCGTCTGGCAGGTCGCCGTGGGCGAGGCCGCACGCGGGCGGGGCGTGGCGAAGAAGATGCTGACGCACCTGCTGGAGCGGGAGGCCTGTTCCGGCGTGACGCGACTCCAGACGACGATCACCGCGGACAACGAGGCAAGCTGGGCGCTCTTCAACAGCTTCGCCGAGAAGATGGACGCCGAACTCGACTACGAGCCGCACTACAAGCGCGACGCGCATTTCGGCGGCCAGCACGCGACCGAATACATGGTGACCATCGGCGACATCGACGCCGACACGGCCAGCGACGACAGCGCCGCGCAAGCGGCCCCCACCGAAAAGGAGGCCCCCCATGCAAACTGACGTCTTCGAGCGGCGCGAGTCGCAGGTCCGCAGCTACTGCCGCAACTTTCCCGTCGTCTTCGCCCGCGCCGAGGGCAGCCACATGTTCGACAGCGACGGGCGGCGCTACATCGATTTCCTCGCGGGATGCTCGACCCTGAATTACGGGCACAACGACCCCGACATGCAGGACGCCCTGATCGAGCACATCAGGGCCGGCGGAATCGCGCACGGCCTCGACATGTACACGGTCGAGAAGGCGCGCTTTCTCGAAGCGTTCGAGGACATCATCCTCAAGCCACGGGGCCTCGACTACAAGGTGATGATGACCGGCCCCACCGGCACCAACGCCGTGGAGGCGGCGATGAAGCTCGCGCGCAAGGTGACGGGGCGGCGCAACATCGTGTCCTTCACGAACGGGTTTCACGGCATGACGATGGGCGCGCTTTCGCTCACCGGCAACGCGGGCAAGCGCGCGGGCGCGGGAAGCGGGCCGCTCTGCGGCGCGACCCACATGCCCTTCGACCGCGCGCTCGGCGCGGATGTGGACACGCTCGCGCATCTCGAGATCATGTTCTCGAACAGCTCTTCGGGCGTGGATGCGCCGGCGGCATTCATCTTCGAGCCGGTGCAGGGCGAGGGCGGGCTCAACGCGGCCTCGATCGAATGGATGCAGGGCGTGGCCCGGCTGGCCATGAAGCTGGGCGCGCTGCTGATCGTGGACGACATCCAGTCGGGCTGCGGGCGCACCGGCACCTACTTCGCCTTCGAGGAGGCCGGGATCGAGCCCGATCTCGTCACGCAGGCGAAATCGCTGTCGGGCTTCGGGCTGCCCTTCGCCGCGCTCCTGGTGAAGCCGGAGCATGACATCTGGAAGCCGGCCGAGCACAACGGCACCTTCCGCGGCCACACGCACGCCTTCGTCACGGGCCGTGTAACGCTCGAGAAGTTCTGGAAGGACGATGCCTTCGCCGCCGAGGTCCGCCGCAAGGGCGCGCATCTGCACGAGCGCCTGTCGCGGATCGCGGCCCTGGTGCCGGGCGCGGAGCTGCGCGGGCGCGGCATGATGCAGGGCATCAACGTCGGCACCGGCGACATCGCGGGGCGCATCTGCGCCACGGCGTTCGACAAGGGGCTGATCATCGAGACATCCGGGGCCGACGACGAGGTGGTGAAGTTCCTCGGCCCGCTCACCACGCCCGACGAGGTGCTCGACGAAGGACTCGACATTCTGGAAGCCGCGGTGAAAGACGTGATGAACGAGAACAAGGAAGCAGCGGAGTAGCCCGATGATCGTAAGAGATTTCAACGAACTGAAAGACAGCGACCGCGCGGTGTCCGATGCGCAGTGGACCAGCGTGCGGATGCTGCTGGCCGATGACGGGATGGGTTTTTCCTTCCACATCACCACGCTCAAGGCGGGCAGCGAGCACACCTTCCACTACAAGCACCATTTCGAGAGCGTCTACTGCATGTCGGGGCGCGGGCGCATCACGGATCTCGCCGCCGGCGAGACCCACGAGATCCGTCCGGGCGTGATGTACGCGCTCGACCAGCACGACAAGCATACGCTCGTCGCCGACGAGGATCTCGTGATGGCCTGCTGCTTCAATCCGCCGGTGACGGGCACCGAGGTCCACCGCGAGGACGGCTCCTACGCGCCGGCCGACTGAGAGACGCGAGAGAGCATGACGACAGGACACACCGTCGAGAAGATCGGCGGAACGTCCATCAGCCGGGCGGACGAGCTGATGGACACCCTCTTTCTGAAGTCCGACGGCGACGGCCCCTATAACCGGGTCTTCGTCGTCTCGGCCTTCGGCGGCATCACCGACCTGCTGCTCGAGCACAAGAAATCGGGTGAGCCGGGCGTCTACGGTCACTTCGCCGCCGCCGAGAGCGACCTGCGGTGGAGCGAGGCGCTGGACCGCGCCGCCGCGCGCATGGGCGAAGAACATGCCCGGCTTCTCGATCATGCCGCCGACCGGCAGGAGGCCGACGAATTCCTGCGTGACCGGATCGAGGGGGCGCGGTCCTGCCTTCTGGATCTTCAGCGGCTGACCTCCTACGGGCATTTCCGGCTGAGCGACCAGATGCTGACGATCCGGGAACTCCTCTCGGGGCTTGGCGAGTCGCATTCGGCCAAGGTGGTCACCCTGATGCTGAACCGCCGTGGCGTCGATGCGCGGCTGGTGGATCTGTCTGGCTGGCGCGACGAAAGCCATCCCGACCTGGAGACACGGTTGACGGGCGCGATGGAAGGGGTGGATTTCGCCTGCGAACTGCCCATCGTCACCGGCTACGCCCAGTGCCGCGAGGGGCTGATGCGGGAGTACGACCGGGGCTATTCCGAGGTCACCTTCGCCCATATCGCGGCTCTGACCGGTGCGCGCGAGGCGGTGATCCACAAGGAATTCCACCTGTCGAGCGCCGATCCCAAGCTCGTCGGCGAGGACAAGGTCGTCAAGATCGGCCGGACCGACTACGACGTGGCCGATCAGCTCTCGAACCTCGGCATGGAGGCGGTGCATCCGAACGCCGCCAAGATCCTGCGGCAGGCCGGCATCCCGCTGCGCGTGGCCAACGCCTTCGATCCGGGCGATGCGGGAACGCTCATCCTGGCCGAGGTGGACGCCGATCCGCGTGTCGAGATGGTCACCGGCCTGCCCGTCGCGGCGCTGGCGGTGCACGAACCCGACATGGTCGGGGTGAAGGGGTATGACGCCGCGATCCTCGAGGCGCTGACCCGGTTCGACGTCTGGATCGTCTCGAAGGCCTCGAACGCCAATACCATCACCCACTATGTCGATCCCAACCTGAAGGCCCTGCGCCGCGTGGAAAGCGCGATCGAGAAAGCCTTTCCCAAGGCGGAGATCGATATCCGCAAAATTGCGCTGATAAGCGCGGTGGGCCGCGATCTGCTGAAGCTCGAGGTGCCCGCCCGGGGCTTGCGGGCGCTCGTGGCGGCCGGGATCGAGGTGCTCGGCGTGCATGCGCTCGCCCGTGGCGTCGATGTCCAGTTCCTCGTGCCCGAGGAGCGGCTGAAAGAGGCCGTCGCCGCGATCCACGAGGCCCTCGTCGAGGCGGGGCAGGGCTAGCCCCGGCCCCTGCGCCGGTACACGCGCCCGCCTTTCCCGCGCGCGCATTTCGCGTGGCGCCGTGCGCCGCGCTCCGTCTCCGCCCGGGGCGCGGACGGGGCGCTCCGCGCAGGCTTCACGTCCGCGCGGCCGGGAGCGCATGACCGCGTCGCCGCGTTGTCTTGCACCAGGCGCATGGCGGCTTTCGCGGACATGGTCTTGCTGCGCTGCAGCGAAGCGATAAGTTCATGGCATCGAGCGGATGCCGCAATGAACACCGCAACGACCACCATGACCGCCGCCGCCGCCCCGACGTCCACCCCCCGTGGAACCGGCCCCGCCAACCCGGTCGCAGCCCTGCTGCGCCTTGTCGACGCGCTCGCGGTGGCCTGCCGCCTGAGCCGCGAGGCACGGCTCCTGCAGTTCTCCGACGCGGCGCTGGCAGAGCGCGGGCTCACGCGGGACGAGGTACGCGAACAACTGATCGCATCGATCCCGCGCGGCTGAGTCACTGTTTGCCTGCCCGTCTCCGGGCAGGCCGTAGGCTCAGGCGAACGCCCCGAAATCGATCGGCGCGTCCTTGTCGAGGCTCTTCTCCACGGCCGGCATCGGGTATTTCAGACCGGTAGCGCAATTCCACAGCACCGCCCGGTCGTCGCGCGAGATCAGCCCCTCGGCAAGCGCCTTCCTGTAGGCGGCGGCGGTCGCCGCACCCTCGGGACAAAGCAGCAGACCCTCCTTCGCCGCGATCTCGTCGCGGACGCCCATCAGGTCGTCGTCGGCCACCTCCATCGCGAAGCCGCCCGACTCGCGCACGGCCCGGATGATCAGGAAATCGCCCACGGCCACCGGCACGCGGATGCCGGCCGCGACGGTGTGGGCGTCCTGCCAGAGCGGGGCGTGCTCCTCGCCCTCCTTCCACGCCTTGACGATGGGCGCGCAGCCCTCGGCCTGCACGGCGACCATTTTGGGCAGCTTGCCCGTGATCCAGCCCATCTGCTGCAATTCGTGGAACGCCTTCCACATGCCGATCAGCCCGGTGCCGCCACCCGTCGGATAGAAGATGACGTCGGGCAGCTCCCAACCGAGCTGTTCGGCCAGTTCCAGGCCCATCGTCTTCTTGCCCTCGATCCGGTAGGGCTCCTTGAGGGTGGACACGTCGAACCAGCCGACCTTTTCCTTGCCCTCGCCCACGATCTTTCCGCAATCGTTGATGAGCCCGTTGACCAGATAGGTGTCCGCCCCCTGAAGCTGGATCTCGCGGATGTTGATGTCGGGCGTGTCCGCCGGGCACAGCACGGTCGTGCGGATACCCGCCCGGGCGGCATAGGCGGCCAGCGCCGCACCGGCGTTGCCGTTCGTGGGGATCGCCATGTGGTCGATCCCGAACTCCTTCGCCATCGACACGGCGAGGCAAAGCCCCCGCGCCTTGAAGGATCCCGTCGGAAGGCGCCCCTCGTCCTTGACGAGTACCCGGTCGGGATCCGCGCCGAGCACCGGCGCGCTTTCCCGCAGCGGGATGATCGGCGTCATCACTTCACCCAGCGAGACGCGGTTTTCGGGCCGCGTGACCGGCAGGAAGCTGGAATAGCGCCAGAGGCCGGGGGCATCGGATCGGGCCAGCGCATCCTTCGAGAGAGCGGTCTTCATGGCGTCGAGATCGTAGCGGACAAGAAGCGGCCGCCCCGCCTCCGACAGGCCGTGAACCTGCCCCGCCGGGTAGTGCTTGCCCGTGATGGAGCATTCGAGGTGGGTGACGAACGTCTCGGCCATGCGTGATCTTCCTTCTTGTCGTTACGGTCTGGTCGGTCTTGTCGCGGTTCGGCCCGTAAGCCTTCATTCCATGAGCGCCTTGCGCAGAAGGTTGAGCCCGAGCAGCAGGAAAAGTGCAAGAGACACCTTTCGGAACAGGCCGGGCGAAAGATACGCGCGCGTCATCTCGCCCACACGAAAGCCCATGAGCGCGGGCACCACGAGCGCCGCCGAGGCGAGCGCGAGGCCCCCGGTCAACGTGCCGCTCGTGGCGTAGCCCGCGATGAGGGGGAGAGAGCCCAGGCTGATCAGAAGCCCCGAGGCCCGCACGAACTCGTCGCCGGTGCGGTGGCGCGCGGAAAGATAGATCGCGATCGGCGGCGCCCAGATCGCGGTCAGCCCGCCGAGAATGCCGGCGCTCGCGCCGAAGCCGAGTTGCGCGGCCCTGTCGTAGCGGTCCGGCAGCGGCGGCAGGTCGACGGTGAGGTTGACCAGGACGAAAAGCACGAAGGCGATCCCGGTGACGGCGTAAAGAAGCCGGTCCGACGCGCCGGCGGCGAAGAGCGCCATGGCGAAGGCGCCGATCATCATCACCGCGGCGAAGGGCGCGTAGTCGCGCGCCGCGCGCAGGATCTCTCCGGCCCGCCAGATCTGCCAGAAATTCGAGACGATCATCGGAAAGAGAACGAGCGCGATCGCCGTGCGCGGGTCCAGGAAGAGTGTCGTGAGGCCGATGCAGATCGCCGGGAATCCCAGCCCGGTGACCCCCTTGATCGTCCCCGCGAGCAGATAGGTCGCAAGGACGAGCGCCAGCAACCCGGCATTCAGCCCCGCCAGATCAGCCATCGCGGGTCCTCGACAGCTCGAGCGTGAGGTAGCGCCCGATCTCCTCGGGCAGGGCGTCGATGCCGAGCCCGGGCGCATCGGAAAGGTGAAGCCGCCCGTCCCCGAGGATCCCCGCGCCGGGGAACGCCTCGCGGAGCGGGTTCGGGTTCGCGTCGATTTCCAGAAGCCCGTCGCCGCCCGCCGCCGCAAGCAGATGCGCGGAGGCCAGGAGTCCGATCCCGCCGCCAAGGAAATGCGGGCAATAGGTCAGGCCCGCTGCCCCGATCGCGCGCGCCACGGCAAGATTGCCGGACACGCCGCCCCATTTCGCGAGATCGGGTTGCAGGTAGGCGAAGCTGCGCGATGCGATGGCCGCGTCGAAGGCGTCATGCCCGGCGATGTTCTCCCCGCCGGCCAACGGGACCGAGGAGGCGCGGGCGAGGTCCGCCCAGTCGGCGGGGGGCGCATCGGCGGGCAGGGGCTCTTCCAGCCAGCCCAGGCCGAGCGCGCGGCCCGCTTCGACGAAGCGCAGCGCCTCGGGGAGCGTCCAGGCCTGGTTCGCGTCCGCGAAGAGGCGCTCGCCCGGGGCGAGGCGAAGCGCGTGCAGCGCCTTGAGGTCGCGGGCCGCGTCGAAGCCCACCTTGACCTTGAAGGCGCGGTAGCCCGCAGCGCGGGCCGTGGCGAGCGCCTCCTGCGCGTCGTGCACCGCGATGCCGCTGGCGTAGGCGGGTACGCTGGCGCCCGCCGACGCGTCGAGCCAGGTCCGCACCGGCTGGCCGGCGGCACGCGCGAAAAGGTCGCTGAGCGCCGTGTCGATGCTCGCGATCACCTGTCGGAACGGGCCCCATTCGCCGCATTGCAGGGCGCGGATGCGGGTTGCGCGCTCCAGCTCGTGAAAGGTCCGGGCCGGGTGTTCGACCCTGCGGCCCGGCAGCAGATCGCCCATGTCCTCCATCAGCAGGCGCGCGCGGTGCTCGGCCCCCGCCGCGGGCCAGTTCGCGAAAACCTCGCCCCAGCCGAAGGCCCCGGACGCGGCGGTGATCTTCACGAAGACGGCCGGACGGTCGCGCATCACGCCGAACGAGGTCGCCACGGGCCGCGCCACCGGCACGCGGTAGACCCGCGCCTCGATCCGCTCGATGATCTGGGCGTCGTCGCTCAATGTCCCGGCCCGGCCGGTGCCGGCAGCCCCTCGATCTCCACGTTGACGCAGGCCGGACGGCCGGAGGCGAGCGCCCGGTCGAGCGCCGCGTCCAGTTCTTCGGGCCGGGTGACGTGTTCGCCATGCGCCCCGAGCGCGGCGGCGGCGAGATCGTAGCGTGCGCCGCTGAGGTCACACCCGATCAGCCGGTCCGGGCCGTAGTCGCGAAGCTGGATCTGGTGTTCGGCGTTCCAGACCCGGTCGTTGCCGATCACGGCCACGAAGCGCGCGCCCGCGCGCACCGCCGTCTCGAACTCGGGAAGGTGAAAGCCCGCCGTCCCGTCGCCCATGAGCGCGAAGACCGTGGCGTCCGGACGGGCGAGCGCCGCCGCCACGGCCTGCGGCAGCCCGCCGCCGATCGAGCCCGAGGGCCCGTTGATGACGCGCGCGTCCGACCAAGTCAGCGCCTGCGCCCATTGGCCGAACTCGCCACCGTCGCAGATCGTCACCGTTGCGGGCGCCGCGGAAATCCGGCGTTGCACCGCGTCGCAGAGCAGATCCGGGGTGATCCCCGGCCCGCCCGGCCGCGCCGCGCGCGCGGCCGTCGCCTCCGCCACCCGGTGCCGCCAGGCCTCGCGCGTGTCGCGCAAGCGGTCCCGGGTGAGCGCGTGGGCGGTGGCGCGGGGGTCGGCGTCGAGGGCCAGAGCAAGCCGCGCGCCGAGATTGCGGCTGGCGCGGTCGAGGGCGGCCTGCTCGGCGTCCACGACGACGAAGGGGCAGCCCGGTGCGACGCGATCCTCCGCGCCGAAGGCGAGGGTGAAATCGATCTGCTTGCCGAGCGACACGATCAGGTCGGCCTCGCGCAGCGCGGCGGCAAGATCGCCGAGCGCCGGATCCTTCAGGCCGCGGGGGCTTTCGAGCGGCAGGACCGCGGCCCCCGTCGCGTCTTCGAGGTCGCGCAGCAGCGCGCCGGCCCGGGTGCGGTTCAGCGCGGGTCCGGTCAGGATCGCGGGCCGCTCCGCGGTGGCCAGCCGGTCGCGCAGGTCGTCCAGCGCGTCGTCCGTGGGCGGCGTTCCTGCACTGGCGCCCCCCCGGCGCAGTCACCAGCCCCTCGGCCGGGGCGGTCAGGACATCTGCCGCCAGGGCGAGGTGGACGGGTCCGGGCCGCCCCGACGCCGCGGTTTGCAACGCCGTCATCACCGCCTCGGCCAGGGCCGCGGTGGAGGCGGGGCGCGCGGTGGCCTTGACGAGGGGCGCGGCCACGGCGCACTGGTCGAGTTCCTGGAAGGCGCCGCGCCCGTCCTGGTCGAGCGGCGAGTCCCCGGAAAGCAGGAGCACCGGGCTTTCGGAACAGCGCGCGCTGTAGACCGCCCCGGCGGCATTCGCGGAGCCCGGGGCGGCGGTGACCAGGGCGACGCCCACCTCGCCGGTAAGTTGCGCCCAGGCCTCCGCCATGAAGACGCAGGCGTTCTCGTGGCGCGTGTGCACGATCTCTATCCCGGCATCGAGACAGGCGTCGTAGACCGGCATGATCTGGTTGCCCGAAAGGCTGAAGATGCGCCGGATGCCCGCCGCCGCCAACGTTTCGACAAGAATATCCGCCCCGCGGCGAGCCATGCGCGTCTCCTTCCAGGCCGCCGCGCGGGCGGTCTTCTTCTCAGCTTTTCGTGTCCTGGGCGTCCCGGCGCACCGTCGTCTCGTCCTGCGCGCCCGCGCGGACCTCTTCGATCGGCGCCGCGCCGCGGCCTTTCAGCCCGGCCCGCAGGATCGCCACGATGGTTATGATCGTGAGCCCCCAGAAGAACCAGGTGATCGGCCCGCGCGCGAGGATCGTCGCGTCGCCGCCGGACATCAGCATCGACTGGCGGAAATTGTTCTCGAGGAGCGGGCCGAGGATGAAGGCGATCAGGAACGGCGCGGCGGGCACCCCGTAGATCAGCATCAGGTAACCCAGCCAGCCCATCGCGAACATCACGCCCACGTCGAAGATGGAGTTGTTCACCGCGTAGCCGCCATAGACGCAAAGCACCAGAACCGCGGGGAAAAGGATGCCGCGCGGGATGTCGGCCACGTAGCGGAAGGCGCGGATCGCGGCCGAGCCCACGGCCAGCAGGATGACCGAACTGACGATCAGCCCCATGAACATGCCGTAGATGATGTCGACGTTCATCACGAACATCATCGGGCCGGGCTGAAGCCCGTGGACCATGAAGGCGCCGATGATGATGGCGGTGATGACGTCCCCCGGCACGCCCAGCGCCAGAAGCGGGATCAGCGTCGCGCCGGCGACACCGTTGTTGCCCGCCTCCGAGGCGGCCACGCCCTCGATCTCGCCCTTGCCGAAATTCGCCTTGTTGGGCGATTTGCGCCGCGCCTCGCTGTAGGACAGGAACGCCGCGGGCGCGGCGCCGATCCCGGGGATGCTGCCCAGGAAGACGCCGATGAAACTGCCGCGCACGATCGTGCGGAAGCTCTTGCGGTACTCGGCGAAGCTGACGCCCTTTCGGCCGAGCGCGCGGGTCTCCCCGTCGCGGGGGCGCGGGTCGCGGGCCATGGTCAGGATCTCGGGGATCGCGAAGAGGCCGATCAGCACGGCGATGAAGTTCAGCCCGCCCATGAGGTTGGGATCGCCGAACGTGAAACGGTTCGTGCCGTAGACGAGATCGAGCCCGATCGTGGCGAAGAGCAGCCCCAGCAGCGCGCTGAAGATGCCCTTGATGAGGCTGTCGCCCGAAACGCCCGCGATGATCGTGAGCGAGAACAGGATCAGAGTGAAGAATTCCGGCGGGCCGAAGTTCAGCGCGAAGGAGGCGAGGAACCCGGCGAACAGGATCAGCGCCAGGTTCGAGATCACGTCGGCCGTGCAGGAGGCGTAGAGCGCCATCGACAGCGCGCGCCCGGCCTCTCCCTTCGCGGCGAGCGGATAGCCGTCGAGCGTCGTCGCGCTCGAGGCGGGTGTGCCGGGCGTCTTGATCAGGATCGCGGGAATGGACCCGCCGAAGATGCCGCCCTTGTAGACGCCGAGAAGCAGCAGGATGCCGATGATCGGCGGCATGGAGAACGTGAAGGGCAGGGTGAGCGCGACGGCCATTGTCGCCGACATGCCCGGGATCGCGCCCGCGAACACACCTATGCAGATGCCGCCCGCCAGCGCGAGAAGGCTTTCGACGTTCGCGACGACCGAAAGGCCCAGGGCCAGGTTGTCGAGCAGGCTCATGGCAGTCTCACGAACAGGCCCTGCGGTACGGCGACGGAGGCGACATGCGCGAAGAACCCGTAAAGCAGGAGCGGAATGCAGACGGCGCAGATCAGCGCGGCCAGGGGGTGGCGTGTGTGCATCACGAAGGCCGAGACCGCGAAGGCCGCCATCGAGGCCCAGACCATGCCCAGAAGCGGCAGCGCCGCGACATACGCCACCATCACGACCGCCATCGCCGCAAGGCGCAGCGCGGCGCCCGGGGGCGCGTCACCGACCTCGACCGGCTGTGCCACCTCGCTGCGCGCCAGCCAGACGAGCGCAAGCCCGCAGGCCATGAGCACGCCGGAGATCGCGTAGGGCCAGAAGGCCGGCGACAGGACGATGCGGGAGACGTTCGTCGGCACGGAAACCCATGTCGGGATTCCGTAAAGCAACAGGACCCCCGACATGAGGACGGCCGCGGCGCCGACCTGGAACTGGACCGATTTTAGCATGGTGAAAGGCCTCGGAACCGGGCGGGACGTGCCGCGCCGGACGGACTGGCGCGGCGTGGGCGGTGGGGCTGCGTCAGCCCTCGATCCGCATTCCAAGCTCGTCCACGAGGTCACGGAAGACCTCGTACTGGCCGCGGATAAAGGCTTCGCCTTCTTCGGGGGACATCAGCTCGATGACCGACCCGCGCGCTTCCATCTGCTCGCGGAACGTCTGGTTCGCGGTCGCCTCGGCAAGCCAGTCACCCCACTTGGCCGCGACCTCGTCCGGCAGTCCGGTGGGGCCGGCGATGCCGGTCCAGCCGACGAGCTGCTCCAGCGCGGGCATCTCGAGATCCGCTGAGGTCGGCGCGTCGAAGCCCGGCACCGGCTCGGCCGTGGTCACGAGAAGGGGCCGCAGCTGTTCGTTCGCCACGAAGCTCGCCAGCGCCGAAGAGTTCGTGCAGATGAAGGTGGCGGTGCCGTTGAGAACCGCGGTGGCCGCCGCGCCGCCGCCGTCGAAGGGCAGGTGCACGGCCGCAGTCAGCGGATCCTCGATGCCGAACTCGCGCAGAACGTAGGCCCCGGACAGGTGCAGCAGCGAGCCCACGCCCGACGAGCTGTAGCTGACGCGGCCCGGGTTCGCCTCGACCTCGGCGATCAGGTCCTCCATGCTCTGGATGTCCGAGTCCTGACGCACGGCGCAGGCCACGGGGTTGATCTCGTAGACCCCGACGAAGCGGAAATCGTCCAGCGTGTAGGGCAGCGTCGCCTTCATCGCCGGGTTCACGGTGTGCGATCCGACGCGCGCGAAGAGCAGCGTGTAGCCGTCGGGCTGCGCGTTCTGCACGGCGACGGACCCGGTCGCGCCGCCCGCGCCGGTGCGGTTCACCATGACGAGGGGCGAGCCCACGGCCTCGGCCAGCGGCTCGGCGAGGGTGCGGGCGGAAATGTCGGTCGCACCGCCCGGGCCATAGGGGATGACCATGTTCACCGGGCGTTCGGGGTATTCGGCCGTCGCGGCGCCCGCCGCGAGCCCGAGCACGGCTGTGGCAACAGCGGTTTTCACCAGCTTTTTCACGTTAGTCTCCTCCCGTTTTCGAAATTCGGAACGGGCCTCCCAACCCATCCAGGCCAGCATTATGTGGCGCATTGACACACACTAAAAGTAAGTTACTCCTTCCACAAAGCATAATCGCTTTAGAAAATTGAAAGCTCCGCTTACGGATTGGGGCCGAGACATGTCGATCCGGAACCTGCGCACATTGATCGCGGTCGCCGATCACGGCACGTTCAGCGCCGCGGCCGAGGCGGTTTTCGTCACCCATGCCGCGGTCAGCCAGCAGATGAAGTCGCTCGAGGCGGAGTGGCAGGTGCAGCTTTTCGACCGGTCGCGCCGCAGCTCCGATCTGACCCCGGTGGGCCGCGCGCTCGTCGCGCAGGCCCGCGAGGTCGTGGCCGCCTACGACCGCATGGTGCCGATGGTCCTGGGCGACAGCGGCCTGAGCGGCGAGGTCACGATCGGCGCCGTTCCGACCTCCCTCACGGGGCTGATGCCCTTCTCGATGGCGATGCTGAAACGCGACTACCCCGAGCTGCATGTCCGCGTGGTCCCCGGCGAGACCATCGCGCTGGTCGAGCAGGTCGAGCGCGGCGCGCTCGATGCGGCCATCGTCACGCGGCCGAGCTGGACGCGCGAGCGGCTGGACTGGCGCGAGCTTGCCGTGGAGCCGCTGGAACTGCTCGCCGCCAGGGACGTCGAGGGCGAGGACGCACGCACACTCCTCGAACGGTATCCGTTCATCCGCTTCTCGCGGCGAGCCGTCGTCGGGGGCATGATCGAGACATGGCTGCAGAAGCAGGGCATCGAGGTGCGCGACAGCATGGAGCTGGAGAACCTGGACATCATCTTCGGGATGGTGGCGGCCAACCTCGGCGTGTCGATCGCGCCCCGGCGCTGCGTGCTGCCCCCGCACGACCAGGCGTTGCGCCGCCTGTCGCTTCCGGAAGGCGCGCCGATGCGGCATCTGGGGCTGCTGTCGCGCGCCGACACCGTGAAGCGCCGCGTGCTCGACGAGTTGATCCGCCGCCTCGACAAGGCGATCGAGGTCGGGCGCTTCGACCCGGCCGCCATTCCCCCGACCATCGGTTGACAGCAAGGAGACCACCGCATGCAGACGATTTCTCTGGCCGCGACGGACGGTGTGCCGCTCGAGGCCGATCTTTATCCCGGCGGGGCGCGGGCCGTCGTCCTTCTTCACGGCAAGGTCTTCGACAAGGAAAGCTGGGCGGACACGGCGCGCGGCCTGTCCGGGCGCGGCCTCACCGTGCTGGTTCCGAACTTCCGGGGCTATGGCGGGTCGGGCGAGGGCGAGGCCCCCGCCGGGTATGCCGCCGATGTCGCGGGCGCCTGTGCCTCCCTGCGGGACCGGAACGCCGCCTCGGTGTCGATCGTCGGCGCCTCCATGGGCGCCATCGCCGCGGCGAAGGCCGTGTCTGAGGCCATGGCCGGCGAGATCGACAGGCTCGTGCTGATGGCGCCGCGCGCGATGGCGCGGCCCGAGGCGCTGCGCGCCGCAGAGGTGCATTTCATCGTCAGCCGCGACGAGTCGTGCTTCGAGGACGTGGCGGGCTTTCACGCGGCGGCGCCCGACCCGAAGGAGCTGCATGTCTTCCCCGGCGAGGCGCATGCCCAGTTCCTGTTCGGATCGGAACACGGGCCCGAGCTCTCCGCGCTGCTGCATCGCATCCTCGCGGACCCGCGCTGATCCATGGCGCCCGAGACGATCCTGATCATCGCCGCCGGCGCGGCCAGCGGCGGCTTCATCAACGGGCTGGCGGGTTTCGGCACCTCGCTTTTCGCGCTGGGCTGGTGGCTTCAGATCATGCCGCCGGCGCAGGCGGTGCCCGTGGCCCTGGTGATGTCGGTCGCCAGCGGCCTTCAGGGGGTGGCGCTGGTGCGCCGGTCCATCGACTGGCCGCGGCTTCTGCGCTTCCTGCTGCCGGCGGTGGCGGGCGTGCCGCTGGGGCTGATGCTTCTGAGCGAGATCGAGGCGCAGCCGCTCAAGATCGTCATCGCGGTGTTTCTCGTCATCTACGGTGGCTTTCTCGCCTTTCGCCGCGATCTGCCGAACATTTCCCGGCCCACCCCGGTGATCGACGCCGGCGTTGGGTTCGCAAGCGGCGTTCTCGGGGCGCTCGCGGGGCTTTCGGGCGCGCTGCCGACGATGTGGTCGTCCCTGCGAAGCTGGGGAAAGTCGGAGCGCCGCGCGCTGCTGCAACCCTTCAACGTCGCGATCCTGGGCCTCTCGGCGCTCGTGCTCGCGCTTACCGGGGGCATCGGCCGCAGCTCGCTTGTCGCCATGCTGATCGCCCTGCCGGTCACGATGCTCAGCGCGCAGCTCGGCATCGCCGTCTTCAAGCGGTTGAGCGACGGCCAGTTCCGGCGCCTGGTGATCGTGCTGATGCTGGTCTCGGGCGTGGTGCTTCTTCTGCGCGAGGCGCTCTAGACGAGCCCGGCCTCGATCACCGCGAGGACGCCGACGGCAAGCGCGACGGTGAGGCCGCAGATCACCACGACGGCCGAGCGGCCGACATCCTTCAGCTTCTTCAGCGAGGTCTTCATCCCCAGCGCGGCGATCGCGATCACGAGGCACCAGCGCGACGCCTCGAGCACCGTCTGCCGCGCGGCCTCGGGCACGAGGCCGGTGGATCCGAGCGCCACAAGCGCGCAGAAGCCCAGAACGAAGAAGGGGATCGGCAGGGGGGTCCGGCCCGCCCCGTCGCGCCGGGAGGCGAAAACGAGCGAAAGGCCGACCACCACCGGCACGAGGAGGGCCACGCGCATGAGCTTCACGACCGTGGCGGTATCGCCCGCCTCCTGCGAGATGGAATAGCCCGCGCCGACGACCTGCGCGACGTCGTGGATCGTGGCGCCGAGAAAGATACCGGCTTGCAAATCGTTCAGGCCGAGCCCGGCCGCGACGAGCGGGTAGGCGACCATGGCCACGGTCGAAAGCGCCGTGACACCGATCACGGTGAAGACGGTGTCGCGTTCCTTCGTCGGTCCCTGCGGCAGAACGGACGAGATCGCCAGCGCGGCGGAGGCGCCGCAGATGGCCACCGCGCCCCCGGTGAGCAGGGCGAAACGCGCCCGCCTTCCGACGAGGCGCGACAACAGCAGGCTCATGGCGATGGTGCCCGCCACGCCGGCCACCGTCAGCGCGACGACGCCGCTGCCGAGCGCCGCGATCTGCTGCACGGTGATGCCCAGCCCAAGAAGCGCCACGCCGAGGCGAAGCAGGGTCCGCGAGGCGAACTCGATCCCGGCCACGCACCGGCCCTCCGCCTCCTCGGTGAGGAAGTTGAAGGCCATGCCGAGCAGGAGCGCCAGCAGCATGACCGGCGCGCCGTGATGCAGCGACAGGAAACGCGCGGCCATCGCCACGGTCGCGGCGATCAGCAGTCCGGGAAAGAGGCTGCGTGCCCGCGACCGAAGCCGCGGCAAAAGGCCGGCGCCCGGGCCGGCCGGGCGCTCTGTCGTCTCTGCCATGGGTAATCCCCGTTCCGGCCTGCGCCGCGTGTGCGCGCCGTTCCCTCGGCGCCGGCTCAGATCACCTCGTCGCCGCGATCATCCGTCTCGCCGAAGCGCTTGAGTACCGCCGGGCGCGTGCCCTCGTAGACCGCGTCGAGATTGGCACGGATCCTTTCGTTTTCGCGTTCGAACAGGCTGTTGCCCTTGAGGTCGCTCTCGACGATGAACGGGCCGAAATTCTCCACCTCGATCACCCACATGGCCTGAGCGAGGCCAAGCTCTTCACGCCAGTGAAGAGCGCGGACACGCTTCACCCCGCGCCCGAGAAGGGCGCCGGTCCCGTAGCCGACCGTGGTGAGGTAGATCGCGCCGTTCGGAACGAAATGCGTGCGGTAGTCCTCGGCGCTCATGCCGCCCTTTCCTAGGATCAGTTTCGCGCCTGATATCTCGAACCACTTGCCGATCCATTTCGAAAAGCGGAACGAGGCCGTCGCCGTGACCGCGCCCATGCGCAGCGCGCCGTCCTCGGCCTGCGCGGCGGCGGGCGAGCAGTGGAAATTCGCCGCGCTTTCGGCGGGCAGGTCCAGCGGAAGCGCCTCGCCGTCCTCGCAGGCGCGCTTGTAGACGCCCTCCCGCGCCGTGTAGACGACCCCGTCCAGAAACACGATGTCGCCGATGTTGAGCGCCTCCAACGCCTCGCGAGAGGGGTTTGTGCTCAGGCGGACCTTTGTCGGTTGTCCTCCGGTGCCTTCCATTCGACCGTCTCCCGGCGTTGAAAATCCGTGAACCATTGCGGGTCGGTGCGGTATTCGACCCGCCCGTCGGCATGGACGCGCGCCACCGCGCGTCTCGACGACAGGCAGAAGGCGTGAACGCTCATCTGCATGCCGCCTGTGTGGCAGTAGCCGACCTCGATGTGGCAATCGACGACCATCGACTTGCCGACGAACCCCATCGCGCCCATGCCGATGGAATTACCCAGTTCCTTGAACTCTTCCTCCAGCTCCGCGATCTTCGGGTCCGGGTTGCGGTCGCCCACCGTGCGCAGGCAGGCCGCGCGCTTTCCCAGCACCATGCAGGTGTCCTTGGACCCGCCGAGGCCGATGCCGATGATCGCCGGCTGGCAGGCGAGCCCGCGCTTGCCGAAGGCCACGAGGCAGTCGAGGTAGAACCGCTTGATCCCCTCGATGCCGTCGCTGGGAAAGAGCATCCGGTAGTCGGTGCCGAAGAGCCCGCCCTTGTGCACCGTGATGAGGTCGATCCATTCGCCCCCGGGCTCGAAGCCGTATTCGATCTCGGGCGCGCCGATGCCGACATTGTTGTCGTGGTCGGTGCGCCAGAGCGGATGGACCCGGTTGGGCCGGAGCGGCACACCGTCCGTGGACGCCGCGGTGGCGCGGCGCAGCGCCGTCTCCAGCGCGACGGGACCGCCCTCGATCCGGGTGTCGTTGCCCATCTTGACATACCAGCGCGGACACCCGGTGTCGCCGCACATGGCGCGGCGATCCTCCTTGGCGGCCTCGTAGTTCTCGAGCATGGCCTGAAGCACGAAGGAGGACAGGTCGCCGTCTTCCGCGGCCGCGGTCTTCTTCAGCCCTTCGAGGTAGTCGTCCGGGATATCGATGGCCGCCCGCTGCATCAGTTCGACGGCCGTCTTCTCGATGAGGTCTATGGATATCATTGCGCTGCCACCATGGTCTCGGCGTCCTCCTCCAGAAGCGACTCGCCGGGGCGGACGATGGAAAACTCCACGTCCTCCCGCGAGACATCGAGCCCCGAAGCCCCCGCGCGGGCCACGGTGAAATAGGAGGTTTCCAGTTCGCCGGTTTCGGGGAAATCCTCGCGGAAATGCGCGCCGCGCGAGTTTTCGCGCCAGAGCGCGGCGGTGCCGATCACCTCTGAAATCTCGACGAGGCTGCGCAGGTTCAGCCAGTCGTGCCAGGTCAGGTTGAAGCCGAGGTCATCGCCCGCGACGCCCGTCTCCTGCAGTTCGGCGCCGATCTCGCGCACCTGCGCCAGCCCGCGTTCCAGCCGCTCGGCCGTGCGCAGGACGCCCACATCCTCCCACATCGCGTCCATCAGCCCGTCACGCAGCGGCTGCACGGGCGCCGGCTTGCGTCCCAGCGGATGGCGCGCGCGCGCGATCTCCGCCTCGATCGCGGCCTCGTCGGGATCACGCAGCGCCCCGTCCCGGCGCGCCTCGGCGGCCATCACGTCGCCCGCGATGCCGCCATAGACGGTTGAGTTGGCGACCCCGTTGCCGCCCAGCCGGTTGGAGCCGTGGGCGCCGCCGGCGTCCTCTCCGGCGACGAAGAGGCCGGGCATGTCGGTGCGCGTGTCCGGGTCGACGACGATGCCGCCCATGAAATAATGCGCTGTGGGCACGACCTCGACCCGGCCCGCGGCCAGATCGAAGCCGCTGTCGGCGCAGCGCTTGACCATGCCCTTGAACTTCTGGCGGACATTGTCGGGGCCGAGATGCGCCATCGAGATGTAGACACCGCCCGAGGGCGAGGCGTTGCTCTTGCGCATCTCGGCGTAGATCGCCCGGCTGACCACGTCGCGCGTCGCCCGTTCGCCCTTGTCGTCGTAGTCGAACATGAAGCGCGCGCCGTGACCGTTCAGCAGGTGGCCGCCGGCGCCGCGCAGCCCCTCCTCGAGAACCGTTCCGGTCATCCTGGTGCCCTCGCCGGCGAGAAGCCCGGTGGGATGGAACTGCACCATCTCCATGTCGCGCAGCGGAAGGCCCGCGCGCAGCGCCATGGCCAGCCCGTCCATCGACTTGTCGCCGGAGGGCGTGTGATAGCGGTACATCGTCGGCCCGCCCCCCGTGGCCAGAAGCACCGTCCTGGCGCGAACGAACCGGAAGCGCCCGGTGCGGATGTCGATGAAGAGCACGCCGGCGAGCCCGTCGCCGCCCCTGGCGGGGATCAGCCCCACGGCGCGGTGCTCCTCCATCCGTTCGACGGGGCGGGCGAGCACCTGCTCCATCAGGCGGTTGATGATCTCGATGCCGGTCAGGTCGCCCTTGTGCACGGTGCGATCCGCGGTCTGGCCGGCGAAGGCCTTCTGGTGCAGCGTGCCGTCGGTGTTGCGGTCGAAGAAGCAGCCGCCCTCGTTCTCCAGCTCGGTGATGCGTTCCACGGCGGTCTTGCACAGCCGCCAGGCCATGTCCTGGTTCGGCAGCCACTTGCCGCCGCGGATCGTGTCCATGAAATGCCGCTCGACGCTGTCCCCATGGCCGAGCGCCACGTTGTACCCGCCCTGCACCATGCGCGTGCAGCCGCATTTTCCAAGCAGACCCTTCACCGCGATGGTCACCTTGCGGTCGGGCGCGGCGCGCTGGGCATGGAGCGCCGCGAAGAGGCCCGCGCCGCCCGCGCCGATGATCAGGATATCCGTGTCGTGCCTGTCGAGCATGGCGTCACACCGCGTTCAGGAAAAAGGTGCCGGAGACGAAGACCGATCCCGCCACCGCGCCGGCGGCCAGCGCCTTCTGGCGGGGCGACCAGGGCAGCAGCTCGAGGGCGAGCAGCCGCAACCCTCCGAAGAGATGCGCCGCAAGCAGGAACACCAGCCCGAATTCCGCGATCTTGACCATGGTGAAATCGGTCCAACGAAGGAACCCGTCGAGCGCGGCGGGAGAGGTCAGCGCCAGCGACAGGATCAGGAAATGCGCTGGCAGGAAGAGCGCCAGCGCGAGCCCGGAAACGCGGTGCAGCACGAACGCGTACCAGAGCGGGTGAGAGCGGTGCGGGCGTCTCATGCCGCCACCACGGCGAAGACGGCGTAAAGCCCCATGGCGAGAAGGATGCCCCCGACGCCCCAGGTCAGGGCGCGCAGGCCTCCGCCCGCAAGCCCCAGCGTCTCGTACGCGATCACGCGCAGGCCGATCGCGGCGTGGAGGGAGACCGCGACGACGAAAAGACCGTAGAAGAGCGCCCAGAACACGCTGCCGCTTGTGCGGCCGAGGATTTCCGCCGCACTGAGCCCGCCCTGAACGGCGTAGATCATCACCGCGATGTGCCCCAGCACGAGCGGGACCATGACCAGCGCGCTGATCCGTTGCAGCAGATAGAGCCTGACGTCCAGCATGTCAGCGCCTCCCCAGGCCGAGGAGCCGTCGGGTCGTTTCCCGTTTCAGACCGGCGATGGAGGCGGTGGGGACCAGTTCGCTCGGGCAGTACTCGACGCAGCTCTGGTGCGAGTGGCAGTTGTGGCAGCCGCCCGGGCCGGACACCGCGTCGAGCCGGGCGGCGCGCGCACCGTCCTTCTCGTCGTTGACGAGGCTCCAGGCGCGGTTGAGCGCGGCGGGGCCGAGGTAGTCGGGGTTCGAGGAGACCACGTCGCAGGCGGCATAGCAGACCGCGCAGTTGATGCATTCGGTCGCCTGGTCGGCGCTGAGGCGCAGTTCGCTCTCCGGGTCGACGCGGGGGATCTCGTCCTCGCGGGTCGCCGAGGGGTGGAAGACGCCCTCGGCCTCGATCCACTTGTCGAAGAACGGGGCCATGTCCACGACGAGATCCTTCACCACCGGCAGGTTGCGCAGCGGCGCGATCTCCAGCCGGCCGTTCTCGGCCACCTTGTCCACATGCGTCCGGCAGGTCCAGCGCGGGCGCCCGTTCACCATCATCGCGCAGCTGCCGCACATGCCGACCCGGCAGGCGAAGCGGTAGGACAGCGACGGGTCGGCGTATTGCTGCACCCACGAGACCACGTCCAGCACGGTCTGGCTGTCGCGCCGGGGCACCTCGTAGGACGCGAAATCGCCATCATCACCGCGTCCGCGCCAGACCTGCACCGTCATCTGCCCTGTCGAATCGTTCAAGGTCCGCTCCTTTCGATTGCAACAGAAAGGTAACGGTAATCTTTTCTAACACATATCTAAAACTTCTTTCCTGAGCGGTTAGGAAAACTTTCAAGGTGCGCGTGGCCGCCTCCGCTCCATGTTTCGGCGCGCCTGCCCGGATCCTGCGGGCTACCCCTGTCGAAAGGACGCCGTGATCCTTGCGCGAGGCATCTCGGGGCCGTCACGGCAGGTCGGCACCTCCGCGGGTGTCAGAGGGGTCCGACATCAGGGCGGACGCACCGTCAGCCGGTCGGGCGGCGGCGAATGCCCGCGGCTGCACGACCTCGCTTTGGTATCGGCTGACCTCTCCGGCGTCTCACCGCCCCGGCCCGTCTGCGCGGGCCGTCCGGGCGCGCGCGACGCCGCCGATGGGCGGCGAGGGGCCCCGATCATCCCCGCAGGGCAGGACGAACGCCGGCAACACCCGTCGCCGCCCCGTTTCGCCGCGCCCGGTCATGGCGGAGCGCGTCTCCGTGCTTTTCCGCGGTGTCAGAACTTGAAGCGCGCGCCGAGGAAGACCGAGCTTGCATCCTGGTAGGATGCGGCATCGTCGTCGTAGTAGTATTCCCGGTACCCCAGATACACGTCGAGATCGAGATCGGTGAAGGTCTGCATCGCCGCGAAGCCGACCCCCTCGGACGACGAGTTTTCCTCGGCCACGTCGCTTCCGCCGTAGTAGCTGACCGCGAGGGCGGTCGGACCCTGCGACGTGACATCGTAAACCCATCCGGCCCTCACGAAGCCGTAGTTGCCGCCGTCGGGATCTCCCCCGGCCGAGGCGCTGAGATTGAGGCCGGTCGGCGTGTGAAGCAGCGAGAAGGAACCCGAGTAGCGCTCGTTCGTCGTGACGTCGCCCGGTTTCAGTCCGGGGGCCCTGCTGTTGCCTTCGTCTTCCCAGGCATAGCCCGCCGCCGCGGCCAGCGCGAAGTCGCCCTGCGTGCCGGACCACCGAAGCGCGATGTCGTAGTAGTCCGTGTCGTCGTCTTCGGCCAGCACGTTTCGCCCGTAGGATACCGCCCCGGAAAAACCCGAATAGGTCGGCGTATCGTAGCGGATCCTGAACAGGCGCGCGCCATCGAACTCCTTGAATGCGTCGATGACGCGTACGTCGGAAAGTGCGCCGGACTTTTCGCGGAATGCAAAGGCCGCGTCCGAAACCCCGACCGAGACGACGAGCGCCGTGCCCGACGGATCGAGTGTCGCGA
Source organism: Rhodosalinus sp. FB01 (assembly GCF_041365715.1). Taxonomy (NCBI): domain Bacteria; kingdom Pseudomonadati; phylum Pseudomonadota; class Alphaproteobacteria; order Rhodobacterales; family Paracoccaceae; genus Rhodosalinus; species Rhodosalinus sp. FB01. The sequence continues at coordinate 143,947 of NZ_JBGFSH010000004.1, read as the reverse complement.
CATTGTCGGTCGCCATGAACCCCTGACCGATCGCAAGTGTCCCGAAGTCGGCGGTGTAGGCGGCCTCGAGCCGGCGAAGGGCGGTCCTGCGCCAGTCGAGCGTCGGGGGCGTGTTGGACTGCGAGAGCAGTGCGCTTTGGCGGAACCCGAGCCCCGTCTCGAAGGTGAAGACAAGGTCGCCGTCAGACATCGGCTGGGTCACGGCAAATCCGAACCGGGTGTTGGAGTTGGAATTGTCGACGATCTTGCCGGTCGTCTCCTCGCCGTCGTCGAAACTCAGGTAGGAGGGGCTCGCCTGCCCGTAGAAGCGGACCGATCCGCCGGTGTCGTTCTCGAACGTCTGTGCGCCGGCGGACGTGCCAGCGATGACGGCCGCGAAGGTCAGGCCGGGGCCCACTCTCGCATCGATTCTGCTCATGTCATCCCTTTCGCTCCCCCGCGGCGATTTCCGTGACGGGGCTTTTCAAGTCAGTCGCCGGGTCGAAAAAGACGGGCTCGGCGCCGGTCCACGGGTTTCAGAGCCCTCGCCGAAACGGCTTCGGTGGCGCTGGCGAAACACGCTGCGATATGCCGGAATGCCGCCGCGGCAAGGCAAGGCCGCATTCCGGGAAAGTCATGATACGCGGCCGAATTCGCTCTCGTTTCATTTCGACTTGGCCCGGTTCACTCCGTCCAGATCGAGGGCTCGAGCCGCAAATGCGTTTCCGGCGGATGTTGTGCGCGCCAGTGATCGGCGCACTGCTTCGCCGTGGCGATCCAGACGTCTTCGTTTTCCGTCACGGATGCGAGAAACTCCTCGAGCATCCTTATCCGATGCAACGTCCCGATGATGTGAGGGTGCAGCGTCATGGTGAACATGCGCCCTCTGTCGTATTGGGCCGCGAAAGCGGAACGCCAATTGCTTGCAAGAACGTCGGGGTGCTCGATCCCGGACCCGCCGCGCAGGGCGAGGGGCGGAAACTGAAGAAAGAACTGGTCATCGGAATGATAGGAATACGGCATCGTGACCAGTGCCTTTGGCGGCTCGGGGTCCGTGACCCAATAATGCGGCGTATCGTCCGCCATACCGTTTCCGAGATATTCGAATCCTTCGTCTATCAGCAGATCGACGGTATTGGGGCTGACCGAGCCCGCGGCATACCTGTCGCCCTGGCGGGGCAGGCCATACCATCCGGCCGGGGCGTTCCCCGTGGTTTCGCCGATGGCGTAAGCAGTCGCCCTGAGGCGCACGCGCTCCACGTCCGGCGGAAGCTCCGTCGGGTCCTCATGCCGAAAGCCGAGCGCGGCGATCTCGTGGCCGGCCTCGGCCAGCTGGCGAACCCGGTCCGCTTCGACCGCGGCGATCACCGCGGGGACCGCGAATGTCGCGCGAATGTCGAAGCGATCGAGGACGTCCAGCAGCGCATCGAGCCCCGCACCGAAGGCCAGCTCCGCATCGTCCCCCGACAGATCCCTGGCAAGAAGACCTTCGGGCATGATCGCGGTGCTCAGCGCCACCGTGACGTTGACCGCACAGCGCTTGTCCGAGGGCCAGACGATCTCGTCGTCCGCGAGGGCGATCTCGTCCGAGATGGTGTAACCTGATTTCCATGGCATAACGGCGTCACTCCTCGTTGCAGGCGAAGGCTTCGGACGGAAGGGCGAGACAGTGGCGCGCGACGTCCTCGGAATTGGCGAACCACACGCCGGGCAGGCTCTTCATTCGGGTGATCAACTCGTCGAGCATCGCGATGCGCGCGGAGTGACCGATGATGAAGGGATGCAGGGCGATGTTCAGGTAGCCGCCCGCTTCATATTGCTGCTGAAAGGCCTGCCACCAGATATCCAGCACGAGGTCCTGGTCGGAAAGACGCTGCGCCGAGGCGGCGCTGCCGATCCAGCCGTAATTGAAATACATGGCATCGTCGATCGCCAGATGGACGGACAGATTGAGCAGCTCCTTGCCGTCCCGTCTCACCTTGAAGGGAAGAGGAGAGGCGAAGCCGTGCGAATTGTAGATGTAACCCATCTCCAGAACGAGGGCGTCCGGATAACTGCTGCGGGTGCCCACGGGCGGACGACCGGCCAGTTCGGTCAGCACGTCGCGGGTTCTCAGCATGTGGTCGCGCTGAACGACGGGATCGGCCGGCACGTAATGCTCCCACATGTGATCCGCGAATTCGTGGCCCCGTTCGGCGATCTCGCGAAGAACGGACGGGTAGAGATCCACGCTACGCCCGGGCGTGAAGAAGGTTCCGACGATGCCGTGACGGTCGAGCAGTTCGAGCGTGCGCCATGCCCCCACGCGACCGCCGAATTCGCCCTTGGCGACCTGCATGGGCGGCTCGTCATTCGCCGTGCGACTCAGGACATGGTCGACATCGAACGTGAAATTCACTGCGATCCTCGCACCGTCCGGCCAATTCGGCTGCGTCAGATGGCAATAGCGGCGTCTTCGGGCCTGCGTGGCGGCTTGCAATTCTTCCAGCTCTGCCAGCAGGCTTTCCCGGCTGGAGAGCGGCAGGCTTCCCTTGTCACCCGGCGTCGGGTGGCGCGTCATTCCGCGTGAGGTTTGCCCGGCGGCCCATACGGAGGCCGGCGCGGCGGTCATTGCACCCCCCGTGGCAAGCAATTGCAGAAGAAGCCTTCGGTCCATTTTCGCCAGTCCTTTTCGCCTGTCGGATGCGCCGTTTCGATCTGTTGCGCGGCGCGCGTCCGTCTTCCGGAACGCGGCCTTGCTTTGGAAACGGCCAGAGATCGGGCTGACGCCTCCCATGAAGCCGTTCGCCGGTCCAATGCGGAATTCCGCTCCGGTGATGCGTGTCATGCATGAGCGCGCGTGCCGTCACGATGCGACGCTCGACCGGCAGGGCGCCGAAGGATCCGTTCGGCCGACGGGGCGGCCGGCGTCACCGTCCGCTGATCTGGAAAGGCCAGGTCAGGGGGATGCGGCGGCCGCGCGGATCGGTGAACGGCGCCAGCGGGCTCGCTCGGGCTTGCCCCCTTCGAAGCGGGCCCGCCGGCATGAGCGTCAGGCCCTATGCCCCCGGATTCAGTAGCGTCTTTTGCCGAGCCTGTGTCATCCGCAGGGTGTCGACGAAGCGAACGAGGGTGCGCGGCCACGACCGTTCGGCATGCCAGACCAGCCCGTATTCCATGCGCATCCAGGGCTCTTCGACGGGCAGCGTCACGAATTCGCCGCGTTCGATCTCGTCGCGGATGAAAGCCGGTGGCGCGGCGCTGATCGCGCGTTCGTTGCGGACGGCGGCCGTCATGGCCGAAAAGCTGTCGACGCAGATCGCGGGAATGAAGTCGCCGGTCTCGGGGTCGCGCCGTCCCGCCGCCCCGAGATCCTGCGGCAGAAGATCGAGCCAGCGTCCCTGCATCAGCGTCAGGGCCCAGGGAAAGCGCATGATGTCGTCCCACCCGACGTCGGACCGCTGGGCGAGGGGATGGCGCCAATGACAGAAGAACGACACCGGACCGCCTCCGAGCGTTTCGGTCGCAAGGCCGGGGCGATCGGCAGCCGATCGCGTGTCGGTGATGGCGAGATCGCTGCGGCCGTCGAGCACGTCTTCGAGACAGGTCCGCCAGTCGCGCACCACGAGCCGGCCAAGCGAGATCCGGCTCGTTCCGGCGTGGTCGGCGAAGCTTTCAAGCCCGACGGCCTCGGCCGCGAACGGGCCGACCGAGACACGGAAGCCGCGCTGGTCCTCGTTGCGTTTCAGCTCGAGCGTCTGCGCGAGATCGTCGAAACCCGCAATCAGCGCGTCGCAACGCCGCAGAACGATCTCTGCGGCAACGGTTGGCGTGACGGAGGTGCGGCTCCGGTCGAAGAGCGGCATGCCGACGGAGTCTTCGAGGCTCCTCAGGGCGCGGCTCAGGTTCGGCTGGCTCATCCCGAGTTCATCGGCCGCCCGCGCAAAGTTCCGATGCAGGGCGAGGGAACGGACGATCCGGAGGTCCCGGACGGATCTCATTGATGCAGGACCTGTATCACAACGGGGCCAGACTGCATTGAACAGGGCGCATAGCGCAACCTGTTAATCCCCGACCGGATCCCCGGCACGCGGCAGCGAACCTGCGTTCGCGGTCCCGGCGCGCGGGCTGTGCCGTCCCTTGACTGCCCGGGGCCATGACGACGCGCGCCGGCGGCCGACCCTCGTGATGGCCCCGGCGTTCCTTGCCGGAACTGCGGTTGCAACGCGGAAGCGAGAGGGCGCGTCCCGCCCCGTCCCCTGGGAAAACGCCCGCATGGCCGGCTCGGACCCATGCAGGGTGTGCATCACACGGACGGAATTGGGAATTGGACAGTCCCGACCGCGCACGAGAGAAGCCTGTCCGGGGTGCGCCCTTCCGGCTTGCAACGCTCAGCCGACCGCGCGCGGCCCTTGACCGATTTAGCTGGGAGCCAGACTCATCATGACTGCAAGCACCAATCGCGGCGCGCCGGCGGGCAGCGGCCTGACCCGCCGCACCTTGCTGAAATCCGCGCCCGCCACCGGCTTTGCGCTAGGGTCCGGCGCATTCGCCGGAACGCTGGCATCCACGAGCGCGCCCGCCCGCGCCCAGGACGGGCAGCCGCCCCTGCAAGGTCCGGGCATCGAGACGTCGAGCGGGCAGGCGCTCTATTCGCTGCCGCGCGATCACGCGTGGCATGGCGGCGAATTCTACCAGACCAACGATTTCAACGAGTGGCATTACATCACGGTTCTCGGTCGTGACCTCGACACCGGCGAGCGCATCTCGGTGTTCTGGGTGCCGCTCAGCCAGGGCTGGGTCGCGAGGGAGGGCCGGCCGCTGCACAACGTGCTCTTCGCCTTCCACAACCTCGACACCGGCGAGTTCCACACCGCGCTGCTCTACATCACGGGGCCGATGACCACGGAAGGCTCGGGCCCGGACGCGGAGGATTTCCACTTCCGCTACGAGATCGACGACGGCAAGAGCGGTTTCACGACGGCCTATACGCACGCCAACGAAACCTGGGAATTCGGAGGGTATACCACCGAGAAGGATGACTGGAACGAACCGTTCCGCCTGTCGATGACGTCGCAGGCCCGGGCGCCGGGCTATGCGCCGATGGCCTATTGGGGTCTGGAAAGCATCGGGGTCGATCCGCAGGAGCGCCAGAACCCGGAAACGATGTACGGCCTGACCTACTACTACACCGCACCCGACATGGCCTCGTCGGGCGAACTCGAAGTGGCCGGCCGCACGGTCCGTTTCGAGGGCACCGGCTGGTTCGAGCACCAGTGGGGCAACTTCCGCAACACCTACCAGTATCGCTATTTCTGGGCCTGGTTCCGGTTCGAGGAGAGCGGAGACCTGATGACCTTCCGCCAGTACTACGAAGGCGAGGATTTCCGGAATCCGAACTACGGCGTGAACCGCTACTTCCACATGGACGGCGAGACCTTCGAGCGAAGCTATGCCTTCGGCCCGGCCTTCAAGCTCATCCCCGAGCGCATGTGGACCTCGCCGAAATCGGGCAAGGTGTATCCCTGGTATGGCCGGATCGAGACGCCGAACGGCACCTACTGGTACGAGCCAACGCTCGAGGAGCAGGAGGGCCTCGGTTTCGCCGGCCCCTATATCGAAGGCGTGATCCAGCTGCGCGACGGCGGGCCGGACGGCCCCGTCGTGGCGACCGGCTTCTGCGAGATGATCATGTTCACGGGGTCCTACGACGACGGCACCGACCACTCGATGGGTCCGCCGATCTCGCGCGGCCTGCCCGAAGACGAGAACGGGCCCTGGACGCCCGAACTCTGATCCCCTGATCCCGGACGCAAATCCCCAGCGTCCGGGTCTCTCCGGCGCCGCCGCGTCCCCGCAAGGGGAAGTGCCCGGTGCCCTCGTGCCGGGCATGTGCGCCGGCGGCGCCGGATCCAGATGGATGTTTGCACGGCCCCGTCCATCGACCGGGCGCAATCGATTGGAGGCATCAGCGATGAAAACCGGTCTCGGACTCGCGGCTGCGATGCTCATGGCGGGCGCGGGCGCGGAGGCGCAGACGCCTGTCAGTTACGTGGAAGACGGGCGCGCCCTTTTCACCGTCGAGGTTCCGGACTTCTGGTCCGTACGCACCGGCGGCAGCCGCCGGATCGCGCCGTCCGATGGCGCGGTGCCCGCCGACGTCCCGCGGGTGCTGGCGTTGCAGCCGACCGTCGACGAGGGGGCGTGGCTTGGCTTCATCTCGCCTCCCGGGGTGGTGGGGGACCTGGCCGAGGCCCGCGGCTATCTCGGCCAGCTGGGCCGTTTCCTCGCGCTCGAGGCCAGGACCGCCGAGCCCGTTTCACGGCGGATCGGGGGACGCCCGGCGGAGGTGTTTGCCGGACGTGGGCGTCGCGACGGCCGGGCGTTGCAATTCACGGTCGCGGCCATCGATCTGCCGGGCGGGCGCGTCGCCATTGCCGCCGCCGTTCTGGAGGCCGGCGTCGATCCGGCCTTCGCAGAGGTGCTGAACGGGGTGTTCGCCTCGTTCCGCGCCGCACGCTGATGGAAGGAGAGGTCCAGATGGCCGGAATGATGCGTCGCTCCGCGATTTTCGCCGCGCTCACCGGTGCGGCGTTCGGGCTGGCCGCCTGCGACGGGGTGGGCGTCGGGATCTCTTACGGCTACGACGACGCCTTGTTCTGGAACCATTACTACCATCACGACCATCGCCCGGATCGTCCCGTGCGCCCGGATCCCCCGGGGCAGGCCGTTCCCCCGATCGCGACGGCACCCCGGCCGGTCCCGCCCATCGCCACCGTACCGCGCCCGACCCCCCGTATCGCGACCCCGCCCGCGATCCGTCCGCCTCTGGCGCGCCCGGTCGTGGCCCGGTAGGCACGTCCGGCGCCGTCGCGGGCGCAGGGTGGACGGAAAGATCGGGCGGCCCCTTTCTTCTGACCGGCACGCGGAAGGTGCCGTCGCGCCCCGAAAGCCAGGAAAGCCACGGTCGAGGGGGCAGGGACGGGTTTGCCATCACCCATGGCAACGGCGTGCGCCGGCGCGATCCGCGCACGGCGCAACCGGTTGTCGGGGATGTCGCGCGGCACCGCCGTGACACCGCTTGCCGGCGGGCGCCGCGCCGGGCGGCAGGCCCGACCGAGGGCCGGGCTCATTCGAAGATCGAGCTTTCGATGTCCTCCCCGGTCATGCGGTTGAACATGTACTGGTGCCAGTATGGCGTCCAGGCGATCATCACCTTTCCGGTCCCCTCGAAGAGACGCAGACGTTTCTGGCCGGAAATGAAGTTGCGCGGGAACCGGGCGGAGCGGACGGACCGGAAGCGCAGCCCGGCCGTGCGGCCCAGCACCAGGCGACCCTGCACCCGGAACTCGCCATCGATGTCGATCGTCTCCACCGGGCCGGGGGCGTTGATCGCGACCTGACCCGGGCCGGTGAGCGTCGTCTTCCAGTTCAGCAGCCCGTCGCCCGCCCAGAGGCTGGCGAAGAGCGGCTCTCGTGAAAGGCCCAGCCTGACGGAGCCTTCCGACGCCCAGTAGACGCCGGGCTCGAGCAACCATCGCTCTCCCTTCGCGACGTGAAGGACATGGTAGCCCGAGAGCGAGGGCTGCAGGATGATCCGGCCGGTGCCGCGATACCACGGTCTCACCCGGGCTTCGCGCGTGAAGAGCGAACGCCACAAGTCGCCGGCGCCCGGCAGGCGCGGGGTGAACTCGATACGCCCGCACATGTTCGAAAGGGCGCCGGCGCGGGCACGCACCGTCTCGTCGGCGATGTCGATCGCCACCTGGCGCATCCCCTCGACCTCGCGCTGCGTGAATTCAGCCATGCCGCGCGTTCCTCATGTCAGCCCCTCGTCCCACTGCATCCGCCGTTCCCACAAGAGCGCGAAGGGCGTCGGCTCCAGGCCGGCCTCGCCGCGCAGCGGGTCGTCGAGCATGACGATGACGAACAGGATCACGCCGAGGAAGAAGGAGGTGATGGTGCCGACCATGAACTGCGTATGCAGGCGCATCTTCAACAGGCACAGAAGGAGGACATTGACCGCCGCGCCGACGAGCACGGCGTACCAAAGGATGTCCGGGATCTCGGTGATGACGCCGGCGAGGCGCCGTTCACGGGCCGCGTCGAACTCGCGGAAGCCCTGCATGACGCCTTCGTGGACGATGGTCTGCCCGGCGCCCTCGGGCTCGAACCGCGCGAGGCGTTGCCGCATCGCGTCGGCACGGTTCGCGCCGCCGTCGAGGAAGGCGCCCTGTCGGTGGGCCGGCCAGTCGCGGTGGATCGTGTATAGCGTGTAGTCCCGCAGCATCTCGCGCATGTCCGAGCGCGTCGGTTCGGGATAGGTCTCCATGTCGGCGTAAAGGCCGCCGATCGCCAGGGCCTCGGACTGGATCGCCAGCCGGACCTTCTCGCTGTTCTGGTAGGCCGAGACGGTGAGCAGGCCAAGCAGCAGGCCATAGAACAGGTTGAACCCCGAGGCTCCGAAGGCCAGGTTCTGGTTGAAATCGGGCCCGGTTCCGAAGACGATCCGCATGAGCGGTTTCGTGACCAGAAGCCCCAAGGCAACGGCGGCGACCGCGACCGCGGTAAAGAGAAGCGCGAGTTCGGTGCTCGGCAGGTAGTAGAGGAACTCGGGCATCATCGGCCTCCGTCGGTGAGGCGACCGTAACCTCGGGCGACGCTGCCGGCAAATTCGAATCCGAACGATCCGTTCGGACCCGTGCCGGGCGCACGCGCGCGGCGTTCTTGCAGGAGGCGTCATGCCCGTCAGCGAATGCGCAATCCGGTGCCGGCACGTTGCGGCGGCCCTCGTCCTGATGGTCGCCGGCGCGTTCCAGGCATCGCCTGCCGGGGCGGAACAGCTGCGCTTTTTCACGCTGGGGACGGCCGCGCTGACCGGGAACTACTACGCGGCCGGCCGCGCCATCTGCCGCGTGATCAACCGCGAGGGGCCGGCGGACCTGCGGTGCAGCCCCGAGCCGACGCCCGGCTCGCAATACAACCTTCTCGCGCTGGAAAAGGGTGAACTCGACTTCGCCTTCGTCCAGTCCGACTGGCAGCACCGGGCCTATGAGGGTCGCGGAGCCTTCGCCGGAGCGGCGATGAAGGAGCTGCGAAGCGTCATGTCGCTCTATGCGGAGGCGGTCACCCTCATGGCGCGCACCGACGCGGGCATCGGTTCGGTGAACGATCTCGCCGGCAAGACGGTGGACCTCGGCAATCCGTCGACGGCCCGGCGGGGAACGAATGTCAGGGTCCTGAGCGCCATCGGGATCGACACCGGCCTGTTCGGGCGGATCACCGAGCTTTCCAGCGCGACCGTGGGGCCGGAGCTCTGCGCCGGCCGGATCGACGCCGCGCTGATCGTGATCGGGCATCCGAATGCGCAGTTGGCCGAGCTGCTGGAGCTCTGCGAGTTGCAACTCGTCTCGATCGACGGGCCCGCGGTGCGTGATTTCGTCGATACGAGCGCCGACTTCGAGACCTACGCGATCACGCCGGGCACCTACCAACAGGTGAGGAGGCCCGTACGCACCGTCTCGACCGTCGCGACGCTCGTCACCCGGTCGCAGGTGTCGGACGATCTCATTGCCCATGTCGCGCGCACGGTCATCGCGCGCTACGAGACGCTTGCAGAACAGGTGCCGGCGCTCGGCACGCGCGATCTGGAGAAGATGCGCCGCGCCGGACTGACCGCGCCCCTGCACCCCGCGGCCGCAGCCGTCTTCGACGCCTCGCCGGGCGGCCCCGACGACTGACCGGGGTCGCCACGGCCGCATGATCCCGATCGTCCGTGATCCCGGGCGCGCCGCCGGAGGCACGCGCGGGACGCCTCGGCGCATCACCCAAGTGCCCGGCGGCCCGATCGACGCGCAAGGGGCCCGGGCGCCCCTTCTTCCACCGACACCGCACGGGCGGGAACGACATTGTCGCGTGTCGGTGCCGCAGGATCGCGGAATTGAACCGGCACATGAGGCGATGCCCGCCACGATCGCGCGCGTGAACGAGCGCCCGCGGCCGTTCGATCTGCTGGCAAAGGCGCGTTGCATTTGCCGATGACGCGGTGGTGGCCTGAGGTCGAGACTGCATCGCAAGGCGCAAAACTGCATTGGAGGCATTCATTGGCACAGAGATAAGCGTCCGACTTTTTTTGCCGCGAAACCTGTCCGGACCGATCCCTGGCTTTTCCGGGAGGACGGGCACGTCTTCGCATAGAGAAGGAACAGGTAATGGATCGCAGACGTCTCCTGAAATTGCTGGCGTCCGTCACGGCAATGACCGCCGCGCCGCCTCTGCCTGGGCGCAGGTGAAGGGCGAAAGCTCGCCGCGCAAGTACGAATGGGGCTTTCCCGAATATCCCCCACCCCGGCGGGCAGCGGTAATGCCACGCCTATCGGTGAGGGTTCGCTGAACGGTATCGAGACGGAAAGCAGGCACGAGCTTTACAGGTTTCCGCGCGATCATCGCTATCATTACGGCGCGATCTATCGCGGCCCGGAATACTGCGAATGGTACTATTTCAGCGCTTTCGTCTACGACAAGGCCACCGAAGAGCCCTACACCCTCTTCTGGATGACGCTGTTCTCGGGCTGGGACGAGGGGCTGCAACGCCCTGTGAAGAACGTCTTCTTCGCGCTGCACAACCTGCGCACCGGCGAGTTCCAGCCGGCCGTCACGCTCTATCCCGGCGAGTTCGTCGCCGATGGGTCGCCGAGCGATGCGCCCAAGGAGGATTTCTGGTTCCGCTATCGCATCGGCACGCCGGAGCACGGCGAGATGGAGGAAAGCTACCGCGCCGCCGACGAGACGTGGCGTTTCAAGGCGAACGTGGTCGACGCCGCGCCCGCGCGCAATTCCGTGCCCTTCAGCATGGACATCACCGGCAAGGTCTACGCGCCCGGCTACATCTTCAACACGCCCTGGGGTCTGGAGAACGAAGGCTACGACGTCTCGCGCACGGGCCGCCACAACCCGGAGACGGTCTACGGCATCTCCTATTACACGATCGCGCCGAAGATGATGATCTCGGGCTCCGTCACGGTCAACGGCCGCGAGATGGAGGTTGAGGGCCTGGCCTGGTGGGAGCACCAGTGGGGCAACCTGCGCACGCCAGATCACCTCGAAGGGCACTACATCTGGCAGAACGCCTATCTCGACAACGGCGACATGTTCCGCCTGCGTTTCTGGCGCAAGCCGGACCTGTCCATAGCCGAGGAGGTCACGAACTACGCCTACATCCACGCCGACGGGCGGATGGAATACGCGCTGGGCGAGTCCGTGAAGTGGACCACGATCAAGTCCTGGCCCTCGACCGTCGTCGAGAACGTCGATATCCCGCTCTTCGGGAAGCTCGAGACGCCGCAGGGCACCTTCTACGTCGCGCCGGAATATCCCGAGCAGCAGGCGATCGGCTTTGCCGATTATACCGCCCTGTGGGAAGGGGCCGTGTATCTGCACGAGGGCTCGCTCGACGGGCCTGTCGTCGGCCGCGCCTACCACGAGAACATGATCGTGCCGTGGTATTACATCCCCCGCGGCTTCGACAAGCCGATGCGCGAGGATCTTCCGCGCAAGCTCGACGGCGGCATGCCGCCGGCCCCACCGTTCAACTTCTTCAAGTAAGGCAAGTGGGGGCGGCGGAAGGCCCCCCGCCACGGGGCGATCGGGGCTTCGCCGGGCACGTCCATGCCTAAAGTGCATCGCACGGCGACAGGACTGCATTGGACAGGCCGCCGCCCGTGCGTCAGCAACGCGCCACCACACCGGACCGTGAGGCATCGCGGAAAGGTGCGCTCATGCCAACGTCGGAAGGCCCGCCAGCATGAAGTCGAATGCCGTCTTCCTGATTGCCCTCGCCATCTGCGTGCCCGTGGGGCTTTGGGGCCTCTTCGCACCGGACACGATGGCGGGCAGCGTGCTGGGCTTCACCACGTGGTTCATGGTGGGCGCCAGCTGGTGGTGGCTCGCGCTCTGCTCCGCCTTCGTGATTTTCGCCGCCGTGCTCGCCCTCGGCCCGTGGGGAAGCATCCGCCTAGGCGCGGACGACGACCGGCCGGACTTCTCCACCGCGTCGTGGATCGCGATGCTGTTCGCCGGGGGCATGGGGGCGGGGCTCTTGTTCTGGGGCGTGGCCGAGCCGGTCACGCATTTCGCCGCGCCACCGGGACTGGAGGGCGGCACGCCCGAGGCGGCCCGCGTCGCGATGGTGATCACCAATCTGCACTGGGGTCTGCACGCATGGTCGATCTACGGCATCTGCGCCCTCATCATCGCCTATTTCACCTTCCGCCGCGGCGGCAAGCCGCTGATCTCGACGCCGCTCGTCGGCCTGATCGGGGGGCGGGCCGAACGCGGCGTGCTGGTCGGGGCGGACGTGCTCGGCGTGGTGGCGGTGGTCTTCGGTCTCGCCGGCTCGCTCGCGATGGGCGCGTTGCAGGTGCGGTCCGGCCTCGCGAGCGTGCTCGATGTCCCCGAGACGATCGGCGTCGCGCTCGCGATCCTCGCCGTTCTCTACGCGGCCTACATGATCTCCACGCGCACGGGCGTCGAGAAGGGCATGAAGCTGCTTTCGAACATCAACATGGTGCTCGCCCTTGCGATGATGCTTTTCATCATGCTGGTCGGGCCCACCGCCTTCATCTTCGAAAGCGCGGTCGACACGCTGGGCGCCTATGTCTCGCAGATCGTGACGCTCTCGTTCCGTCTGTTCCCCTATGAAGGGCTGACCGAGTGGTCGGCGAGCTGGACGCTGACCTATCTCATCTGGTGGCTCGCCTGGGGTCCGTTCGTCGGCGTCTTCATCGCGCGGATCTCGAAGGGCCGCACGATCCGCGAGTTCTGCGCCGGCGTGATCCTCGTGCCGACGCTGTTCTCGATCCTCTGGTTCGCGGTGTTCGGCGGCGCAGGCATCTATGTAGAGCTCTTCGGTCCGGGCGGGCTCTCGGCGCTCGTGGCCGACAACGTCTCCGAGGCGCTTTTCGCCTTCTTCGGCTACTTCCCGCTCGCGGGGCTCCTCAGCGTGGCGGCGCTCGCGCTGATCTTCATCTTCCTTGTGACCTCGGCGGATTCCGGCACCTTCGTCCTGTCCATGATGACCACGGACGGGCGCCTCGAACCGCCCGCCACGGCCAAGATCGTCTGGGGCGGCCTTGTCGCGGTCATCACCGCGGCGACGCTTCTGTCGACCTCCGTGGAGGTGGCGCGCGCCATGGCGACCCTGGGCGCCATCCCGTTCTCGGCGGTTCTGATGCTTCAGGTCGTCGGTTTTCTGCGCGCGCTCGCCAGCGAGCCCACCGGCAGAGCGAAGGCAGATCAGGTGACATGATGCGAGGGGTCGCCGCCTTCTGCCTCGTCGCAGCGCTGACGCTTTCGGCCTGCGCCCGGACCCCGGTCGTCGTGGCCTCGAAGAACACGGTTCAGGACCGTGTTCTCGCCGAGATGATGGCGCTGACGTTGGAGGCGCGGGGCCTCTCCGTCGAGCGGCGCATCGGCCTCGGCGACAGCGCGGACGTCTTCCAGGCGCTGCGGGCGGGCAGCGTCGATGTCTATCCGGAATATTCCGGCACCGCGCTCGCGCTGCTCGACGTGCCGCCCGAGGTCGATCCGGACGCCATGCGCGCGCGGCTCGTCGAACCCTTCGCCGCGCTCGGCCTCGAGTTCCTCGCTCCGTTCGGGGTCGAGTCGCGTTTCGTGCCGGTGACGCGCCGGGCTCTGGCGCAGCGCGCGGAGCTTGCCGGCGTCAGCAGCCTCGCGCCCATCGCCGGGGAGCTTCGCCTCGGCGTCAGCCGGAGTTTCGCCGAACGTCCGCGAGACGGCCTGGCCGGCTTCGTCGAGCTGTTCGGCCTCGACTTCCGCGATGTGGTCGTGGTCCCGGACGAGCGGCGCGAGGGCCTTTACCAGATGCTCATCGACGAGCGGATCGACGTGATGATCGGTTTCTCGACCGACCCCCAGATCTTCGATTTCGGCCTTGCGCCCCTGTCGGTGGACCGGCCCTTCTTCCCGGCCTACGACGCGGCCCCGCTGACGAGCACCGCGGCGCTTTCGCGGCATCCGGCCCTGCCCGACGCCCTTGCGCCGCTGGCCGGCGCGGTCGACGCGCCGACGCTGCGCGAACTGGTCAGGCAGGTGCAGGTCACGGGGCGCACGCCGCGCGCCGTGGCGGCCATCGCGCTGGCGCGCCTCGGCATTGTCGAGGGCAGCGCCGCCACGCCGCCGGAGATCCCGCTGGCAATCGCGGTCAATCCCGAGGAGTTGGGCAGCGGGCCTGCCAATCGCGCGCTCGAGGCGGTGCGCACGGCGATGCCGGGCCGCGCCGTGGCGCTGGCGCCCGCCAACCGCCCGCTCTCGGCCCTCGCCGGAGGCGAGGCCCGCATGGCCGTCGTGCCGGCGGCCGCGCATTTCCGGCTCACACCGGATGGCGCGATCCGCGAAGAAGGCGTCGAGGCGATCGGCGTGGTCGGGCGGTCCGTCCTTTACGCCATCGCGCAGGATGACGGGCCGGCGCGCCTTGGCGACGCGCGGGTGGTGGCCACCGGTCCGGAGGGATCGCCGAGCCACCTCATCGCCTCTGTCCTGACCCGGCACGGAGAGGGCGATCTCACGCTCGCGCCACAGGCCGACAGCGGCGCTGCGTCCATCGGATCGGCGATCGCCCGGGGTGCCGCCGAGGCGGGCCTCGTGATCGCGAGCCGCCAGCGCGGCGACGTGGTGCGCCTGCTCCGCCAGTCGCCCGGGCTGCGCCTCGTGGACGCGTCCGCCTGGTGGCAGGGGCCCACGCGCATCGCCCTGCCGTTTCTCGGAGAGGCCACGCTGCGCCCCGAAAGCCACCCCGGGCTCGACCGCGCCGTCTCCGTGCTGTCGATGCAGACGGTCATCACCGGACCCGCGCCGCCCGGAACCGCCGGGCTTGGCCGGCAGGGGCCGATTTCCTTCGACACGCGGGTGCAGCCGCTCACGGACACGACCGTGCGCGCGATCGATCGGGCGCTCGGCACGCGCGTGGACGTCGGCGCGAGCCTGCGCGCCGCCCCGGCGCTCGTGCCGCGCCCGCCCGAGGCGCGCACCGCGCGCAACCCCAGACCCGACCAGGCGCTGCTGACCGCGGGCATCTTCGCCTATCTCGGATTGATCGGCTGGCTGCTCCTCCGGCGCCGCGGGACTCCTCCGAATTCGCGGTCGCCCGACCGCTCGACACCGGCCGCCGCCGCCCCGCGAGCGGCCTCATCCGATCATTCGCAGAATCAGGAGACCTGAAATGCATCGCCTCCGGGTCCTTCTCATCCTTCTTCTTTTCGCCATGGCGCCTCTGCCTGTCGCGGCGCAAAGCGAAACGGCGAACGATCGCGCCACAGCCGAAAGTGCCGTCGAAGAGGCCACTGCGTCGCCCCGCGCCATCGAGGCCCCCGGCTTTCCGGAGGGCCTCGCCGATCCCGCGATCCCGCTCGAGGAGTTGCGCCTCCGGCTGGTGCCGCTCACGGTGGAGGAACTGACCGCGCTCGCCGAGGCCTGGCGGGACATTGCCCGCGACGCCACGCTCGCGGTCGTGGAACGCAACCTGGAACTCCGACAGGAGGGCGGGGGCGTCGCGGAGGCGGAAAAGGCCGCGCAGGCCGACCTGCTGGCCGCGCGCAGCGAGATCTTCGAGAAATACGGCGCCGTCGTCACCAGCCTGGAGGGCAAGGGCGGCGACCCGGCCCTGATCGACTTGCTGCGGACCTACCGCAGCGCCATCACGGTCGAGGAGACGGCGACGCTCGGGCCGCAGGAGATCGCCGGGAACGTTCTGGCCTGGTTCGTCTCGCCCGAGGGCGGGCTTCAGCTCGCGCTCCGCGTTGCCGTGATCGGGGGCTCGCTGCTCGGCCTGCTGGTCGTGGCGCGGATCGTGCGCGCCTGGGCGCGGCGGCTGCTGGAGCGCGTGCCGAACCTGTCGAAGCTCTTGCGGGGCTTCCTCGCCATGGTCGTCTACTGGCTGGTCATCGCCGTGGGCCTGATGATCGTGCTCGCGGCGCTCGGCGTGAACATAACGCCGCTCTTCGCGCTCGTCGGCGGCGCCTCGTTCATCGCCGCCTTCGCGATGCAGGACACGCTCGGCAACCTTGCCGCCGGGCTGATGATCATGATCAACCGCCCCTTCGACGAGGGCGATTACGTGACGGTGGCGGGCGTCGGCGGCACGGTGAAGAAGGTGTCCGTCGTGTCGACGACGGTAACGACGCCCGACAACCAGGTGATCGTGATACCCAATTCCAAGGTCTGGGGCGACGTCATAATAAACACCACCGCCTCGGAGACGCGGCGCGTCGATATGGTTTTCGGCATCGGCTACGAGGACTCGATCGAACTCGCGCAGGAGACGCTCGAGGAGGTGCTCGACGCGCACCCCAAGGTGCTGAAGGAGCCCGCCCCGGCCATCCGCGTCCACGAACTCGGCGAGAGCTCCGTCAACTTCATCGCCCGGCCATGGGTGCGCGCAGAGGACTACTGGGAGGTCTACTGGGACCTGACCCGGCAGGTGAAGGAGGCCTTCGACGCCCGTGGCCTGACGATTCCGTTCCCGCAGACCGAGATGCGGATCAAGGGAGACCCGCGCGGCGGGGCGGCCATCGCGCCCGTGGCGTGAAATTTTCCTAGTGCCCGGCCAGGGACGAACGGGCCATCGCGACACACTGTCTTGCGCAGGCCGCTGACCGCCGACGTCCCGCAGGCGCGCGTGAGGGACGCTTGCCCGTCGCGTCGTCTTCTCTTGGCCGTCTCGATCAGCCGGAGGCTGGCCGCCGGGATCGCGGCAGATATCCCGCGCGCGGCGATATCGGAAAAAGGCGTGATGCCCGGGCGGCATCACAGGGATGGAAGTCTGCATTGGACAGCGGATCTGCTGCCAAGGGAAAAGACGAGCATGACAAGACGAGGCGGGCGGTTTCCGGTTTCGCGGGGGATGCGCCGGGGCGCTTGCCCCGGAAAGAACCCTCGGGGGATTTCCGCAAAGAAAGGAGACGTCGATGGAAGGGATTGTCGCAGTCGCGGTACAGGCCCTGGCCGGCATCGCAGGTGGCGGGGTGGCGAGCCAAGTCGTCAAGTCCGCGGGCATGGCGCTTTTGCCGAAGCTTCTGTCCGGCGCGTTGGGCGGCGTGGCTGGCGGCTCGCTGATCGGTGCGATCCTGGGCGGTGCGGGCGACCCGGCCGCAGCGGCCGGCGGACTGGATCTGGGATCGCTGATCGGTCAGCTGACCGGCGGCGCGGTCGGCGGCGGGGCTTTGACGGCGATCGTCGGGCAGGTTCTGGGCAAGCGCGGCTGAACCGGTTCGCGGGCGGCAAGTGGCGGGCGCCTGAAGCGGCGCGGGTCCCCTCGCCCTCGCTCGGCGCCTCGACCGCAGACCGTGACGACATCCCCCGGGACGGGTTCCCGGGGCGATATGGCGCCCGGAGGATTTCCGCGGGCAGGAAAGAAAAGGAAATCCCATGGAAGACAGTATCGGTTTCTTCGACCTCATATGGTCCATCTTCTTGCTTTTCATGCTCGCCGCCTGGATCTGGGTGTTGATCTCGGTCGTTGCCGACATCTTTCGCTCGCAGGACATGGGCGGCGTGGCCAAGGCGCTCTGGATCGGCTTCGTCATCATCATTCCGTGGCTCGGTGTTCTCGTCTACATCGTCGTCCGTGGCGACAGGATGCACGAGAACACGGTGGATGCGATCGCCCGTGCCGAGGAGGCGCGCCGCGACTACATCCGGTCGGTCGCCCAGGTCTCGCCCGCGGACGAGCTTTCCAAGCTGGCGGAACTGAAGGAAAAAGGCATCCTGACGGATGACGAATTCGTCACGCAGAAGTCGAGAATTCTCTCGGCCTGACATCATCCAATCAGGAGACGGTCGATGCGCCTCCCGCAACCCATGCTCTTCGTCAATGCCCTTGCCCTCGTGCAGTCGGTTTTTCTCGGCGCCGCCTTTGCCGGCGAGGCGCGCGTCACCGGCAGCGTGACCTATCCCGACCACGTCACGCTGCCACCGGGCGCCGTGCTCGAGGTGGCGCTGGAGGACGTGTCGCTGGCCGACGCCCCGGCCACGGTGATCGCCACCGACACGCCGAAGAACCTGGGCCTTCCGCCCTTTCCCTTCTCGCTGACCTACGACCCCGCCCAGATCGATGAAGGTCACACCTACGCGGTGCGCGCGCGCGTCACGCTGGGCGAATGGCTGTTGATGACGACGGACACGCACGCGCCGGTCATCACCCGCGACGCCCCCGTGCAGGTGGACGTGATCCTGCGCCCCGTTTCGGCGCCGCCCGACCGCGCGGTTCAGGTGCACACGGCGCCGGGTCTCACGCTGCCCGCGAGCTTTACCGGAACGATGCCGATGGCCTCCGGTCCCGGCGTCGACTGGCATCTCGATATCTGGCCGGACCAGGTCTACCACCTTCGCCAGACCTACGGCGGTGGCGACCCGGTTTATGACCGGGGGCGTTGGCACGCGGATCCCGCGCGCGGCGCCATCGTGCTTCGCGGCGGGCGCGAGGCGCCGGTCGTCCTCGACATCATGGGCAATGGCGATCTTCGCATGACGGATACGCAGGGAAACCGGATCGAGAGTGACCTTCCCTACACCCTCGCCGCGGGCCCTTTGCAGCCCGCAGAGGGAACCCAGTTTCTGACCGGAATGTTCCGCCATGTCGCGGACGCGGCACGCTTCACCGAATGCCTGACAGGCCGGTCCTACCCCGTCCTGATGCAGGGCGCGTTCATCGATGCCGCGCGCGCCTATGAGCGCCTCGACACGCAAGAGCCTGGTGCCTCGGTCCTGGCGATGCTCGAAGGTCGACTGGCGGTGCACCCGGCGATGGACGGGCCGGACCGCATGCAGCTGGAGATCGAAAGCTTCTTGCGGTTCGAGCCCGGACTGACCTGTGCCGGCACCGGCGGCCACGCCGGTCCGCAGGATGCCGCGGCGTTGACGAACACGTACTGGAGGATCCTCGAGATCGAAGGAGAGGCGACACGCCCCGTCGAGACCAGGCGCGAGCCCCATCTTTTGCTGCGCACCGGCGAAGAGGCCACCTTCGGCGCCACCGTGGGCTGCAACAGGATCCGTGGCGGCTACGAGACCGAGGGCAACACGCTTTCCTTCGCTACCGCCGCGATGACCAGGATGATGTGTCCGTCGCCGCTGGATGAGGCCGAGCGGGCCCTCGCACGGGCCCTGGAACGCGTGGCGCGCTGGCAGATCGACGGCACCACGCTGGACCTCTTCGACAAGAGCGGCGTGCGCGTGCTCAGGGCGGAAGCCGTCTACCTCTACTGAGCGGCGACCCGCTGTCTACCTCGCTGCGTGCCGAAGCCCGCTGAACCCGGCGTTGACGCGTCCGCGACCCTGGTGTGGCAGGTGGGACGATTGTCGGTCACCCACAGCCGGTGATCAGGTGATCTTGAGCGCGTCCAGTATAAACAGCATTGCCAAGGTCGTTGCGCCGCTCACCAGGTTCAGGCCGAAGATGAAAAGCCGCGGCCTTCCTGCCAATGGGGTCGCCTCGGGGGGCAGCCATCTCAGGATCACCCAGTATTCGATGATGAGATTGACCAGCGATGTCACCAGCAGAAACAGAAGGAACCCGAGAATTACGACCTCGACGGGCATTCGCGTGAAGGAGATGTTGAGGCTCGTGTCGAGCGGGATCCCGATGATGAAGCCGAGGACGATGCCCGCGAGCGTCGAAAGCGTGTTGGCGGCGAGGCAAACCTTGAAAGCCTTACCAAGCGATAGATCGAAGCGCTTCCAAAGCGCGCCCCATTCCAGTGCGAAGGGGAGGATTACAACCCACCAGTAGACCGCGGCCGCGGGCATGGCGATCCAGAACCACCCGGCATTGGCGTGGGCAGCACTGGCACAGGACATCAGCGCCAGACAGGATAGTGCACATCGCTTGATACTGATCTTGATGCTTCGCTCCATGGCCTCGGTCGTGTCCCGTGACGTCGTGTAAGTCGGTCTTTCCCAATTGAACGCCGTTGTACGTCAGGTTGCAATCCGTAGCGGGTCCTGACAACGATCTTGGGCCGAAAGCGCCTCTCGCGGGCCCGCCGCCCTGCGATGAGCCTTTGTGTGAGCGTTCGTCTCCCTTCGTGACCCCCAGCTGTCCGGCTTGACGACGCGCACAGAGACCGCCGCGCTGGCGCTGGACCAACGCTTCGACGGCTCACAGCTGACCCGAGAGTCCGGCAAATACCCGGGCCGTCGTCGCCCTTGGGTATTTTCAGAAGGTAGAAATCAACTGCTGCGTACAAAACAACGATTTGCGAAAGTGCGGTGGCGGAAGGGGTGGGATTCGAACCCACGGATGGTTTCCCATCGGCGGTTTTCAAGACCGCTGCAATCGACCACTCTGCCACCCTTCCCGAGCGCGCGGTCCGGCGCCCGGCCGTGCGGCCGGCCACGCTCTTTGGACGCGCGGGAACGTGCTATCGCGTGACATGAAATTGAGCAAGGCGCGCGGCGGAGGGTTTCCGCCGGCCGGGCGGCACGGGCTTTCCATGCGCGGGGCCCCGCGCTATGATCCCGACACGCGGGGTAACACCGCGCAGGCGGGGCAAGGACCGGAAACAAACCGGCCGCGCTGGCAGGCAAGGGGCATGACATGATCATCTTACCGGCAGATCACGCGCGCCGCGGCCGTAGGGCAGGGGCGGGGTTCGCACTCGTCCTGGCGCTCGCGCTCGCGGGGTGCGGCGAGGACGGCGCACCGGGTTTCCTGCAGCCGCAAGCGAACGGCACGGGTGCCGCGCCGGGCGCGTCAGGGCAGCGCTCGGTCAAGCTCGTGGAACGCGACGTCGAAGCACCCGAGGTGTTCGGGGTCGCGGAGGCGGGACTTTGGGACGGGCGTCCGTCGCTGGGCGGCGTATGGGTCGCGCATCCCGAGGTAGCCGAGCCCGAGCGCGTCATCATCCGAAGCACCGTCAACGGGCGCGATGTCGTCGGCGCGCTTTTCCGGCGCGAGCGGCAGAACCCCGGTCCACGGCTTCAGGTCTCCTCGGACGCCGCGGCTGCGCTCGGCATGCTCGCGGGGCAGCCCGTGCGGCTGGAGGTGGTCGCGCTGCGCCGCGAGACGGTGCAGGAAGAGACGGGCGAGGCGCCGCCCGAGGAGGGCGGGGGCGACGCCGAGTCGCTTGCCGCGCCGGCGGAGATCGAGGCCGCGCCCCTCGACCCGGTGGCGACCGCGTCCGCGGCGCTGGATGAAGATACCGCGCCGGCGCGCGCGGCGGCGGAAGGCGCCCCGGCCGCGGCGGACGCGGCGGAGCCCGCGCCCGCGCGATCCTACGTTCAGATCGGGATCTTCAGCATGGAGGAAAACGCGCGCGAGGCCGCGAGCGCCATGCGCGAAGAGGGTCTTTCGCCCGAGATCCGGCGCCAGACGAGCCAGGACAGGACCTTCTGGCGGGTGCTCGTGGGACCCGCGGCAAGCGAGCGCGAGCGCGAGGAGACCCTCGTCATCGTGAAGGCGGCCGGTTTCGCCGATGCCTATGTCGTGAGAAACTGACGGAAGGAACCGACGGGGACGATGCCGATCATGGAATTCCGAGCGCTCTTCCGCCTGGCCACGGGGCTCATGGCCGCGATCTGCCTTGCGCTTCCGGCGCAGGCCTTCGAGACCGAGGCGGGCGCGGCCTATGTCTACGATCACAATACCGGCACGGTGCTTCTGGCCAAGAATGCCGACACGCCCCTGCCGCCGGCGTCGATGTCGAAGCTGATGACGCTCTACATGTTTTTCGAGGCGCTTCGGAACGTGGAGAGCATGACGCTCGAGACCCGCTTCGATGTCTCGGAACGCGCGATGTCGATGGGCGGGTCGTCGATGTTCCTGACCACCACGGACCGCCCCACCGCCGAGGAACTGATCCGCGGTATCGTCGTGCAGTCGGGCAACGACGCCACGGTCGTGGTGGCCGAAGGGCTTGCCGGAAGCGAGAGCGCCTTCGCGCGGCTCATGAACGAGCGGGCCGAGATGCTGGGGATGACGCAGTCGAATTTCGTGAACGCGAGCGGCTGGCCGCATCCCGAGCATCGCATGAGCCTGCGCGATCTCGGTATTCTCACCACGCGACTGATCGAGGATTTCCCGGAATTCTACACCTATTTCGCCGAGGAAGAGTTCGAGTATGACGGGCGCGTGCCGTCCAACCATTTCAACCGCAACCCGCTACTGGGGCTCGGCGTCGGGGCGGACGGGCTCAAGACCGGGCACACGGAGGAGGCGGGCTACGGCCTCGTGGGGTCGGCGGTGCAGGGCGATCGCCGCGTCACCTTCGTCATCACCGGGCTGGCCGACCGGACTGCGCGGTCCGAGGAGTCCCAGCGCATCCTGAACTGGGCGTTCCGCCAGTTCGTCGCGCGGGATATCGTCGAGGCCGGCACCGTTGCGGCCGAGGCGGATGTCTGGCTCGGCGCGGATGCGCGGGTGGGCCTCGTGGCGGGCGAAAGCCGGGAGATCCTCGTGCCGGCCGTCGCGCAGGAGCGCGTCGAGGGCGAGGCCGTCTTCGAGACCCCGGTCGAGGCGCCCATCGAGAAAGGCCAGCGCCTCGGAGAACTCATCCTGCGTCCCGAGGGCCTGCCCGAGACGCGCATCCCGCTGGTGGCCGACCGCGACGTGGCCCGGGGCGGTTTCCTGGACCGGGTTCAGCTTGCCGCGCGGCTTCTGGCGACACGGTTGAGCGAGCGCGCGGGCGACGCGCTTTGACGCCTCGCGCCGTGCCGGGACGCTTCATCACCTTCGAAGGGATCGACGGCTCGGGAAAGTCGACGCAGGCGCGCCTGCTCGCCTCCCGCCTCGAGGCCGCTGGGGGCGACGTGGTGCTGACGCGCGAACCGGGAGGCTCGCCCGGCGCCGAGGAGATCCGGCGCCTCCTGCTGACGGGGGATCCCGGCCGCTGGTCCGCGGAGACGGAGATCCTGCTTTTCACCGCGGCGCGGCGCGATCACCTGGAGCGCACCATAGAGCCGGCGCTGGCGCGCGGCGCGACGGTGGTCTGCGACCGTTTCGCCGATTCCACTCGGGTCTATCAGGGGGTGACGCGCGGCGACCTGCGCGCCCTCGTCGATCGCCTGCACGAGATGACCATCGGGCGCGAACCCGACCTCACGATCCTGATCGACATCGATCCAGCGGCGGGTCTCGCGCGGGCAGGGGCCCGGGGCGGAGAGGAGGCCCGCTTCGAGGCTTTCGGCGTCGAGATGCAGGCACGGATGCGCCGCGCCTTCCTCGATCTGGCGGCCGAGGCGCCGGCGCGTGTCCGGATCGTCGACGGGTCGGGCCCGCCGGAGGCGGTGGCCGCGCGCGTCGCGGAAGCGGCGGGCGCATGAGCGCGGCGGACGATCTGCCCGAGCCCGATCGCGTCGAGGGCGCGCCGCACCCGCGCGAGACGCCGCGGCTTTACGGACAGGACGCGGCGGAGCGCGCCTTCCTCGACGCCTACGCGTCCGGGCGGCTTCACCATGGCTGGCTGCTGACCGGTCCGCAGGGCGTCGGCAAGGCGACGCTCGCGTGGTCCATCGCGCGCTTCCTGCTGTCCCGGCCCGTGGAGGAGGGGGGCGGGCTTTTTTCGGACGCACCGCCCGCGGCCGACAGCCTCGCCGCCTCTCCGGATCACCCGGTGGCGCGGCGGGTGGCCGCGCTTTCCGATCCCGGGCTCTTCCTGCTGCGCCGGGGGCCGCGGGACGACGGAAAGGCGCTTTCGGCCCAGATCAGGATCGACGAGGTCCGCAAGCTCAAGGGCTTCTTCTCGCTGTCGAACACCGAGGGCGGCCGGCGGGTGGTGATCGTCGACGCCGCCGACGATCTCAACGTGAACGCCGCCAACGCCCTTCTCAAGCTGCTGGAGGAGCCGCCCTCGCGGGCGACCATGCTGCTTGTCGCTCATCAGCCGGCGCGGCTTCTGCCGACGATCCGGTCGCGCTGCCGGGAACTTCGCCTCGTCCCGCTCGCACCCGGCGACATGGCCGCGGCGCTCGCGCAGGCGGGGGTCGATGCGGGGCAGGAAGAGGCGCTGGCCCTCGCGGAACTGTCGGGCGGCTCGGTGGGCGCGGCTGTGCGGCTCGCCGGGCTCGGCGGCATCGGGCTTTACCGCGACCTGTTGCACCTCCTCGAAAGTCTGCCGCGCCTCGACCGCCCGGCCGCGATCGCGCTTTCCGAACGCGCGTCTGGCCGGGGCGCGGAGCCAGTGCGCGATCTTCTGATCGAGCTTCTCGACCTTGCGATCGCGCGTCTGGCGCGCACGGGCGCCACGGGCGCGCCGCCGCCCGAGGCCGTGCCCGGAGAGGCCGCCACGCTCGCCCGCCTTGCCCCCGACATGGCCGCCGCGCGGCGCTGGGCCGAGCTTGGCCAGACGCTGGGCGCGCGGCTTCGGCATGGCCGGGCGGTCAACCTTGACCCCGCCACGCTCATCCTAGATACGGTCCACAGGATTGCAGGGCAGGCGGTGCGCTGACGCCGGGCCGCAACCGCAAAAGGCAGTCAGCAAGGGCAGGGGGACGTGCGGCATGAGCGTTGCGCCGAGGATCACCGACAGCCATTGCCACCTCGATTTCCCGGAACTCGCCGAAGAGCTGGACGCCGTCATCGCGCGCGCCCGGGACGCCGGCGTGCACCGGATGGTGACGATCTGCACGAAGCTGCGCAGCCTTCCCGCCGTGCGCGACATCGCGCACCACAACGCGGGCGTGTTCTACGCAGCGGGGACCCACCCGATGAGCGCCGCGCAAGAGCCCCTGGCGCAGCTGGAGGAGCTCGTCGCCCTCGCCGAGGATCCGAAATGCGTGGGGCTCGGCGAAAGCGGCCTCGACTACCACTACACCGCCGAGAGCGCGGCGGTGCAGCAGGAAAGCCTGCGCACCCATATCGCCGCGGCGCAGGAGACCGGCCTGCCGCTCATCATCCACGCCCGCGACGCGGACGACGACATGGCGCGGATCCTTGCGGAGGGACACGCGAAAAAGCCCTATCCCTGCGTGATGCACTGCTTTTCGTCGGGGGCGGGCCTGGCCCGCGCGGCACTCGACCTGGGCTTCTACCTGTCCATGTCCGGGATCACCGCCTTTCCGAAATCGAAAGCGCTTCGCGAGATCTTCGCCGCCGCGCCGCTCGACCGGATCCTCGTGGAGACCGACAGCCCCTACCTCGCGCCGCCGCCCCATCGCGGCAAGCGCAACGAGCCCGCCCATGTCGTGCACACCGCCAAGGCGGCAGCCGAGCTATTCGGGCTGTCCTACGCAGAGTTCGCCGCGCGCACGGAGGCCAATTTCGAGCGACTCTTCGACCGCGTCCCCGCCTACGAGGCGGCCGCGTGAGCGGCGAACTGCGCTTCACCATCCTGGGCTGCGGCTCCTCGGGGGGCGTGCCGCGGCTTGGCGGGCACTGGGGGGCCTGCGATCCGGCGAACCCGAGGAACACCCGCCGGCGCTGCTCGCTTCTTGTCGAGCGGGAGACCGAGGCGGGCACCACCCGCGTGCTGATCGACACCACGCCCGATCTGCGCCAGCAGCTGCTCGACGCGGGCGTGGGAGAGCTCGACGCCGTCGTCTACACCCACAGCCATGCCGACCACGTCCACGGAATCGACGACCTGCGGATGATCGTCTTCAACATGCGCAGCCGTCTGCCCGTCTGGGCCGACGGCGACACGCAGAACGACCTTTACTCGCGCTTCGGCTACGCCTTCATGCAGCCCGAGGACAGCCCCTATCCGCCGATCCTCGACATGCACACGATCCGCGAAGACTTCGAGATCGCGGGCTCGGGAGGCACGATCCCCTTCACGCCGTTCCGGGCGAAACACGGCGCGATCGACGCGCTGGGCTTTCGCATCGGGCCGCTGGCGTACCTGCCCGACGCGGTCGAGATCCACGACGCGGCGTGGCCGGTTCTGGACGGGCTCGACTGCTGGGTGCTCGACGCGCTGCGGCGCACGCCGCACCCCACCCATGCCCATCTCGACCTCGCGCTCGACTGGATCGGGCGCGCCGCGCCCGCCCGCGCCGTGCTGACCAACATGCATATCGACATGGACTACGAAGAGGTCGACCGGGACACGCCCGACAACGTCACCCCCGCCCATGACGGGATGGTGATCCGCTACCCGCTGTGAACGCGCACCCCGCCCTGGCGCGGCGCGCGGCCCGGAGGCGCCCTTGCAGGCGCTGATCGAGGTCGTCCTGCCGGTCTTCCTGGTGATCGGCTTCGGCTATGCCGCCGTGTGGCGGGGCCTCTTCAGCGAAAGCGCGGTGGACGGGCTTATGGTCTTCACCCAGAGGTTCGCGCTGCCCTGCCTGCTGTTCCGCGCGCTCTCCACGCTCGACCTCGGCGCGGGCTTCGATCCCGCGCTCATCGGGAGCTTCTATGCGGGGGCGGTGGCGGGCTTCCTCGCGGGGCTTCTGGGCGCGCGCTACCTCTTCGGGCGCGACTGGGAGGACGCGGTGGCGATCGGGTTCTGCTGCCTCTTTTCCAATTCTCTCCTGCTCGGGCTGCCGATCACGGAACGCGCCTACGGCGCCGACGCGCTGGCCGGGAACTACGCGATCATCGCGCTTCATTCTCCCTTCTGCTACGCGCTGGGCATCACCGCGATGGAGCTGGTGCGCGCCCGCCGCGCGGGGGCAGGCACCGCGGGCCTTCCGACCAAGGTCGCGGGCGCCATGCTCAAGAACGCGCTGATCCTCGGTATCCTCGCGGGCATCGCGGTCAATCTTTCGGGATGGCCGCTGCCGGTGCCGATCGGCGACGCGCTCGACCTGATGGTGCGCGCGGCGCTTCCCGCGGCGCTCTTCGGGCTGGGCGGCGTGCTCTACCGCTATCGCCCGGAGGGGGATCTGCGCACCATCGCCTTCGTCGCCGCCGTCTCGCTGCTGCTGCATCCGGCGGTCGTCTGGGGGCTGGGCCAGGCCTCCGGGCTGCCCGAGACGGGTCTGCGCTCGGCGGTGGTGACGGCGGCCATGGCGCCTGGCGTGAACACCTACATCTTCGCCGACATGTACGGCCGCGCGCGCCGCGTCGCGGCCTCCTCGGTGCTGATCGGCACGGCCGCGTCGGTCTTCACCGCCTGGCTCTGGCTCGCGGCGTTGCCCTGATCCGGCGGAGGCGCGCGTTCCGCGCGCCACGCCTTCACCGGGCGCGCCCGTCCGGGCGCGCGATGGGGCGCGTCAGCCGAAGGCCTGCAGCCCGGTGATCGCGCGACCCAGGATCAGGGCGTGGATGTCGTGCGTGCCCTCGTAGGTGTTCACCGTCTCGAGGTTCATCATGTGCCGGATCACCTGGAATTCGGAGCTGATGCCGTTGCCGCCATGCATGTCGCGGGCGTGCCGCGCGATCTCGAGCGCCTTGCCGCAATTGTTGCGCTTGACGAGCGAGATCATCTCGGGCGCCGCGTTGGCCTCGTCCATGAGCCGGCCCACCCGGAGCGACGCCTGCAGGCCGAGCGCGATCTCGGTTTCCATGTCGGCGAGCTTCTTCTGGAAAAGCTGGGTCTGGGCGATGGGCTTGCCGAACTGCTTGCGGTCGAGCCCGTAGCCCCGCGCGGCGTGCAGGCAGAACTCCGCCGCGCCCATGACGCCCCAGCTGATGCCGTAGCGTGCGCGGTTGAGGCAGCCGAACGGCCCCTTCAGCCCCTCGACATGGGGCAGCAGCGCGTCCTCGCCGATCTCGACGCCCTCCATCACGATCTCGCCGGTGATCGAAGCGCGCAAGGAAAGCTTGTTGCCGACCTTGGGCGCGGAGAGGCCCGTCATGCCCTTTTCCAGCACGAAACCGCGGATCTTGCCGTCATGCGCGTCCGACTTGGCCCACACAACGAAGACGTCCGCGATCGGCGAATTCGAGATCCACATCTTGGAGCCCGTCAGCCGGTAGCCGCCCTCGATCTTCTCGGCCCGCGTCTTCATCGCGCCCGGGTCGGAGCCCGCGTCCGGCTCCGTCAGGCCGAAACACCCGATCCACGCGCCGGAGGCGAGTTTCGGCAGGTATTTCTGCCGTTGCTCCTCGGTTCCGTAAGCGTGGATCGGATACATGACGAGGCTCGACTGCACCGACATCATCGAGCGATAGCCCGAATCCACGCGCTCGATCTCGCGCGCCACGAGCCCGTAGCTCACATAGCTTCCGCCGAGACCGCCGTATTCCTCCGGCACGGTCACGCCGAGCAGGCCCATCCCGCCCATCTCGCGGAAGATCTCCGGGTCGGTCTTTTCGGCGTCGAAGGCCTCGATCACGCGGGGTTGCAGCTTCTCCTGCGCATAGGCGCGGGCGCTGTCGCGGATCATCCGCTCTTCCTCGGACAGCTGATCGTCGAGGCGCAGGGCATCGGCCCAGTCGAAGCGTCCGAGATCGGGGGCGTCCTTGGCGCGCAGGCGCGGGGCGGGGGTGTCTAGGGTCATGGCGGTCACCTTTCTCCGGGAGGATCCCGGCAACGTTTGACACAGCATAGCGGCTCGACGCGCCGCGGCAAAACGACTATCGCGCATCGTTTCATGTGCTAAGGTCATGTCCCATGAGCTGGTCGCCACGCTATCTGCCCTCGATCTCGATGCTTCGGGCCTTCGAGGCGGTGATGCGCACGGGCGCGACCACGGCGGCGGCGGATGAACTGCACATGACCCAGGCTGCGGTGAGCCGGCATGTCCAGCGGCTCGAGGCGCAGCTCGGGGCGGCGCTTTTCCGCCGCGAGAAGCGCCGGCTGGTGCCGACGCCTGCCGGGCGCCACTATGCCGAGGCGGTGTCGCGGGCGCTCGACCTCATCGGGCGTGCGTCCATGGAACTGACCGCCAATCCGGGGGGAGGGACGCTTTCGCTCGCCATCCTGCCCGCCTTCGGCACCCGGTGGCTCGCGCCGCGCCTCGCGGCGTTCCAGGCCGCGCATCCGGGCGTCACGCTGCACCTCACGACCCGGCTCCGGCCGGTGGATTTCGAGACCGAGGCCTTCGACGCGGCGATCCATTTCGGCGCGGCCGACCGGGCGGGCTGCGGGCACCTTCACCTTGCCGACGAGCCGTTGCTGGCGGTCGCGTCGCCGGGTGTCCTGGAGCGGCATCCGCCGGACGGGCCCGCCGCGATCGCGGCGATGCCGCTTCTGCACCTGCAGTCGCGCCCGCGCGCCTGGGAGCGGTGGTTCGCGCATCACGGCCAGGCCGCGCCGGCGCAGCGGGGCATGGTCTTCGACCAGTTCGCGCCGATGACGCAGGCGGCGATCCACGGGCTGGGCGTGGCGCTCCTGCCGCCCTTCCTGGCGGAGCCCGAGATCGCTGAGGGGCGGCTTCGGCCGGCCTGGGGGGCGGCGGTGCCGGGGCGGGGAGGGTATTGGCTGGTGTGGCCGCACGCGCGGGACGATTACCCGCCCCTTGCCGCGTTCCGGGACTGGCTTGCCGCGGAGGTCCGCGGGGGGCAGGGCGGGGCGGTCAGGTCTCGCCCGGCTGCCACTTCCCCTCCAGACGCTCTAGCGCCGCAATCCGGTCTGCCGTCTTCGGATGGCTCATGAGCCAGGCCGGCGCGACACCCGCGCGCGAGCGTGTCAACTCGTCGAGCTTGTGGAAGAGCGAGATCTGCGGCGCGACGCCGATCCCGGCCTTGGTCAGAAGTGCCGCGGCATAGGCGTCGGCCTCGTACTCGTCGGCACGCGAAAGCCCCGCGGCCAGCAGAGACGTGAGCGCGCTTGCGATCCAGACGCCGATACCCGGGATGATGCGCCCGAGCACCATGGCGAGCGCGCTTCTGAGCGCGTTCTGCCCGGAAAAGTCGATCATCCGCCGCCGGGTGTGGCCGAGCGCGACGTGGCCCAGCTCATGCGCGATGACCGACGCGATCTCTTCCCCGCTGACCTCGCCATTGCGGTATTTCTGGTAGAAGCCCCGGGTGATGAAGATCCGCCCGTCCGGGGCGGCGAGCCCGTTCACCGGGTCCACCTCGTAGATGTGCACGCGGATGCGCGGCACGTCGAGCGCCTTGGCCATCCGGTCGGTGAGCGCCTTGAGCCGCGCGTCGGCAAGTTCGGTGGAACGCGCGTCGAGCTCGCGCTTCGTCCGCCAGACCGACATGCGGTACATGACGAGCGCGTAAAGCACCGCGAGCAGGATCGGCGTCACCTTGATCATGACGAAGATATGGGCTCGCCCGGGCCGCCCGGCAAGCGGCGAAACGGCGCGGCGCGTGTCACCGCAGGACCTGGATGCCGCGATTGATCCCTTCGAGGGTGAGCGGCACCATCCGGTCCTCGAAGATCTCTCGGATCATTCGGATCGAGGGCGTGTAATCCCAGTGTCGCTCGGGCACGGGATTGATCCAGAGCGTCTCGGGCCACTGCGCGCGCGCGCGGCGCAGCCAGGTCTCGCCCGCCTCGGCGTTCCAGTGCTCGTTCGCACCGCCGGGATAGGCGATCTCGTAGGGGCTCATGCTGGCGTCGCCCACGAAGATGCACCGGTAATCCGCGCCATAGGTGTGCAGCACGTCCCAGGTCGGCGTGACCTCGTTCCAGCGGCGGCGGTTGTCGCGCCAGACGCCCTCGTAGAGGCAGTTGTGGAAGTAGTAGTGCTCGAGATGCTTGAACTCGGCGCGCGCGGCCGAGAAAAGCTCTTCCACGACCTTCACATGGGCATCCATCGATCCGCCCACGTCGAGAAAGAGCAGCACCTTCACCGCGTTGCGGCGCTCAGGGCGGGTCTTGACGTCGAGGTAGCCGTGTTCGGCGGTGGCGCGGATCGTGCCGTCGAGGTCGAGTTCCTCGGCCGCGCCGTCGCGCGCCCATTGCCGCAGCCGCTTCAGCGCCACCTTGATGTTGCGGGTGCCGATCTCCACCGAGTCGTCCAGGTTGCGGAAATCGCGCCTGTCCCAGACCTTCACGGCGCGCTGGTGGCGGCTTTCGTCCTGGCCGATGCGCACGCCTTCGGGGTTGTAGCCGTAGGCGCCGAAGGGCGAGGTGCCCGCCGTGCCGATCCACTTGGAGCCGCCCTGGTGGCGCGCCTCCTGTTCCGCGAGCCGCTTCTTGAGGGTGTCCATGAGCGCGTCGAACCCGCCGAGCGCCTCGATCTCGGCCTTCTCGGCCTCGCTCAGGTGCTTCTCCGCCATCTTGCGCAGCCAGTCTTCGGGCAGATCGACCCTATCCAGCATCTCGGCAAGCGAGACGTCCTCGAGGCCCCGGAAGGCCGTGGCGAAGGCGCGGTCGAAGCGGTCCAGGTGGCGCTCGTCCTTCACCATCGCGGTGCGCGCGAGATAGTAGAATCCCTCCACGTCGTAGGTCACGAGATCGGCCTTCACCGCTTCGAGGAAGGCCAGGTACTCGCGAAGCGTGACGGGAACGCCGCTCTCCCTGAGGGTGAGGAAGAAGGGCTGGAACATCGCCCTCAGACCTGCAGCCGGACGAGCGCGATCGACAGTACCGCGCCCACGAGACCGAAGGCGATGCCGTATCCGGCCGCATAGTGCAGCATGTCGAGCCGGTTGCCCTTGCGCCGGTAGGCGGTGAATGCGCCGATGGCCGCGCCGATCAGCGCCGAAAACAGGATCATTCGGCCTCAGCCCCCCGTGTGATTTCGCGGGTTCAGGGCGGCGATTTCGGCCAGCTTGCCGCGCACCGCCCCCTCCGGTCCGAACCCGTATCGCGCCCAACCGAGGCTGTCCAGACGCAGGGCGCGCGCCTCCTGCGGGCGCCCGGCAAGCGCCAGCGCCTCGGCGCGCAGCAACATCAGCGTGGACAGAAGCATCGCGTTCTCGTGGCGCGAGGCGACCGGCATCGCCCGGGCGGTGAGCGCAAGCGCCCGCTCGGCGTCGCCGTCGGCGATCGCGTAGGCGGCGAGCTGGGCGCGCACGAAGGCGCGGTGCGGTTCGGAGCGGGGCAGGGCCGCGAGCGTCCGGTCCGCGGTTTCGAAATGCTCCCGCGCCGCCTCGGGCGCGTGGCTCTGGGTAAGGCGGCCGAGCGCGAAATGGCCGAAGGCGAGCCGGTGATCGCGCCAGCCCGAGGCCCGCGCGATGGCCACGGCGCGTTCGGCCGCCGCGCGTCGCGCCGCCGGCGCGGCCCCCGGGCCGAGCGCCTCCTGGATCGCGTCGCTCCAGGCGCGCGGCGTCGGCGCGAGCGGCCTTGCGGGCAGCCCCTCGCCCGCCGGGTTGAGCCGCGCGAGCACCGCGGGCAGGTGTCGGGCGACATCGTCGCGGCTCATGCCGCTGGCAAGGTCCGGCGCGTAGTAGGCGCGCAGGATCAGCATGTCGAAGCCGGTGAGCACCGCGTGCATGTTGTCGTCGTTGAAGACGCTGTCGGACAGCCGGTAGAGATCGTTCAGCGGCCCGAGCGCCTGGGCGAGTTCCTCGTGCAGGCAGTCGCGCGCCTCCTGGCCCGAGATGTCGGCGGGCAAAAAGATCCCTACCCGTTTGCGGGTGCGCAGTTCGGACCAGGCCGTGCGCGCGCTGCGGCGGTTTCTCGCATAGTCGGAGAGGCTGCTGACATTGGGGACGACGAAGCAGGCCGCCTGCGGCAGCACGCTCCGGATGCGCGCGCCGGGCACGCTTTCGATCGTTATGTTGGCCTCCGGTCCGCGCGTGAGGCGGATGTCGATGCCCGCCTCGTCGCGAAGCCGGCGCAGCAGATCGCGCAGGTCCCGTGCGAGGGCGGGATCGGCCCGCCCGGTCACGCGCAGGGTGATCGGTTCCTCGAAGCGCGTGAAGACCGGGACGGGGCGGCCGCTTTCCAGCGTGAAGGCGAGGTCGAGGAAATCGCGCGCGATATCGGCGTTGGACCGGGCGGGCGCGTCAGGGCGCGCCGCGGAGAACTGCTTGGCCGGCGGCAGCTTCGGGATTGCCACGGCGAGGCGCGCGGCGGTGTCCGCGGCCCGGGGCGCGGGCGCGCAGGCCGCGAGCAGAAGCAGAAGTGGCAGAACGTATCTTGGCACGAGCGCTCCCTTGCGTCTTCGCTCCTTGCGGCGCGGGCCGCGCCGGCGCGCCGCGGGACCCGGCAGGCGCAGCCTAGACCATGAATGCCGCGCCGTCACACGCGGGCTGCCGGGGCGGCGCCGGGTTTGCCGGGCCGACCGCCTCAGCGCTGCCGCCGCGCCATGAAGGCCAGGCGTTCGAAAAGATGCACGTCCTGCTCGTTCTTCAGCAGCGCGCCGTGCAGCCGGGGCAGCGCGTCGGGTCCGTCCCGGCGCAGGTCGGCGGGCTCCAGATCCTCGGCCAGCAGCAGCTTGAGCCAGTCCAGCACCTCCGAGGTGGAGGGCTTCTTCTTCAGGCCCGGCTGTTCGCGCAATTCGTAGAACTGCGTCAGCGCCGTCTCGAGCAGCGCGGGCTTGATGCCCGGATGGTGGACCTCGACGATGCGTTTCATCGTCTCCGGGTCCGGGAAGCGGATGTAGTGGAAGAAGCAACGGCGCAGGAAGGCGTCCGGCAGCTCCTTCTCGTTGTTGGAGGTGATGATGACGATGGGCCGATGCCGGGCGCGGACCGTCGCGCCCGTCTCGTAGACGTGGAATTCCATCCGGTCGAGCTCCTGCAGGAGGTCGTTGGGGAACTCGATGTCGGCCTTGTCGACCTCGTCGATGAGCAGCACCACCTTGCCGTCGGCCTCGAACGCCTCCCAGAGCTTGCCCTTGCGGATGTAGTTCGCCACGTCGTTCACCCGCGCGTCGCCGAGCTGGCTGTCGCGCAGGCGGCTCACCGCGTCGTATTCGTAAAGCCCCTGCTGGGCGCGGGTGGTGGATTTCACCGACCATTCGATGAGCGGCAGGCCCAGCGCGCCCGCCACCTGCCGCGCGAGTTCGGTCTTGCCCGTGCCGGGCTCGCCCTTGACGAGAAGCGGGCGCTCCAGCGCCACGGCCGCGTTCACCGCGACGGTCAGGTCTTCCGTCGCCACGTACTCGCCGGTTCCGGTGAATTTCATCATCTGCTCCAAGCCATTGCCGAACGTCCTTGCAGCGCCGCGCCCGCGCCCGAATTAACCATGGCCGACCCGTGTTTGTGTAGTGACATTGCCAGTGCCTTCGGGTAATTGCCGCGTCGAGGGGTGCCACATGTCTGACAAGTATTCCATGGCTGAAGTGGGTCATGAAAAGGGAGCGCAGAAGATGAAGGCCGAAGTGTTCCTTCCCGAGGATTACAAGCCCGCCGAGGACGAGCCGTTCATGAACGAACGCCAGCTCGAATGGTTCCGGCGCGAACTGATGCGACAGAAGAACGAGCTTCTTTCCGACAGCAAGAACACCATTGCGGGCCTTCAGGACGCGACCCGCAACATTCCCGACGTGTCCGATCGCGCGAGCGAAGAGACCGACCGCGCGCTCGAGCTTCGGATCCGCGACCGTCAGCGCAAGCTCGTCTCGAAGATCGACGCCGCGTTGCGCCGGATCGAGGAGGGCGAGTTCGGATACTGCCAGGAGACGGGAGAGCCGATCTCGCTGAAACGTCTCGTCGCGCGCCCGACGACCACGCTCAGCCTCGAGGCGCAGGAGCGTCACGAGCGCCGCGAGAAGGTACACCGCGACGACTGACGCGAGGCCGACCGGGACCGAGAGACAAGAGAACGCCGGGGGAGCCTCCGGCGTTTTCCTTTTGGGAAGCGAGAGATGCAGCTCGACGCGCTTGAAATTTCCGTGGTGGGCGGCGGCATCGCGGGGCTTGCCGCCGCGCTTGCGCTCGGCCGGCGCGGCGCCTCCGTCACCCTGTTCGAGCAGGCCGCCGAGATCGCGGAGGTGGGTGCCGGATTGCAGATCAGTCCCAACGGGCTTCGCGTGCTGCGCGCGCTCGGCCTCGAGGCGGAGCTCGCGGCGCGCGCGCCCCGCGCCCACGCGGTGAGCCTTCGGCGCGGCGAGGACGGCGGCGAGGTTCTGCGCCTCGACCTCGCGCGCATCGGGCCGGAGCAGGGGTACCATTTCGTCCACCGCGCGGATCTCGTCGATTTGCTCGCCGCCGCGGCCCGCGCCGCGGGCGTCCGGGTCCGGCTTCTGCAACGGGTCGCGACGGTGGAGGACGGCCCGCGCACGCGGATCGTCTTCGAGAACGGCGCGGAGCACAGGGCGGATCTGGTGCTCGGCGCGGACGGTCTGCACTCCCGCGCGCGCCACGCGCTGGGATCGGCGCCGCCCGCGCGCTTCACCGGCCAGGTCGCGTGGCGCGCGCTTCTGCCCAACGTCATCGGCCAGCCTGCGGAGGCCCGGGTGCTCATGGGGCCGGGACGGCACATGGTGGTCTATCCGCTGCGCGACGGGCGCACCCTCAACCTGGTGGCGGTGGAGGAGCGCAGCCGCTGGGCCGAGGAGGGCTGGACCCACGCGGACGACCCGGCGAACCTGCGCGCGGCCTTCGCGGGCTTCGGCGGGGACGTGCCGGCGATCCTCGGCGCGCTGGACAAGGTGCATGTCTGGGGTCTCTTCCGGCATCCGGTGGCCGAACGCTGGCATGGCCGGTCCGTTGCGATCCTGGGCGATGCGGCGCATCCGACGCTGCCGTTCCTCGCGCAGGGCGCCAATCTCGCGCTCGAGGATGCGTGGGTCCTGGCTGACGCGCTTGCGCGCGCCGAGGATCGCGCCTCCGGGCTCGCGGCCTACCAGCGGCGGCGGCGCGCCCGTGCCGAGCGTGTGGTTGGCGCGGCGGAGCGCAATGCCCGGCGCTACCACCTGCGGCCCGGCCCGGTGCGCGGGCTTGCCCATGCCGCGCTGGGGCTTGGCGGGCGGTTCGCGCCCGGCGCGATGCTGGCGGGGTTCGACTGGCTTTACGGGCACGACGTCACCGCCGAGGCGTGACCGGGTGCGGTTCGCGTTCCGGGCTCAAACCGACAGTTCGATCCAGACCGGCACGTGATCGGAGGGTTTCTCGCGCCCGCGCAGCGCGGCCTCGATGCCCGTGCCGGTCATCCGATCGGCGGCCTCGGGCGAGAGCAGCAGGTGATCGATGCGGATCCCGTTGTTCCGCGCCCAGGCGTTGCCCTGGTAGTCCCAGAAACTGTAATGGCCCGGGCCCTGCACCCGCGCGCGGACGGCCTCGGTGTAGCCCATGTGAAGGATGCGGCGAAACGCCGCCCGGCTTTCCGGCAGCGCCAGCGCGTCCTCGCGCCAGGCCTCGGGACTGGCCGCGTCCTCGTCCTGGGGGATGACGTTGTAATCACCGGCAAGCACCACGGGCTCTTCCAGCGCCAAGAGCTCGTGCGCGCGTGTGCGCATACGGGCCATCCAGGCCAGCTTGTAGTCGTATTTCGGCCCCGGCGCGGGGTTGCCGTTGGGCAGGTAGAGCCCGGCCACGCGCACGGGAACATCGGCCATCACCGTGGCCTCGATCCAGCGGGCCTGCGTGTCGTCCTCGTCGCCCGGCAGCCCGCGCCAGACGTCCTCGAGCGGCAGCCGCGAAAGGATCGCCACCCCGTTGAAGCCTTTCTGGCCATGGGTCTCGACGGTATAGCCGCGCTCCTCGAAAAGCTCGGCCGGGAAGCTCTCGTCGAGCGACTTGATCTCCTGCAGAAGCACCACGTCGGGGCGGTCCTCGTCCAGCCAGTCGCAAAGCGCCTGGTGCCGGGCCTTGATCCCGTTGATGTTGAAGGTGGCGATCTTCATCGGCGCGCTCCTCTTGGCCTCGCCCCAGCTAGCCGGTTCGCCGGTCCGGGCGCAAGGCGGGGAAGAGCGGCTCCGCGCGCGCCCGCCCCCGAGACATCGGGCCGGCGCCGGGTCGCACGGGGCTTCTGCGGCCCTTTCCTCGCGCGTCATGCGCTGCCATTCTGCTGGCCGCGTGCGAGCCCGGCCGCGCAGATGGAGTAAGGTTGGCCCCGGGCCGGCGTCGTGCAGGCGTCCGGGGCCGTGGTTCGGACCTATAGGCCGCGACAAGTCGCGAAAAGGGAAGGCGGATGGCCACGATCCTGACGACGGCGCGAACGCATCTCTTTCCCGGCGCGCGGGGGCGGGTCGAGGGCCCGCTCGAGGGCGTCTGCATGGTGCGATTTTCGGACGGTGTGGAAGTGCCGGGCGAGATCGCGGGCGGGGTGCTGGACCTTGCGCCTCATTTCACCGCTGCGGGCACCGCGATCCCCGCCCGCCGCTGGGCCGTCACCTTCGCGGAGGGGGCGTTCCGGGTGACGCGCCGGCTGTGACACGGCGCTACATGGAAAAGGAGGTGCCGCAGCCGCAGGAACTCGAGGCGTTGGGGTTCTCGATGGTGAACCGCGCGCCGATCAGTTCCTCGGTGAAGTCGATCACCGCGTTCTCGAGAAAGGGCAGGGACACCGAATCGACCACCACCTTCTCGCCCCCGCCCTCCAGCACGAGGTCGTCCTCGGCGGGCGAGTCGAGGCGGATGTCGTACTGGAAGCCCGAGCAGCCACCACCCTCGACGGCCACGCGCAGCGCCTGACCCTCGCGGGAGGCGCCGATCTCGGCCAGTCGCGCGAAGGCGCGTTCTGTCACTTTCGGAGGAAGTTGCATCTGGGCCTCGTTG
Organism: Rhodosalinus sp. FB01; assembly: GCF_041365715.1. Taxonomy (NCBI): domain Bacteria; kingdom Pseudomonadati; phylum Pseudomonadota; class Alphaproteobacteria; order Rhodobacterales; family Paracoccaceae; genus Rhodosalinus; species Rhodosalinus sp. FB01. Next base: position 106,581 of record NZ_JBGFSH010000004.1, on the reverse strand, counting down.
CGACGGTTCAGTTCCTCGATCGCCTCAAATATATGAGGTCGCGGGACATGCGACAAGGAGGGGACCCATGCGCGCCCGATACGCGTCCGACCCGGCGAGGAGCCGTGGACGGCTCGTGCCAGAGCCGGAAAGCGCGTTCCGCTCCTGCTTTCAGCGCGACCGGGACCGGATCATCCATGCCTCGGCCTTCCGCAGGCTCAAGCACAAGACACAGGTCTTCATCGAGCATGAGGGGGACTATTTCCGAACCCGTCTGACGCATTCGCTCGAGGTGGCGCAGGTGGCGCGCACCATCGCCGGTACGCTCGACCTCGACCCGGCGCTGACCGAGGCGGTGGCGCTTGCCCACGATCTTGGTCACACGCCCTTCGGCCACACCGGCGAGGACGCGCTCGACGCGCTGATGCAGCCCTATGGCGGGTTCGACCACAACGCGCAGGCGATCCGCATCGTCACGCGGCTGGAGCGCCATTACGCCGCCTTCGACGGGCTCAACCTGACTTGGGAGACGCTGGAGGGCCTTGCCAAGCACAACGGGCCCGTGACGGGCGCGATCCCCTACGCGCTTGCCGAATACGACGCCGTCCACGATCTGGAACTCGACACCCATGCCAGCGCGGAGGCGCAGGTGGCGGCGCTGGCGGACGACGTGGCCTACAACAGCCACGACCTGCACGACGGGCTGCGCGCCGATCTCTTCACGCTGGAGGAGATCGCGGCGCTGCCGGTGCTGGCCGACTGCTTCGCGGAGGTGGACCGGGCGTGGCCGGGGCTCGAGCCCTACCGGCGGCGCCACGAGGCGCTGCGGCGCTTCTTCGGCGTCATGGTCGAGGACGTGATCGCCACCACCCGCGCCGCGCTGGACGCGCTCGAGCCCGCGGACGTGGACGCGGTGCGGCAGGCCGGGCACATGGTGGTGCGCTTTTCCGACGGGCTTTGCGCGGATCTCGGGCAGATCCGGGCCTTTCTCTTCGAACGGATGTACCGCGCGCCGGAAGTCGTCGAGACGCGCGCGCAGGCCACGCGGGTGGTGCAGGATCTCTTCCCCCTCTACCTGGCCCGGCCCGCGCTCCTGCCCCGGCGCTGGCAGGCGGACGTGGCGGCCGCCGCCGACGAGACGACGCTCGCGCGCATCGTGGCCGACTACATCGCCGGCATGACGGACCGCTTCGCGCTGCAAAGCCATGCCCGGCTGCTGGGTGGGCAGGACATGGCGGACCTGCGCCCGGGCCTGCGCTAGCCCGCACGTCATGGGGATCCCGGCCGGCGGTGCCGTCGCGGGGCGCGGGCGTCGGGCGCCCGCCGCGCGCCCGGCGTGACGGTCGCGCGGCGTTGACGCGCCCACCCTGCATGCTACACCGCCCGCCGAGCGAGAGGGACGCCGATGAACCTGTTTTCCGAACTCCGTGACACCGTGACCGGGGCGCTGGGCGCCATGGTGGCCGACGGGGCGTTGCCCGACGGTCTCGACCTTGCGGCCGTGACGGTGGAGCCGCCGCGCGATCCCGCCCATGGCGACATGGCCACCAACGCGGCGATGGTCCTCGCCAAGCCCGCCGGCGCGAAGCCGCGCGATATCGCCGCCGCGCTCGCCGAGCGGCTGGCCGCCGATCCGCGCATCGCCATGGCAGAGGTGGCCGGGCCGGGCTTCATCAACCTGCGCCTGTCGCCCTCCGTCTGGCAGGAGGTCGTGCGCCGCGCGCTCGCGGCCGGCAACGGGTTCGGCCGCTCGGAACTGGGCGCGGGCGAGCGGGTGAACGTGGAATACGTCTCGGCCAACCCCACCGGGCCGCTGCATGTGGGCCACACCCGCGGCGCTGTATTCGGCGCCGCGCTCGCCTCGCTTCTCGATTACGCGGGCTACGAGGTGACGCGCGAGTACTACATCAACGACGGGGGCGCGCAGGGCGATACGCTCGCCCGCTCGGTCTACCTGCGCTATCTCGAGGCCCATGGCCACGAGGTCGCCTTCGAGGACGGGACCTATCCCGGCGATTACCTCGTCCCGGTCGGCGAGGCGCTGAAGGCCGAGGCGGGCGACGCCTATGTCGGCAAGCCCGAGGAGACGTGGCTTGCCCCCGTGCGCGCCTTCGCGACCGAGCGCATGATGGAGTTGATCCGCGCCGACCTCGATGCGCTCGGCGTTCGGATGGACGTCTTCTTCTCGGAAAAGTCGCTCTACGGCACCGGGCGGATCGAGGCGGCCCTCGACGCGCTGCGGAGCAAGGGGCTGATCTACGAGGGCGTGCTGGAGCCGCCCAAGGGCAAGACGCCCGAGGACTGGGAGCCGCGCGAGCAGACGCTCTTCCGCTCCACCGCGCACGGGGACGACGTGGACCGCCCGGTCATGAAATCCGACGGCAGCTGGACCTATTTCGCCCCCGACATCGCCTATCATTACGACAAGATCGAGCGCGGCTTCGACCGGCTGATCGACGTGTTCGGCGCCGATCACGGCGGCTACGTCAAGCGGATGAAGGCCGCCGTCTCGGCGCTGTCGGACGGCCGCGTCCCGCTCGACGTGAAGCTCATGCAGCTCGTGAAGCTCTACAAGCGCGGCGAGCCCTTCAAGATGTCCAAGCGCGCGGGCACCTTCGTGACGCTGCGTGACGTGGTCGAGGAGGTGGGCGCCGACGTCACGCGCTTCGTGATGCTGACGCGCAAGAACGACGCGCCGCTCGATTTCGATTTCGACAAGGTGCTGGAGCAGTCGAAGGAAAACCCCGTCTTCTACGTGCAATACGCCCATGCGCGGGTGTGCTCGGTCCTGCGCAAGGCGGCGGAGGCCGGGATCGAGGCGGATGACGCCACGCTCGCGCGGGCCGATCTGTCGCGCCTCGATCACGAGGCGGAGCTTGCGCTGGCGCGCAAGATCGCCGAGTGGCCGCGTCTCGTGGAGATCGCCGCCCGGGTCTACGAGCCGCACCGCGTGGCCTTCTACCTCTACGATCTGGCGAGCGAGCTGCACAGCCTGTGGAACCGCGGCAACGACGAGCCCGCGCTGCGTTTCCTGCAGGAGGGCGATTCTGCCACGAGTCAAGCGAAACTGGCGCTCGTGCGCGCCACAGCCGTTGTCATCGCGGCGGGTCTGGGTATCCTTGGGGTGCGCCCGGTCGAGGAGATGCGGTAGAAAGCCGCGCGGCCGCCCGGGCAGAGGCGGAACGAACAGAACCCGGCGGCACGCATCGTCGGGCAAGCGAGGCAGACATGAGCTATCAGCAGATGCACGCGGGCGCCTCGTCGCCCGCCCTTGGTGAGTCCACCTCCGAAAACGATGCCCTCGCGCCGGAGGCGGCGCCCAGGATCGGCGGGGCCGCGCAGGTCGTGGCGGCGCTGGTGTCGCTGACCCTTCTGGGCGGTGCGGGCGTCTGGGGCACGAAACTCGTGATGCGTGACGTGAGCGGCGTGCCCGTGGTGCGCGCCGCCGAGGGGCCGATGCGCGTCTCGCCCGCCGAGCCCGGCGGCCAGGCCGCGGCCCATCAGGGGTTGTCCGTCAACGCCGTCGCCGCGAGCGGCACGGCCGAACCGCCGCCCGAGGAACTGCGCCTCGCGCCGACGCCCGTCGCGTTGGCCGAGGACGACCTCGCCCTCGGCGCCCTCGCCGCCGCGTCGGCGCCGGAGCCCGCCGACGACTTGCGACCGGGATTCGCGGCAGGCATGGGCGCGCCAAGCGCGGCGCTGCGCGATCTTGCGACCCGGTTGGACGCCGAGGACAGGCCGGATCTTCCGGTGGGCACCAAGCGGGAGCTTGCGCGCGTCACAGCGGTTCCGGCCGCGCTACGCGTGGACACGCCGGCGCCCTCGCGCGACGAGGCGGTGAGCGCCGCGGTGGATGCGGTGGTGGCCGCCGTCGTGGCCGATGCGCCCGGCACGGCCCCGGCCGCCGAGGCGCAGGACGAGACCGGTGCGCAGGTCGAGGCGCTTCCGGGCGTTCCGGCGCGGTCGGTGCGCCCGCGCCTGCGGCCTGAAAACCTCGATCTCGCGGCACTATCCGGCGCCGGCCGGGTCGCCCCCGCGCGCGCCGAGGTGCCGGAGGCCGATCCCGCGGAGCTGCCCGTGGGCACGCGCCTCGTGCAGCTCGGCGCGTTCGAGAGCGCCGAGGTGGCCCGCGCCGAATGGGGCCGGATCGCCGGGCGGTTCGAGCCCTATCTCGCCGGCAAGACCCGGGTCGTGCAACGCGCCGAAAGCGGTGGGCGGATCTTCTATCGCCTCCGCGCGATGGGCTTCGAGGATCTTGCCGACGCGCGGCGGTTCTGCGCGGCGCTGATGGCCGCGAACGCCGACTGCATCCCCGTGGTCACCCGGTGACCCCACCGGTCGGCCGCGGCGCGGCGATCTTCGGCTGCGCGGGGCCGCACCTTGCGCCGGCCGAGGCGCGCTTCTTCAGAGAGGCCGACCCGTTCGGATTCATCCTGTTCGCGCGCAACTGCGAAAGCCCGGAGCAGATCCGCGGCCTTACCGCGGCCTTGCGCGATGCCGTGGGCCGCGCGGCGCCGATTCTCATCGACGAAGAGGGCGGGCGCGTGTCGCGGCTGCCCCAAGGTGTGGGCCGCCGCCTGCCGCCGCCGCTCGACGCGGTGCGTGCCGCGCGCGGCAGGGCGGCCGACATGATGCGGCTGCGGTACCGTCTGATCGCGGCCGAGTTGCAGTCGCTCGGCATCGACGTGAACTGCGCGCCGCTTGCCGACATCGCCACGCCCCGGACCCATCCGTTCCTGCGGGATCGCTGTTACGGCACGACGGCGCAGGAGGTCGCCGCGAATGCCCGCGCCGTGGCCGAGGGGCTCTTCGCGGGCGGGGTGCTGCCGGTTTTGAAGCACATCCCCGGTCATGGCCGCGCAGAGGCCGACAGCCACCTCGCGCTGCCCCGGGTGCAAGAACCTGCCTGCACGCTGCGCGAAACGGATTTCGCGCCCTTCGCCGCGCTTGCCGATCTGCCGCTCGGCATGACGGCGCATGTGGTCTTCGCCGACCTCGACGAGCGTCCCGCCACGACCTCGCCCGCGGTGATCCGCCTCATCCGCGAGGAGATCGGGTTCGGCGGGCTTCTGATGACGGACGACATCTCGATGCAGGCGCTCGAAGGGTCGGTCGCCCGCCGCGCGGCGGACGCGATCGCGGCCGGGTGCGACGTGGTCCTGCATTGCAACGGCGCGCTGCGCGAGATGGAGGCGGTGGCCGAGGCCGCGGGCACGATGGGCGAGGCCGCCCGCGCGCGCGGCGCCAGGGCGCTCGCGCTGCGCCGGGCCGCCGACGCGCCGGTTGACATTCGGGCGCTCGAGGCGAAGCTCGGTGCCGTGCCCGGAGGGTTCGGCGATGGATGAAGGCAGCGGTCACGAGGAGGGGGGCGTCGAGGCGCGGCTTGCCGCCGAGGCGCTGATCGTGGATGTCGAGGGCTACGAGGGGCCGCTCGACGTGCTGCTGTCGCTGGCGCGCGGTCAGAAGGTGGACCTGCGCCGGATTTCCGTGCTGGAGCTTGCGCAGCAGTACCTTGCCTTCGTCGAGGAGGCGCGCGCGCTGCGCATCGAACTCGCCGCCGACTACCTCGTGATGGCGGCCTGGCTCGCCTTTCTCAAATCGCGCCTCCTGCTTCCGCCCGACCCGGCGGAAGAAGGCCCCTCGGGCGAGGAGATGGCGGCGCATCTGGCGTTCCAGCTCGAACGGCTGCAGGCCATGCGCGAGGTCGCGGCGCGGCTCATGGGCCGCGACAGGCTGGGCCGCGACGTGTTCGCGCGCGGCCTGCCCGAAGAGGTGGAGCGGGTCCGGCGCGTGCGCTACACCGCGACGCTGCTCGATCTCATGCAGGCCTATGCCCGCATCCGCACCCGCGAGGAGTTCCGCCCCTACGCCTTCGACCGCGAGGCGGTCTACACCATGGAAGAGGCGCTCGACCGGCTGCGCGGGATGATCGGGTTCGCCGGGACCTGGACCGACATTTCCGCCTACCTGCCGGAGGGCTGGCGCGAGGATCCGGGGCGGCGCCGCTCCGCCACGGCGGCGACCTTCGCCGCGACGCTGGAACTGGCCCGGGAGGGGCGCATCGAGCTGCGTCAATCGGAAGCCTTCGCGCCCATTCAGCTTCGCCGGAGGGCCGCGCGCGATGAGTGACGACACGCGCGCGGCAGACGGCGACGGCGAGGAGGAGCCCGTCCTCTTCGATGCGCCGCCCATGGGCGAGCAGGAGCGCATGGTCGAGGCGATGCTCTTCGCCTCGGCCGAGCCCGTCTCGGCGCGCGATCTGGCCGAGCGCATGCCCAAGGGCTCCGACCCGGCCGAGGCGCTGCAGCACCTGCGCCGGCGCTACGAGGGGCGAGGCGTTCGCCTCGTGCGGGTGGGCGACGCGTGGGCCTTTCGCACCGCGCCCGATCTGGGCTTCCTGATGCAGACCGAGACGGTCGAGACCCGCAAGCTTTCGCGCGCGGCGATCGAGACGCTCGCGATCATCGCCTATCACCAGCCCGTCACCCGGGCCGAGATCGAGGAAATCCGCGGCGTCTCGGTCTCGCGCGGGACGGTGGACCAGCTGCTCGAGCTCGAGTGGATCCGTTTCGGCCGGCGACGGATGAGTCCCGGGCGCCCGGTGACCTTCGTCGTGACCGAGACGTTTCTCGACCATTTCGGCCTCGAATCCGCGCGCGATCTGCCGGGGCTTGCGGAACTGCGCGCCGCGGGCCTTCTGGACAGCCGCCCGCTGCCGGGCGCGGGCGAGGCGGAGGCCGAGGAGGAGGACGATGCGGGCGATCCCGGCCAGGGCGAGATGTTCGAGGAATAGCCAGACCGGCGCGTTTCGGCCGGGAAGCCCTGAAAACGGCAAGATTGCGGGCTAGATCGGAGGCAAAGACAAATCTCAGGAAACTCGGGAGGCAGCGATGAACCCTGACCGGCTCTTCAGCATGCTGGTGCGCATGGTCATGCGCAAGGCCGTCAACAAGGGGCTCGACGCCGGAATCGACAAGATGTCGAAAGGCTCCGGAACCGGGTCCGGGGACGGCGGCGCGCAGCGTCCGGCGCCACGGTCGGACCGGAAGCGCGCAGGTCATCTCAAGCGCTCCATGCGCCTCGCGCGGCGTATCGGCCGTTTCTGAGGAGGCTGCCGCGGGCGCCCGTCAGGCGGCCCGGAAGTGCTTGGACAGCTTGAGGCCCTGGCCCTGGTAGTTCGACGCGATGCCCGCGCCGTAAAGCCGGTCCGGCGGCGTGGCCATGCGCTCGTAGACGAGCCGCCCGACCACCTGGCCATGCTCCAGCGCGAAGGGCGCCTCGTGGCAGCGCACCTCCAGCACTCCGCGCGCGCCCGTGCCGCCCGCCGCGTCGTGCCCGAAGCCCGGGTCGAAGAAACCCGCGTAATGCACCCTGAACTCACCCACCATGGCGAGATAGGGCGCCATCTCCGCGGCGTAGCCGGGCGGGATATGCACCGTCTCGCGGCTCACCAGGATATAGAAGGCGCCGGGATCGAGGACGATCTGCCCGTCCTCGGCGTGCACCTCCTCCCAGTAGTCGGCGGGGGCGTAGTGGCCGATCCGGTCGAGGTCGATGAGCCCGGTGTGGGGCTTGGCGCGCCAGCCCGCGAGCGTGCCCTGCGCGGGCCGCAGATCCACCGAGAAGCCGAGCCCCTCGGAGATGACCGCCTCGCCCGACACCAGCGGGTTTTCGGCGTGAAGCGCGCGCAGCGCCGTGTCGTCGAGCACGGCATGGCCTTCGCGGAACCGGATCTGGTTCAGCGTCATGCCGGGCCGCACCAGCACCGAGAAGGAGCGCGGGCAGATCTCGGCGTAAAGCGGGCCGGCGTAGCCGTCGGGAATGCGGTCGAACTCGGTGCCGCCGTCGGTGATCGCGCGGGTGAGAAGGTCGAGCCGCCCGGTAGAGCTTTTCGCGTTCGCGACGGCGCTGACGCCCGGGGGCAGGGCGAGCCGTTCCTCGATCTCGGCGACATAGACGCAGCCCTTCTCGAGCACGGCGCCCGCCGACAGGTCGATCTCGTGCATGGTGAAGCGATCGAGCCGCGCGGCCACCGGTCGCCCGGCACCGGCGAGGAAAGAGGCGCGCACACGCCATGCTCGCCGCCCCAGCCTCAGATCGAGGCTCGCCGGCTGGACCTGCGTGTCGGTGATGGGCCGGTCCGTGGCGATCGCACCCTCGGCGATCATCGCGCGAATGGCCTGGCAGGGCATCACGCCGGTCATGCGGACCCTTCCTGGATCGAACCGGGTTTCCGGTTGCAAAGGGGGAAATTGGTCGGGCTAGCAGGACTTGAACCTGCGACCTTCCGTCCCCCAGACGGACGCGCTACCAGACTGCGCCATAGCCCGAACAGGGCGGTTTCATACCTGTTTCCTGCGCGAGAGCAAGGGTGAATTGCCACGGAGTCGCGATCCCGGGATCAGGGCCGGGCCGCATCGGCGCGGCGCGCGGCGAGAGTTCGCAACTCGGACGCGATCGCGGCCGCGGCCTCGGTTTGCGTGCCGGGGAGCCAATGAATCTTGGCGAGGCGGGACAGGAGGCCCGCTGCGGCGGGAAGCGCGTCGTCCGCCGGGTCGGGTGGCGTGGTTACGGCCCGTATCGCCGGTGACGCGTCGCCTGTTCCGGGCCCGTCCGCGAAAGGCGCGTCGCGCGCCGCCGGTGCATCGGTCCCGGTGGCCGTGGCGCGCGGGCGCAGGAAGGACGGAACGCCGCTGTCGCGCGGCGGCGGCGCAAGGGGCGGGTGCGTTGCGTCGCCGGGCGGCGGCGTGGCGCCCTGCGGCGCGGCCGCGGCGGAGGCCGCCTCTTCCTCCGCCACGGCCGCGGGCGCCGTCTCTTCCGCCTTGCGCGCCCGGGCGGGCACGTCGTCTGCCGCGTCGGTCGTCGGGGACGCCCTCGCGGTTTCCTCCTCCGGCGGGAAGAGCGGCAATTCCTCGGCGTCCTCCACCGGGCCGCGCGTGCGGCCCGCCCGCCGGGGCTGGAACGGCAGGACATGCACCTCTTCCGGCTCCCGCTCGGGCGCCTCACCGGCCAGCGGCGGGGAGAAGCTCGTCACGTGCTTTACGCCCTGCTCGCGCAAGAGCTTCTGAACGCCCTTGATGGTCATGCCCTCGTCGTGCAGCAGGGTCTTGATGCCGCCGATCAGCGCCATGTCGGACGGACGGTAATAGCGCCGCCCGCCGGCACGTTTCACCGGCTTCACCTGCGAGAACTTGCTTTCCCAGAACCGCAGCACGTGGGCCGGCGTTTCCAGCCACTCGGCCACCTCGCTGATCGTGCGGAACGCGTCGGGCGATTTGGTGGCCATCGGGGGCGTCCTCAGCGGCGGTTTCCGGCCGCCACGCGATCCTTCATCAGGTGCGAGGGCCGGAAGGTCAGGACCCGCCGCGGCAGGATCGGCACCTCCTCGCCGGTCTTGGGGTTCCGGCCGACCCGGGCGGCCTTGTCGCGCACCGAGAAGGTTCCGAAGGAAGAGATCTTCACCTGCTCACCCCGCACGAGCGCGTCGGACATGTGATCGAGCACGCTTTCGACGAGCTGGGCCGATTCGTTGCGCGACAACCCCACCTCGCGGAAGACGGCTTCGCTCAGATCCATTCGGGTGAGTGTGCGCTGGCTCATGCCGTCCCTCCAACCGTTAACGGATTGACCTTAGGGGCAGGAAAATTTCCGAGTCAATATCAACAGCTTGTGCGGCAGTGCAGAAGCGGCAGTCATCCGCCTACCAGCGCAGCACCACGGCACCCCATGCAAGGCCGCCGCCGATCGCCTCGGTGATGACGAGGTCGCCCTCGCGGATCTGGCCCCGCGCGCGGCCGACGGAGAGGGCGAGGGGAATCGACGCGGCCGAGGTATTGCCGTGGTCCTGGACGGTGACGACCACGTTGTCCATCGGCAGCTGCATCTTCTTGGCGGTGCCCTGGATGATGCGGATGTTGGCCTGGTGCGGCACCACCCAGTCCACGTCCGAAGAGTTCACGCCCGCCTTGTCCATTGCCCGGTGCGCGGTGTCGGCCAGCTTTTCGATCGCGTGGCGAAAGACCTCCTTGCCGAGCATGCGCAGATGCCCCGTCCGACCGGTGGAGACGCCGCCATCGACGTGCAGGATCTCGCGGAAACGTCCGTCGGAATGCAGGTCGGATGCGAGGATCCCGCGGTCTTCCGGCTGGCCCGTGCCTTCCGCCGCCTCGAGCACGAGCGCGCCCGCCCCGTCTCCGAAAAGCACGCATGTCGACCGGTCTTCCCAGTCCATGAGCCGCGAGAAGGTCTCGGCCCCGATCACGAGGATGCGCCGGGCCTGCCCCGAGACGATGAGCGCGTTGGCGTTCGCAAGCGCGAACACGAACCCCGCGCAGACGGCCTGCACATCGAAGGCGAAGCCCGTCGTCATGCCGAGTTCGGCCTGCACCATCGTGGCGGCGGAGGGGAAGGTGAAGTCCGCCGTCGAGGTGGCGACGATGATCGCGTCGATCTCGGAGGCGGCAAGGCCCGCATCCTCGAGCGCGGCGCGCGCGGCGCGGGCGGCAAGCTCGGAGGTGGTCTGCCCCTCGGCCGCGAAATGCCGGCGCTCGATCCCCGAGCGGGAGCGTATCCACTCGTCGCTCGTGTCGAGAAAGCTCTCGAACCAGGCGTGCTCGACCACCCGTTCGGGCAGGGAGTGCCCGACGCCCCTGACGATCGCGCGTGTCGTCATCCGTGTGTTCCGTTCCTGTCCTGCGCGGGCTGGACCGGCGCGGTCGGGCTGGCCGAGGCCACTCGCGCCGCGAGCCGGTCCGAGAAGCCCGATTGCGCCAGCTGGAAGGCCAGCTTCACCGCCGCCGACACGCCGGTCGCGTCGGCCGACCCGTGCGATTTCACCACCGTGTCGTTCAACCCCAGAAACACCCAGCCGTTGACGCGACGTGGATCGATCCTCTTCTGCAGCCGCCGAAGCGACGTGTAGGCCAGAACCGACGCGATGCGCGACAGCGGCGAAAATCGGAACGCTTCGCGCAGCAGGTCGCCGATGAGGTGCGCGGTGCCTTCGCCGGTCTTGATCGCGACGTTGCCGGTGAACCCGTCCGTCACGATCACGTCCGCGCGCTTGCCGGGAATGTCGCCGCCCTCCACGAAGCCAACGAACTCGAAACTGGCCGCTTGCGCGTTGGCGGCGATGAGTTCATGCGCTTCCCGGAGCTCGGAGCGACCCTTGTGCTCTTCTGTGCCCACGTTCAGCAGCCCGACCCGCGGGTGCGCGATCCCGAGCCCGTTGCGCGCGTAGGACGATCCCATCAACGCGTATTGCAGCAGATCGCGGGCATCGGCGCGGACATCCGCGCCCACGTCCAGCATCACGTTGAAGCCCTGCGGGTTCCGCGAGGGCCAGAGCACCGCGATGGCGGGCCGGTTGACGCCCTCGATCTTGCGCAGGCGCACCATCGAAAGCGCCATGAGCGCCCCGGTGTTGCCGCAGCTCACCGCCACGGAGGCCTCTCCGTCCCGGACGGCCTCTATGGTCGACCACATCGACGTGCCCTTGCCCTGGCGCATCACCTGGCTCGGTTTGTCCTGCATCCGCACGACCCCTCGGGCGTCGCGTATCTCGCAGATGTCGGAGAGCCGGCGTTTGGCGACGAGCCGCTCGAGCTCGTCCTTCGGGCCGTGCAGGATGAACCGGATGTCCGGGTTCTTGGTGGCCGACCTTGCAAGGCCCGCGACAACCGCCGCCGGCCCGCGGTCGCCGCCCATGGCGTCCACGCTGATGACCGTGGAGGAAGCGCCCCCGCGCCGATGATGCTCGCGTTCGCTCATCCGGGGGCCCGCGCAGTGTGCCTCAGGCGGCGTCCTCGTCCAGGTCGATCTCGTCCGCCATCACGACCACCTCGCGGTCGGCATAGTGGCCGCAGGACGCGCAGACGTGGTGCGGGCGCTTCAGCTCGCCGCAGTTCGGGCACTCGTTGGGATTCACCGCTACCAGCGCGTCGTGCGCGCGGCGGTTGTTGCGGCGCGACTTCGAAACTTTGTTCTGTTGAACGGCCATGACAGACCTCGGCTTTCTCTATGTGTCGGTCGGCGCGGTGGAAGCCCGCGCGGGGCGCGCGCAATTGGCGTGAGCCGGCGCTTAGCCGTGATCGCGCCCGGAGGGCAACCCCAAATCCGGATGAAGGCGCGAAAATACAGCGAATCCCGCGCCGCGCAAGGCATTTCTCGGGCCGCGCGAGAGGCGGTCCTTTCAGGAGTCGCGGCGCAGCTTGTCGCGCAGGCCCTGCAAGCCCGCGAAGGGTTTCAGCTCCTCGTCCGAAAGCGGCGCGACGCCGGGCGGCGCCGCCTGCGCCGTGCCGAGCTCCACGCCTGGGGCGCGGGGATAGTCCGGCAGCGAGAGGGCCAGCGCCTCCGTCATCACCGCCATCAGGTCCACGCGCTCCGGCAGGGGCTCGGAGGTGACGTCCTCGGGCATCTCCACCTCGGCCACGGTTTCGGGCATGTCGAAGCCCGCGAGATAGCGGCGCGTCACCGTGGTGTCGATTCGCGTTGCGACGGGCGCGAGCGTGACGACGCAGGGCTGCACCACCGTCGCGCCGAGCACGCCCTCGAGGTGCCAGTCGCTCCGGCCCTCCGGCGCGAGGGTGCCCGTGAAGCGCAGCTTTCGGATCGCGTCTATCCCGAGCGTCTCGGCAAGCGCCGCGCGTGTCCCGGCATCGGGTTCGAGCGCGAATGCGGTGGGCGCGTCCTGCGGCAGTTCTGCAAGGCGCAGGATCCGGGGCGACGGGTCTGACGGCCGGGAGGGGTCGGTCATGGGTGCGCGTGCTCCCCTGGCTTGAACGGCTTTTCATCCTTCGCTATGCGGGATAGAAGCCGTGGACAGGCAAGACAAGAGGGCCGCAATGAGGCTTAGGAGTTTCGGGCTGAGAGCCGCCCTCGCGATCGCGGTGCTGTCCGGCCTGTCCGCTTGCAGTGCTCAGTATCGCACGCACGGCTATATTCCGCCACAGGAAGACCTCGACGCGATCGTCGTCGGCCTGGACACGCGCGACACGGTGTCCGAGACCATCGGCACGCCCAGCACCGCCGGCCTCACGGATGTGAGCGGCTTCTATTACGTCGAAAGCCGCGTCCGCCGCTTCGCGTGGCGCGCGCCCGAGGAAGTCAGCCGCGAGGTGCTCGCGATCAGCTTCGACGCCACCGGAACGGTGCGCAACATCGAGCGCTTCGGCCTCGAGCAGGGGCGCGTGGTCACGCTCTCTCGCCGCGTCACCGAGACCGGCAGCAGCGTGGGCTTCCTGCGCCAACTCCTGCGCCGCATCGGCGCGTTCTCGGCGGAAGATTTCATCGACTGACGCGCACCGGTGCCCTTGCGTCACGCCGCCGTCATGCTTGTCTGTCAGGGACGGGCTTCGTAGCCTCTTCCTGCAGGTTAACGCGCACGGGGCCATACCATGATCGGGTTGAGCAAAGGGCGCTACCGCGCCCGGATCGCCGAAGGCGTCGAAGACCTGCGCGCCGCGCAACGCCTGCGCCATCTTGCCTTCGCGGGCCATCGTGCCGATGGCGGCGGCCTCGATGCGGACGACTTCGACGGGCGCTGCACGCACTTTCTCGTCGAGGAGGCGCGGGGGGGCAGGCTGGTCTGCTGTTTCCGCATCCTGCCGCTTCACGGCGGGTGCGAGATATCGCGCAGCTACTCCGCGCAGTTCTATGAGCTTTCGGCGCTCGAGGCGTATGAGGGGCGCCTTGCGGAAATGGGACGCTTCTGCATCCATCCCGACATCCAGGACCCGGACATCCTGCGCGTGGCCTGGGGGGCGCTGACGCGGTATGTCGACGAGACGGGCGTGGATCTTCTGTTCGGCTGCGCCTCCTTCCCGGGCACCGACGCCGCACGCTACCTCGACGCCTTCGCCATGCTGAAGGAGCGGCACCTCGCACCGAAGCGCTGGCTGCCCAGGGTGAAGGCGCCCAACGTCTTCCGCTTCGCGCAGCGCCTTGCGCGGTGCAAGCCCGACACGCGCCAGGCCATGCTGCGGATGCCGCCGCTTCTCAGAAGCTACCTGCTGATGGGGGGATGGGTGAGCGACCACGCGGTCGTGGACGACCACATGAACACGCTGCACGTCTTCACCGGGCTCGAGATCGGCGCGATCCCGCCCGCGCGCAAGCGGCTTCTTCGCGCCGTCGCGCAGTAGCCATCCACGTTGACCTTCGCGCGCGCCGCGCTTAGCTGCGCGTCATGGTGAAGGCTCCGCTCCTGCAACTTTCGGGCATCTCCCTCGGTTTCGGGGGGGAGCCCCTCTTCGCGGATCTCGATCTCGTGGTGCATCCCGGCGACCGGCTCGCACTCGTCGGGCGCAACGGATCGGGAAAGTCGACGCTGCTGAAGGTCATGGCCGGCCTGGTGGAGCCCGATGCCGGTGCGCGGGTCGTGCCTCCGGGCGTGAGTGTGGGCTACATGGAACAGGAGCCCGAGATGGCGGGGTTCGCCACGCTCGGCGACTTCGCCGCGGCCAGCCTGGAACCGGGAGAGGAGTACCGCGTGGAGCAGGCCGCCGAGGGCCTTGCTTTCGATCCCGCCCGCGAGGTCGCGGCCGCGTCGGGCGGAGAGCGGCGCCGCGCCGCGCTCGCGCGACTGATGGCCGAGGATCCCGAGCTCATGCTTCTCGACGAGCCGACGAACCACCTCGACATCGCGGCGATCCGCTGGCTCGAGGCACAGCTTTCGGCCACGCGCAAGGCCTTCGTCGTCATCAGCCACGACCGCGCCTTCCTCGATGCGCTGACGCGCGCGACGCTCTGGATCGACCGCGGGCAGGTGCGCCGGGCAGAGGTCGGCTTCGGCGGCTTCGAGGCCTGGCGCGACAAGGTCTGGGAGGAGGAGGACCAGGCGCGCCACAAGATGGACCGCAAGATCCGTGCCGAGGGGCGCTGGGCGGTGGAAGGCATCAGCGCGCGGCGCAAGCGCAACCAGGGCCGGCTGCGCGCGTTGAAATCCCTGCGCGAAGAGCGCGCGTCGATGATCCGCCGGCAGGGCGCGGCGGCCATGGCGCTCGAATCGGGGCCGGCCTCGGGGCGGCGCGCGATCGAGGCCGAAGGCATCGCGAAATCCTACGACGGCAAGACCATCCTCAGCGACTTCTCGCTTCGCATCCTGCGCGGCGACCGGGTGGCGTTCGTGGGTCCGAACGGCGTGGGCAAGACGACGCTTCTGAAGATGCTCATGGGCGAGGTGCCGCCGGATCGGGGGCGTGTCCGGCACGGCACGAACCTCGTGCCGGCCATCTTCGACCAGGCGCGTGCGCGGCTCGACTGGGACGCCTCGCTCTGGGAGAACCTGACCGGCGATCCCGAGATGCGGGTGTCGGGACAGGCCGACCAGATCATCGTGCGCGGTCAGCCGCGCCACGTCGTGGGCTATCTCAAGGACTTCCTGTTCGACGAGCGGCAGGCGCGCGCGCCGGTCCGTGCGCTGTCGGGGGGCGAGCGCGCGCGGCTTCTGCTGGCCAGGCTCATGGCGCGGGAATCGAACCTGCTCGTGCTCGACGAGCCGACGAACGACCTCGACGTGGAGACGCTCGATCTCTTGCAGGAACTGCTCGACGCCTATGACGGCACGGTTCTGGTCGTCAGCCACGACCGGGACTTCCTCGACCGCGTGGCGACGGTGACGGTCGCGATGGAAGGCGACGGCCACGCCACCGTCTATGCCGGGGGCTGGTCGGACTACCTGTCCCAGCGCGGCGGGGATCCCTTCGCGCCCGAGGGGGGTGGCCAGAAGGCGAAGGGCAAACCGAAGAAGTCCGGCGGGAAACCTCACGAAGGTGGCGCGGCCGCCGCGGCGAAGCTGTCCTTCACCCAGAAGCACCGGCTGGAGTCGCTGCCCGACGAGATCGCGCGACTCGAGGCCGAGATCGGCAGGCTGGAGGGGCTTCTCTCCGACCCCGAGCTTTACGCGCGCGATCCGGTCAAGTTCGCCAAGGCGACAGAGGCGCTCGCCACGCGGCAGGAAAAGCTTTCCGCGGCCGAGGAGGAATGGCTGGAGCTTGCGGAGAAGGCCGAAGGGTAGGGGCCCTTCCCCGCCGCGTGCCCGCGCCGCGCGCCACCGGACGCTCCGCCCTGCGATGGCGGGCCGCGCTCGCCGCGGCCGGCGCGGACGCTAGAATGCCCGGTATGGACATGCCCCTCTTCATAGGTTCGGAAATCTACCGCGGCTCGAGCTACGGGCCGGATCACCCCCTGCGGGTGCCCCGCGTGCCCACCGTCACCGACCTGGCGCGCCGGCTGGGCTGGATCGCGCCCGGACAGTTCCGGCAGAGCCCGCGCGCCCGGCCCGCGGCGCTCGCTGCCTTCCACACGCCCGCCTATATCGCCGCGCTCGCCCGCGCCGAGGAAACCCAGTCGGTCGATGCGGCGACCCGCGCGCGTCACGGGCTCGGCACCCCGTCCAATCCCGTTTTCCCCGAGATGTTCCGGCGGCCGGCCACCGCCGCGGGCGGCTCGCTCCTCGCGGCGGAGCTCGTGGCGGGCGGCGGGGTCGTCCACAATCCCGGCGGGGGCACGCATCACGGCATGGCGGATCGGGCTGCCGGGTTCTGCTACCTCAACGACCCGGTGCTGGCTCTGACGCGCCTGCGCACGCTGGGCCTCGGGCGGCTCGCCTATGTGGACATCGACGCCCACCATGCCGACGGGGTGGAGGCGGCATTCGCGGGCGCCGAGGGCATGTTGCTCGTGTCCACCCACGAGGAGCGGCGCTGGCCTTTCACCGGCGCGCTCGCGGATCACGCGGGCGGTGTCGCCCTCAACCTGCCATTGCCGCGCGGCGCCCATGACGGCGATGCCGCGCGGGCGCTCGACGAACTGATTCTGCCCGCCGTCGCGCGGCACCGGCCCGACGCGATCGTGCTGCAATGCGGCGCGGACGCGGTGACGGAGGATCCGCTGTCGCGCCTCGCCTGGTCCAACAACGCGCATCTGGCCGCCGTGCGCGCGCTTCGCCCGCTCGCGCCGCGGCTGATCGTGCTCGGGGGCGGCGGCTACAACCCCTGGTCGGTCGGGCGCGCCTGGACCAGTGTCTGGGCCACGCTCGCGGGCCACGAGATCCCCGAGCGTTTGCCGCCTGCGGCCGAAGAGGTGCTTCGCGGGCTGCGCTGGACGCACCGGCTGGGCCGCAACCCGCCGGAGCACTGGTTCACCACGCTTCGAGACGCGCCGCGCGAGGGCCCGCCCACGCCCGGCGTGGCCGAGCGGATCGCGGCGCTGCGCACGCGGCTGCGCGCCGAGGTCTGAGGCGCGCGCGGCGATGCCTGCGACGGCCGCGCCCCATCCGGTCATTGCGCGAACGGAGGGCCAAAGACCCGCTGCACACCCTTGGCGCGCGGGGGTCGCCGACGCGGCATGTCAGGGCACGCGGGCCCGATTTCCGTGATGTCTCGGGAAGGATCCGGGGCCGGCCTTGGAGCGGGTAGCGGGAATCGAACCCGCGCGTTCAGCTTGGGAAGCTGACAGGCTACCATTACATCATACCCGCCCGGCCCAGCGCGGTTATCTAGCAGCGTGCCCCGCGGCCGGTCAAGGCCCCGTGCGCGGCGTCAGGCCCGCCGGCGCCGTCGCCGGCGCCCGCCGTCGTCCTCCCCGCCGCCCGTGTTGAAACTGACCTGCGGCAGCGGCACGATGCGAGAGAGTTCCGGAAACGGATCGGTCGCGTGCGGGATCGCGTTGGCGGCCACGAAATGCTCCTGGAAGCGGGGCTCGATCGCGGTCTCCACCTTGGTGATGCGCCGCACCGTGCGCTCGATCTCGGCCCGCGCGCCGACGTTGCAAAGCGCGATGCGCGCCCCGGTGCCGGCGGCGTTACCGGCGGAGGTCACCTTGTCGAGCGGCACGTCGGGGATCATGCCGAGCACCATGGCGTGCTTGGGGGAGATGTGCGCGCCGAAGGCCCCGGCGAGCACCACGCGGTCCACCTTGTCCACCCCGCGCTCGTCCATGAGCAGGCGCGCGCCCGCGTAAAGCGCCGATTTGGCAAGCTGGATGGCGCGGATGTCGCCCTGGGTGACCGCGATGCGCGGCCCGCCCTCGGCGGTGGCGTCGTGGACGAGATAGGCGTGGGTCCGCCCCTCCGCGAAGCAGCGCGCCGTGCCGGTCTGCGCAGCCGAGCCGATGAGCCCGCCCGCGTCCATGATCCCGGCCATGCGCAGTTCCGCCACCGCCTCGATGATGCCGGAGCCGCAGATGCCGGTGATCCCGGTCTCGGCGATGGCGTCGGCGAAGCCGTCCTCGTCGGACCAGAGATCGCAGCCGATGACGCGGAAGCGCGGCTCCTTCGTCTCGGGGTCGATGCGGATCGCCTCGATGGCGCCCGGCGCGGCGCGCTGGCCCGAACTGATCTGAGCGCCCTCGAAGGCCGGGCCGGTGGGCGAGGAGCAGGCCAGCACCCGCGAGCGGTCGCCGAGCAGGATCTCGGCGTTCGTGCCCACATCCACGATGAGCGCCAAGTCCTCGGATTTGCCGGGTTCTTCGGAAAGAGCCACAGCGGCCGCATCGGCCCCCACATGCCCGGCGATGCAGGGCAGGATGTAACTGCGCGCGCGCGGGTTGATGGCGCAGAGACCGAGATCGCGCGCGTTCATCGAGATCGAATCCGAGGTCGCCAGCGCGAAGGGCGCCTGGCCGAGCTCCACCGGGTCGATGCCGAGCAAAAGGTGGTGCATCACCGGGTTGCAGACGAAGACCGTCTCCACGATGAGCGCGGGGTCGATCTCCGCCTCGCGGGCGATCTCGACGGCGAGCGCGTCAATGGCCTCCCGCACCGCGCGGGTCATCTCGGCCGCGCCGTTCTCGTTCATCATGGCGTAGCTCACCCGGCTCATCAGGTCCTCGCCGAAGCGGATCTGCGGGTTCATGATCCCCGAGGACGCCTTGACCTCGCCGGTGTCGAGGTCGGTGAGATGCGCGGCGATGGTCGTGGAGCCGAGATCTATGGCGAGGCCGTAAAGCCCGCCCTCGTGTAGGCCCGGCCAGACCTCCAGGATGCGCGGAACCGCCTCCTTGTGAGATTTGTGCAAGGCCACGGTGATCTGCCAGCCGCCTTTCCGCAGAACGGGTTGCAATTTCGCAAGCAGGGTCGGGTCCGCGGCGATGTCCTCCACGTCCCATTGCGCCTTGAGGGCGCGCGCCACGCGCTCCAGGTCGCCGGTCGGCTCGTGCATGTCGGGCTCGTCCACCACGACGAGGTGAAGCCGCGTGGCCGGGTCCATCTCGATCGCGCGCACGGCGGCGGACTTGCGCACGATCTGCCGATGGACCTGGCTTTCGGCCGGCACGTCGATCACCACGTCGCCCAGGATCTGTGCCTGGCATCCCAGGCGCCGGCCCGGCTTCAGCCCGCGCTTGCTGTCGTAACGCGCCTCGACCGCGTTCCACTCCGAAAGCGCGCCCTCGCGCACCGTGACGCCGTGCTTGGAGAATTCGCCGTAGGAGGGCGTCACCTGGCACTTGGAACAGATGCCCCGCCCGCCGCAGACAGAGTCGAGATCGACGCCGAGCTGGCGCGCCGCGGTCAGGACGGGCGTGCCCGCCGGAAAGCGCCCCCGCTTGCCCGAAGGCGTGAAGACGACGAGGGGATCGGTACTCATGCTGTGTGGACCTCGCTCATTTCGATGCGCCGCCCGAACATAGGACGTCGAAGGCCGCGTGTCGGCCCGCAACCGGCAGAATCTTGCATGGCCGCGTCATCTTTCGATCCGCGGCCGGGGCTGACGCGCCACGCCGCGCCCGGGGCGGCCGGCCCCCGGAGGCCGGTCCCGATGGCGATCCCCGCGCGCCCGCGCCGTGTCCGTTCCCCCGGACGGCGCGAAACGCGAGCGACGCGGGACGGGGCCGTGCCGCCCCGCTCGCGGTCCTCGTCTCAGCGCGCGCCGCGAGCGTGGAAGATGAAGCCGAGGAAGTTCAGGAGAAGCTGTGCGGCGAGGATCTGGGTGGAGCCCGACGGGTCGTAGTCGGGCGCGACCTCGACGAGGTCGAGGCCCGCAACCTCGTGACGCCGCGCGACCTCCTGAAGAAGCTCCAGCACCTCGTAGTAGAGAAAGCCGCCATGGCTGGGCGTGCCGGTCCCGGGCGCGATCGAGGGGCAGAAGGCGTCGATGTCGATGGTGACGTAGATCCGCGTGCCTTCGGGCAGCCTTTCGGCCAGCGCCCGCGCACCCAGAAGGCGAGCCTGCCGCACCGACAGGATGTCCGAGCCCATGCGGCGGGCATCCTCGTAGCCCTCGCGCGCGGTGGAGCTCACGTTGCGGATGCCGAGCTGCGTCAGTCCGGTGACATGCGCCTGCTCGGCGGCGCGGCGCATCGGGTTGCCGTGGCCGTGGCGCACGCCGTGGCGCTCGTCCACGAAATCGAGATGCGCGTCGATCTGGAGGACGTGGATGTCGCCGCGCCCCGCGAAGGCGCGGATGCATGGGATGTTCACCGAGTGATCGCCGCCGATCACCACCGGCAGCGCGCCCGCGTCGAGGATCGCGCGCACGCCCGCCTCGATGTTGGCGTGGCTCTTCTCGGTGTCGGTATGGACGATATCGGCGTCGCCGATATCCGCGATGCGCACAGAGGCGGGCAGGTAGGTCGCGTCGTCCTCGTGGTCGTAGGCGCCGGCGTGGCCGAAGCTGAAAAGCGTGGAGGCGTCGCGCACCGCCCTCGGCCCGAACCGCGCCCCCGCGCGCCACTGGGTGCCTGCATCGAAGGGCGCGCCTAAAATCGCGGCGTCGGCCGCGATCGCGCCCCAGTCGGTCTGGATCTCGCGCTTGCCGAAGCTCGCGATACCGGTGAAGGGCAGGTCGAGCCGCCCCGTCTCGTAACCATGTCCGGCCATTCGGACCCCCGTTCCACGTCACCCGTAGCCTGCCGCCCGACCGGCGGCCCGTCCAGCCGGAATCGGTCTTTCGCCTCCCCGCCATCCATGCAATAGGGAAGCGCCAAACGATCCCAGCCTAGGACAGGACGGATATGGAGATTCGCGAGGCGCTTACCTTCGACGACGTGCTGCTTGTACCGGGCGCCTCTTCGGTGCTGCCGGGCGAGGCAAGCACGGCCACCCATGTCACGAAGGCGATCGCGCTCAACATCCCGCTGCTCAGCTCGGCGATGGACACGGTGACCGAAAGCCAGATGGCGATCACCATGGCCCAGGCGGGCGGCATGGGCGTCATCCACCGCAATCTCGACGTGGAGGTGCAGGCGCGGGAGGTGCGTCGCGTGAAGCGCTTCGAGTCCGGCATCGTCTACAACCCGATCACCCTGCGCCCCGACCAGACGCTCGCCGATGCGAAGGCGCTGCAGGAACGTTACCGCGTCACCGGCTTTCCCGTCGTGGACGAGCGGGGCCATGTCGTCGGCATCGTCACCAACCGCGACATGCGCTTCGCCACCGACGACGACACGCCCGTGCGGGTGATGATGACCTCAGAGAACCTCGCCATCCTGCGGGAGCCCGCGGACCGCGAGGAGGCCAAGAGCCTCATGAAGGCGCGGCGGATCGAGAAGCTGCTGGTGACAGACGCGTCGGGCAGGCTGACCGGCCTTCTGACGCTCAAGGACACCGAGCAGGCGGTCCTGAACCCCACGGCCTGCAAAGACGGGCTGGGCCGGCTGCGCTGCGCGGCGGCCACCACGGTGGGCGATGCGGGCTTCGAGCGGTCCGAGGCGTTGATCGACGCGGGCTGCGACCTGATCGTGATCGACACCGCCCACGGCCATTCCGCCGCCGTCGCCGAAGCGGTCACGCGGGTCAAGCGGCTGTCGAACGAGGTGCAGGTGGTCGCGGGCAACGTCGCGACCGCCGAGGCCACCCGCGCCCTCATCGACGCGGGCGCGGATGCGGTGAAGGTGGGCATCGGGCCCGGCTCGATCTGCACGACGCGCGTGGTCGCCGGCGTTGGCATGCCGCAGTTCACCGCCGTGATGGACTGCGCCGCCGCGGCGGGGGACGTGCCGGTGATCGCCGATGGCGGCATAAAGTTCTCGGGCGATCTCGCCAAGGCGATCGCGGCCGGGGCGTCCTGCGCGATGGTGGGCTCGATCCTCGCGGGCACCGACGAAAGCCCGGGCGAGGTGATCCTCTACCAGGGCCGGAGCTTCAAGTCGTATCGCGGGATGGGAAGCCTTGGGGCCATGGCGCACGGCTCCGCCGACCGGTATTTCCAGAAGGACGCGGCGTCGGACAAGCTGGTGCCCGAGGGCATCGAGGGGCAGGTGCCCTACAAGGGCCCGGCCTCCTCGGTGGTCTACCAGCTCGTGGGCGGGCTGCGCGCGGCGATGGGCTACACCGGCTGCGGCACGGTGCCCGAGATGCGCCGCGGCTGCCGGTTCGTGCGGATCACGGGCGCGGGGCTCAAGGAAAGCCACGTGCACGACGTGCAGATCACCCGCGAAAGCCCGAACTACCGCCTTGGCTGAGCGCAGGCGCGGGGGCGGCGCGTGACGCCCGCGGCGCGGGTCGCGGCCGCCGCCGAGGTCCTCGACGAGATCCTCGCGGGCGCACCGGCCGAGCCGGCGCTTTCGGGCTGGGCGCGGCGCTCGCGCTTCGCCGGATCGAAGGATCGCCGGGCGCTTCGCGATCTCGTCTTCGACGCGCTGCGCAGGCGGCGGTCCTATGCCGCGCGGGGCGGGGCGGACAACGGGCGCGGGCTGATGCTGGGACGGTTGCGGGACGCGGGCGAGGATCCGGACAGCGTCTTCACGGGTGTCGGCCACGCGCCGCCTCCCCTGTCGGAGGCCGAGCGAACCGCCGGCAACCCGCCCGAGGGGGCGGCCGCGCGCGATTTGCCCGATTGGCTCTGGGACCGGTTCGAGGCTTCGCTCGGGACAGACGCGGATGGCGCGGCGCGCGCGCTTCGCGACCGGGCGCCGGTGCATCTGCGCGTGAACCTGCTGCGGACGGACCGCGCGGGCGCCGTGGCCGCGCTCGCCGGAGAGGGGATTTGCGCGCGCCCCGTCGAGACCGTCGAGACCGCCCTCGAGGTCACGGAAGGCGCGCGTCTTGTCGCGCGCAGCCGGGCCTATCTCGACGGGCTGGTGGAGCTGCAGGACGCGGCCAGCCAGGCCGTGGTCGCGCGGCTTGCGCCGCGCGCGGGGGGGCGGGGGCGCGATTACTGCGCCGGAGGCGGAGGGAAGACGCTGGCGCGCGCCGCGCTGGCGCGGGCGCCGGTCTGGGCGCATGACGCGCATCCGCGGCGCATGCGCGATCTGCCTGCGCGTGCGGCGCGCGCGCAGGCCGATGTCAGGATCGTGGACGATCCTGCGGCCGAGGGTCCTTTCGATATCGTGCTCTGCGATGCGCCATGTTCCGGAAGCGGGTCCTGGCGGCGCGATCCCGAGGCCAAGTGGCGGCTCGATCCCGAAGGTCTTGCCGGGCTCGAGGCTCTGCAGGCCCGCATCCTCGAGACCGCGGCCCAGCTCGTGGCCCCGGGCGGGCGGCTGGCCTATGCGACCTGTTCGGTCCTCGAGGGCGAGAACCGCGCACAGGTGGAGGCGTTTCTTGCCCGAAACCCCGGTTGGGTGCGGACCGATTGCCACCTGTGGTTGCCGGGCCCAAGCGGCGATGGTTTCTTTCTCGCGGTATTGACGGCCCAGTGAGGCCGCGCATTATGCAACTCAGAGGTGTCTTCGTCCGGCGTTAAGTGGCGCTTAAGCATCGCCGGACGTAATGGCCCGTGGCTCGAATCGAAAAGGTGCCCCGACCCGGTGTCCGAAACGATGCTCTCTCTCGCGACGTCTCCGCGTGCCGACTGGCAGATGTCGCGCCGCTTCTGGCTGCTCCCGCTCATCGGCATCTTGATGGTCGCCGCGGGCGCGATGGCCCCGTCGCCCGCCTTCGCCGCCGGGGCCTTCGCAGCGGGGGCGACGCTTCTGGTGCTGTCGGCGATCATCCGCGCGGCGGAAACCTGGTCGGCGCGCCGCCGGCGCCGCAACTTCGCCGCGATCGCGGAGTTCGTCCGGCACGACGCGGTGCCGTGCCTTCTGTCCGACGAGGCCGGGGCGCTCTGCCTCTGGAACGCCGCGGCGGAACGTCTCTACAACGCAGAGGCGCACGAGACGCTGGCGGGTGCGCTCCGCAGCACGCTGGCCAGCCCCTCGGCCGTGCTCGGCCGGCTGTCGCTCAAGGCGCAGGCTGCGGGTGCTGCGCGCGAGGACGTGGTGACCCGCAAGGGCAATCTGCGGCTCTCGGCGCAACGGATCGGCCCGGGGGCGCTGCTGTGGCGGGTCGAAAGTTTCGGGGACCGCGCCGCCGCGGCGGGCGGCGGCGACACGCTCGGCATTCCGCGGCTCACCGCCGGGCGCGGCGGCGCGATCCTGTTCATGAACGACGCGGCGCGGAGTCTGCTCGGCGCGCGGGTGAAATCGCTGAGCCAGATCTTCGACGCGCCGCCCGTGTCGGGAGAGGTGGCCCGGGTCGCTGCCGCCGAGGGCTCCCTGGATTGCCTCGTGGCCGAGGGCGAGGGCGGTGGCGGCCGCCGCGATCTCTATCTGTTTCCCGCGCCCGCGCGGACGGACCCCGTGCCGGCCTCCGACCGGGAGACGATCGACAGGCTGCCCGTCGCGCTGCTGAAGCTTGGCGCCGACGGGCGGGTTCTCGCCGCCAACGGCGATGCGCAAAGGCTTCTGGGCAGCGACCCCGTGCCCGGCACGCGGCTCGCCGACCTGATGGAGGGGCTGGGCCGCCCCCTGGACACCTGGCTGGAGGAAGCGGTGAGGGGCGTGGTGCGCTCGGAATTCCTGCGGCTGACGCGGCGCGACCAGGAGGTGTTCGTGCAGGTCACGCTGAGCGCGATCACGGAACGCGGGGCGTCCGCGCTGCTGGCTGTCCTGCACGACGCGACGGAGCTCAAATCGCTGGAGGCGCAGTTCGTGCAAAGCCAGAAGATGCAGGCGATCGGGCAGCTCGCCGGCGGGGTGGCGCACGACTTCAACAATCTGCTGACCGCGATCTCGGGGCACTGCGATCTGTTGTTGCTGCGCCGCGACCAGGGCGATCCCGACTACGGGGATCTTGTCCAGATCCACCAGAACGCGAACCGCGCCGCGGCGCTGGTGGGTCAGCTTCTCGCCTTCTCGCGCAAGCAGACGCTTCGGCCGGAACGGCTCGACCTGCGCGACACGCTGGCGGATCTTACCCATCTGCTGAACCGACTGGTGGGCGAACGCGTGTCGCTCACGCTGGTGCATGATCCCGATCTGCCGCCGATCCGCGCCGACAAGCGCCAGCTCGAGCAGGTGCTGATGAACCTCGTTGTGAACGCGCGCGATGCCATGCCGCGTGGCGGGGAGATCCGGATCGAAACGCAGCGCCTCCACCTCGCCGACCCCTGGCGGCGCGACCGCGCCGAGGTGCCGCCGGGTGATTACGTCGCGGTCAGGGTCACGGATGAGGGCGTCGGCATTCCGCCGGACAAGATCGGCAAGGTGTTCGAGCCCTTCTACACCACCAAGCGGACCGGGGAGGGCACGGGGCTCGGCCTTTCCACGGTCTACGGCATCGTCAAGCAGACCGGCGGCTTCGTCTTCGTGGACAGCGGCCCCGGGGAGGGTGCGACGTTCACGCTGCTTTTTCCCGCCCCGGCCGATGCGGCCGAGGCCAGCCCGCGGGACGGCGCCGCGCCCGAGGCCGGGCGCGCCCTGGCACACCGCGAGGCGGTCGTGCTGCTGGTCGAGGACGAGGTGCCCGTGCGGGCCTTCGCGTCGCGTGCGCTAAGGCTGCGGGGACATACCGTGCTGGAGGCCGGATCGGCGGAGGAGGCGCTCGAAACGCTGCGCGGGAGCGACCTCGACGTCGATGTCTTCGTGACCGACGTGGTGATGCCGGGACGCGACGGGCCGAGCTGGGTGCGCGAGGCGCTGCGCGATCATCCCGGCATTCGGGTGGTGTTCGTTTCGGGCTACGCCGAGGAAAGCTTCGGTCGCGAGAGCACAGACATCCCGAACGCGGTGTTTCTCCCGAAGCCTTTCTCGCTCGATGAGCTTACCGAAACCGTGCAGCGCCAGCTGCACTGACCCGGGGCGGCCACCGTTTCCGGGCACTCACCGGCTTCCCTCCCAAAGCGCGTAATCCTCCGCGCAGACCTCCCGCAACGCCGCGCGCGTTGTTGGCGCAAGCTCGAGCGGCGCCTCGGGCGACACATTGCGCCGGGCCGGCGCCGGCCGGACGCCCAAGCGCGCCTCGAGGAAATCCAGCAGCGATCCGGGCGCCTCGTAGCGAAAGACATGATCGGCTGCCGTGCCATTGCGCCGCGGCGCGAGAAATGCCGACTGGCTGCCGACCCGCGCCCAGGCGGGCTGCGGCTCCGAAAGGTAGCCCTGGACGAACGCGTCGAAGCCGAGCCGTTCGGTGGAGACGGGCTTGCCCCGCGTGAAGGGCCGCCGCCGGTAGCGATACCAGCTCCCGAGCCAGCTTTCCGGTTCGCGCACGACCGCGATGGTCTCCATCTCGCCCGCGAACTTTTCCAGCATCGGCCTGAAGAAGCGGTTGTAGCGCCAGATCGGCGCGTGCTTGAGCTCGGGCGGGTCGCGCACAACGAGGCTCGCATGGGGGGCGAGGGCCTCCGCGTAGGCGGTCGTACCGGTCTTGGGCACGGCGAGAAACACCAGTCCCTGCTTCGCGAAAACCAGCATGGCGCGCGTCCGACCTCCCGTGACCTGCACGGTTAAACTACTTCTTAACCGTTGTGCGGGAAAGTACGGGCAAGAGGGATTTTACTTGAAATGTTCGCTTTTTGGTCTCACAAGGGAAGCAAGAACACAAAGTGAACAAAGGCAATCATTGCCGCTCGGCGCGGCGTGTGAAATAAGGACGAAACCCAATGGCAACGGCAGACCTTCTCTCCATGGACAGCAAGAAAAGCGCGGACAAGCAGAAGGCGCTCGACAGCGCGCTCGCCCAGATCGAGCGCCAGTTCGGCAAGGGCTCGATCATGAAGCTCGGCGCCGACAACCCGGTGAAGGATATCGAGGCCACCTCGACCGGATCGCTCGGGCTCGACATCGCGCTCGGGATCGGCGGCCTGCCCAAGGGGCGCATCATCGAGATCTACGGCCCGGAAAGCTCCGGCAAGACGACGCTGACGCTGCATTGCGTCGCAGAGGAACAGAAGACGGGCGGCGTCTGCGCCTTCGTGGACGCGGAACACGCGCTCGATCCGCAATATGCCCGCAAGCTCGGCGTCGACCTCGACGAGTTGCTGATCAGCCAGCCCGACACCGGCGAGCAGGCGCTCGAGATCACCGATACGCTGGTACGCTCCGGCGCCGTCAGCATGGTGGTGGTCGATTCGGTGGCCGCCCTCACGCCCAAGAGCGAACTCGAGGGCGACATGGGCGATTCGTCCGTGGGCGTGCAGGCCCGCCTCATGAGCCAGGCCATGCGCAAGCTGACCGGCTCCATCTCGCGGTCGAAATGCATGGTGATCTTCATCAACCAGATCCGCATGAAGATCGGCGTGATGTTCGGCTCCCCCGAGACGACGACGGGCGGCAACGCGCTGAAGTTCTACTCCTCCGTCCGCCTCGACATCCGCCGGATCGGCTCGATCAAGGACCGCGACGAGGTCGTGGGCAACGCCACGCGCGTGAAAGTGGTCAAGAACAAGGTCGCGCCGCCGTTTAAGCAGGTGGAGTTCGACATCATGTACGGCGAGGGCATCTCCAAGACCGGAGAGCTTCTCGATCTCGGCGTGAAGGCCGGGGTGGTGGATAAATCCGGCAGCTGGTTCAGCTACGGCGACGAGCGCATCGGCCAGGGCCGCGAGAACGCCAAGACCTATCTGAAAGAGAACACGGCCGTCGCGCTCGAGATCGAGGACAAGATCCGCGCCGCCCACGGGCTCGATTTCCATATGGCCGAGGGCGGCGACGGCGACGGCGAGGTGATGGAAGGCTGAGGGCCTTCCCTCCGGACCCGGAAAGCGGCCGGCGCGGCGCTGCGGCCGACCCCTTTCGCATGGACAGCGCCGCGGCACGGGGATAGAGGTTCCGGAACCCGGCAGGGCCCCGTGCCGCAGCGCCGCGCCCGAGCCGTCGGGGATGCCATCAACCGTCCGGAAGACCGCCCGCCCGATGCAAAGCCTCAACGATATCCGCACCACCTTCCTCGACTATTTCAAGCGGCAGGGTCACGAGATCGTGCCGTCGAGCCCGCTGGTGCCGCGCAACGACCCCACGCTGATGTTCGCGAATTCGGGGATGGTGCAGTTCAAGAACCTGTTCACGGGGCTCGAGCACCGAGATTACACCCGTGCGGCCACGGCGCAGAAATGCGTGCGCGCGGGGGGTAAGCACAACGACCTCGACAATGTCGGATACACCGCGCGGCACCACACCTTCTTCGAGATGCTCGGCAATTTCTCCTTCGGCGACTACTTCAAGGAGCAGGCGATCCCCTTCGCCTGGGAGATGGTCACGAAGGAACTCGGCATCCCGAAGGACAGGCTGCTCGTCACCGTCTACTACACGGACGACGAGGCGGCCGATCTCTGGAAGAAGGTCGCGGGCCTGCCCGACGATCGCATCCTGCGCATCGCCACCGACGACAATTTCTGGATGATGGGCGCCACCGGCCCCTGCGGCCCCTGCTCGGAGATCTTCTTCGACCACGGCGAGCAGTACTGGGGCGGCCCCCCGGGCAGCCCGGAGGAGGACGGCGACCGCTTCGTCGAGATCTGGAACCTCGTCTTCATGCAGTACGAGCAGTTCGAGGACGGCACGCGGCGCGAGCTCTCGGCGCAGTCGATCGACACCGGCATGGGGATCGAGCGGGTGGCGGCGCTCCTGCAGGGCACCAACGACAATTACGCCACCGACCTCATGCGCAGCCTGATCGAGGCCTCGGCCAACGCGTCGAACACCGATCCCGACGGGCCGGGGCGCACCCATCACAGGGTGATCGCGGACCATCTGCGCTCCACCTCCTTCCTGATCGCGGACGGGGTGATGCCTTCGAATGACGGGCGCGGCTACGTGCTCCGCCGGATCATGCGCCGGGCGATGCGCCACGCCCATCTCCTGGGCGTGAAGGAGCCTCTGATGCACCGGCTGGTGCCCGCGCTCGTCGCCAAGATGGGCGCGGCCTATCCCGAGCTCGGCCGCGCGCAGGCGCTCATCGAGGAGACGCTGAAGCTCGAGGAGACGCGCTTCCAGCAGACGCTCGACCGGGGGCTGAAGCTTCTGGAGGAGGAGCTTGCGGAGCTGCCCGACGGCGCGTCGCTGCCGGGCCGCACGGCGTTTCGGCTTTACGACACCTATGGCTTCCCGCTCGATCTGACCCAGGATGCGCTGCGCGAGAAGGGCCGCGCGGTCGATGCCGAGGGTTTCGAGACCGCCATGGCCGAACAGAAGGCAAAGGCCCGCGCGGCCTGGTCGGGCTCTGGCGAGGCGAAGGACGCCGCGATCTGGTACGATCTCGCCGAGACCCACGGCGCCACCGATTTCCTGGGCTACGACACCGAGACCGCCGAGGCCCAGCTGCTGGCGCTGGTGCAGGACGGGGGCGAGGTGGCGCAGGCGCATCCCGGCCAGGCGGTGCAGATCGTGCTGAACCAGACCCCGTTCTACGCCGAGGCCGGGGGCCAGGTGGGCGACACCGGCGTCATCGCCACCGACGCGGCCACGGCGCGCGTGACCGACACGAAGAAGGTGGCCGGGGTCTTCATCCACTTCGCCGAGGTCGAGGAGGGTGTACTGGCGCCCGGGCAGCCCGCCCGGCTCGAGGTCGATCACGACCGCCGCACCGCGATCCGCGCCAACCATTCGGCCACGCACCTTCTGCACGAGGCGCTTCGCGAGGCGCTCGGGGATCACGTGGCGCAGCGGGGCTCGCTCAACGCGCCGGACCGGCTGCGGTTCGACTTTTCCCACGCCAAGCCGCTCACCGAGGCGGAGGTCGCCCGCGTCGAGGACGAGGTGAACGCCTACATCCGGCAGAACGCGCCGGTCGAGACGCGCATCATGACCCCGGACGACGCCCGCGCCATCGGCGCACAGGCGCTTTTCGGCGAGAAATACGGCGACGAGGTGCGCGTGGTGTCGATGGGTATGCAGCCGGGCTCCGGCAAGGGCGGGGACGGGCGGACCTATTCAATCGAGCTTTGCGGCGGCACCCATGTCCGGCGCACGGGCGACATCGGGGAATTCGTGCTTCTGGGCGACAGCGCCTCGAGCGCAGGCGTGCGCCGGGTCGAGGCGCTCACCGGCGAGGCCGCGCGCGCCCATGTCGCGCGGCTGCGCAAGCTCGTCGAGGACGCGGTGGCCGAACTGCGCACCACGCCCGAGCACCTGGTCGAGCGCGTCCGGGCCGATCAGGCCAAGCTCAGGGAGCTTTCGAACGAGGTGGCGCAGCTTCGCCGCGATCTCGCCATGGCGGGCGGGGCCGGGCAGGGGGTTGGCCAGCCCGCGCCCAAGGACGTGCAGGGCGTGTCGTTCGTCTCGCAGGTGCTCTCGGGCGTCTCGGGCAAGGATCTTCCACCGCTCATCGACGAGATGAAGGCGCGGCTCGGATCTTGCGCGGTGCTGCTCATCGCCGACGCCGGCGGCAAGGCGGCGGTGGCGGCGGGGGTGACCGACGATCTGACGGACCGGCTCTCGGCGGTCGAGATCGTGAAGGCAGCCGTCTCCGAGCTTGGCGGCAAGGGTGGCGGCGGCCGGCCCGACATGGCCCAGGGCGGGGGCAAGGATCCCGCGAACGCCGATGCGGCGATCAAGGCCGCCGAAACCGTGATCGCGGGCGCGCCCGCCGAAGAAGTGGAATGACAGCCATGCCCGCGCTCTGGATCGCCCATGTGACCGTCACCGACCCCGAGGGGTACGGGAAATACGCCGAACTCGCCGGCCCCGCCATCGCCAAGCATGGCGGGCAGTTCATCGCCCGCGGCGGGCGCTATGTGCAGCTCGAGGGCCAGGAACGGCCGCGCAACGTCGTGGCGAAGTTCCCCTCCGTCGAGGCGGCCGAGGCGTGCTACCATTCTCCCGAGTATCAGGAGGCGCTGAGCCACGCCCGCGGCGCCTCGGAGCGCGAGCTTCTCATCGTCGAGACCACCGGGTAGCGTGCCCGCTGGACGGTCGGCCGCCCGGTCCTAAGGTCTCGATAGCGAAGGGAGGGTCCCGATGCGCCGCTTGATCGCCGCCGTGCTGGTCATCTGTCTGCCGCTCTCCGTGGCCGCGCAGGATCTTTCCGCACTGAAGGCGCCGGGGGCGGTCGCGCTCATGCGGCACGCGCTCGCGCCGGGAACGGGCGACCCGGCAGGCTTCACGCTCGGGGACTGCGCAACCCAGCGCAATCTCTCGGAGGACGGCCGCGCGCAGGCCCGCCGAAGCGGCGCGGCGCTGCGCGAGGCGGGCATCGTCTTCGACCACGTCTGGACCAGCCAGTGGTGCCGCTGCCGCGAGACCGCGGAGCTTCTGGAACTCGGCACGTTGGCGGAGCGCCCGCCGCTCAATTCCTTCTTCGGCGGACGCGGCGATCCCGCCGCGCAGACGGCGGCCACGCGGGCGCTCCTCGACGCGCTCCCCCAAGGCCAGCGGGCGATGCTCGTGACGCATTACGTGAACATCCGCGCGCTCACCGGCGTCGCGCCCGGCTCGGGCGAGATCGTGGTGGTGCAGCGCGGCGAGGACGGCCTGCGCGTCGCCGACCGCATCCTGATCGCGCCCTGAGACGGGGCGTTCAGTAGGCGTCGAGCCCGAGCTGCGCCTCTCCGGAGATGAGCCGCGCAACGAAGCCGCAGCCGTTCTCCGGCCGCGAGAAATGCGTCCACGCCCAGGCGGCGAAGGTGTCCGGCGCGGCGACGGCGATGAACTCGTTCAGCCGCTCTTCGGTCACACGGTCCAGCCCGCGCGCCGCGCCGGTGACGATGGCGCGGTGCTCGGGCGCGAGGGCCTGCATCTGCATCGTGTAGGCGACGTATTCGTGTTCGGCGAGGCAGGGCGGCGCGGCGCAGGGCTGCTGGGCGAGCGCGGCGTGGGCGAGTTCATGCACCACGAGGCTGTCGAAGAGAGCCTCGCGCGGGATGTCGCGCAGCACGCTGTCCGGCGCGAGGGCGGCGTCGAGCGCCGCCGGCGTCACGAAGCGGAGTTCCAGCCGGTCGCAATCATAGGCGCCGAGGCACGAAACGTCGCCATGCGCGATCTCCGGCACCGCGAGGATCACGAGCGGCGCCCGGATCGGCAGCCCGCAGGCGGCCAGCTGCTCCGCGCCCGCCTCCGCCACGCGGCAGATGCGTTCGTTCAGGGCGGCGTCCGGGCTTGCCACCGTGAGGCTGCCGCCCGGGCAGCTGAGGGTGCCGCTCGCCAGCGGGGCGGGTGCAAGGAGGAACGCCATCGCGAGCGCGGAAAGGATCGGGCGCGGTCTCATGCACGAGACTAGGCCGCCCTGGCCCCGCGCGGCAAGCCTCAGGCCGATTTCGCGGCGCGCTTGCGCTCATGCGGGTCGAGGTGGCGCTTGCGCAGGCGGATCGCGTTCGGCGTCACCTCGACGAGTTCGTCGTCGTCGATGTAGGCGATGGCCTCCTCGAGCGTCAGCCGCGTGGCCGGCGTGAGCCGTACCGCGTCGTCCGAGCCGCTCGCCCGGACGTTGGTGAGCTTCTTGCCCTTGAGCGGGTTCACCTCGAGATCGTTCTCGCGCGAATGCTCGCCGATGATCATGCCCTGGTAGACGCGCTCCTGCGGGCCGATGAAAAGCCGCCCGCGCTCCTCGAGGTTCCAGAGCGCGTAGGCCACCGCCTCGCCGTCCTCCATCGAGATCAGCACGCCCGCCCTGCGGCCGGGGATCGGGCCCTTGTGCGGCGCCCAGCCGTGAAACACGCGGTTCAGGACGCCGGTGCCGCGGGTGTCGGTCAGGAACTCGCCGTGATAGCCGATGAGCCCGCGCGAGGGGACATGGGCGACGATCCGCGTCTTTCCCGCGCCCGCGGGGCGCATCTCCACCATCTCGCCCTTGCGAGGGCCGGTCACCTTCTCGATCACCGCGCCGGAATACTCGTCGTCCACGTCGATGGTGACTTCCTCGATGGGCTCGAGCGTCGTGTCGTCTTCCTCGCGCATCAGCACCCGGGGGCGCGAGATCGAGAGCTCGAACCCCTCCCGGCGCATGTTCTCGATCAGGACGCCCATCTGAAGCTCGCCCCGGCCGGCGACCTCGAACGCCTCGCCGCCCGGCGTGTCGCTCACCCGGATCGCCACGTTCGATTCGGCTTCCCGCATCAGCCGCTCGCGGATCACGCGGGACTGCACCTTCTTGCCGTCGCGCCCGGCGAGCGGGCTGTCGTTGATCCCGAAGGTGACCGAGATCGTGGGCGGGTCGATCGGCTGGGCGGGCAGCGGCTCCTCGACCGCGAGCGCGCAGATCGTGTCCGAGACGGTCGCCTTCGACATGCCCGAGAGCGTGACGATGTCGCCGGCCACGGCCTCGGGGATTTCCTGCTGGGAGAGGCCGCGGAAGGCCATGATCTTCGAGACGCGGAACTGCTCGATCTTCTGGCCCATGCGGCTGATCGCCTGAACCGTCGCGCCCGCCTTGATCCGGCCGGATTCGACCCGGCCCGTCAGGATGCGGCCCAGGAAGGGATCGGCGCCGAGCGTTGTGGCGAGCATGCGGAAATCCTCGCCCTCGCGGTGCAGCTGGCGCGGCTTCGGCACGTGGTTGACGATCAGCGCGAAAAGCGCGGACAGATCCTTGCGCGGACCGTCGAGCTCGGTGTCGGCCCAGCCCGCGATGCCCGAGGCGTAGAGATGCGGGAAATCGAGCTGGTCGTCGTCGGCGCCCAGATTGGCGAAAAGATCAAACACCTCGTCGAGCGCGCGGTCGGGTTCCGCCGCGGGCTTGTCCACCTTGTTGAGCACGACGATCGGCCGCAGCCCCAGCGCGAGCGCCTTCGCGGTCACGAACTTCGTTTGCGGCATCGGTCCCTCGGCCGCGTCCACCAGGAGCACCACGCCGTCGACCATGGACAGGATGCGTTCCACCTCGCCGCCGAAATCGGCGTGGCCGGGCGTGTCGACGATGTTGATGCGCGTGCCCTTCCAGTCGACCGAGGTCGCCTTGGCCAGGATGGTGATGCCGCGCTCGCGCTCGAGATCGTTGGAATCGAGCGCGCGCTCGGCCACGGCCTGGTTCTCGCGGAACGTGCCGGACTGGCGCAGGAGCGCGTCCACGAGCGTGGTCTTGCCGTGGTCCACATGCGCGATGATCGCGATGTTGCGAATGTCCATGTCGGGGAGGTCCGGAAGTTGTTGTCGGGGCCTGATAGGGGCGCGGGCCCGGAAAGGCCAGCCCCTAGTGCGGCCCGGTGTCGGAAAAGAGGTTGATCACCAGGATCCCCGCGAGGATGAGGGCGATCCCGGCCACGGCGGGCCAGTCGAGCCGCTGCCCGAAAAGCGCAAGCCCGATCAGCGCGATGAAGACGATGCCGAGGCCGGACCACATCGCGTAGGCGATCCCCACCGGAAAGAACCTGAGCGCCTGGGCAAGCAGGAAAAAGGACGTGGCGTAGGCCACGACCACGATGACCGAGGGCACCAGCCGCGTGAACTGCTGGCTCGCCTGGAGCGCCGTGGTGCCGATGGTTTCGGCCAGCACCGCGAGGATGAGCGTGACATAGGGCATGGGGTGATCCGCGCCTTGGCCGAAAAGGGAATCGCCCGTCACCCTAGGCCGGGAGACGCGCACGCGAAACGGGGATCGCGGCTGCACCGGTGCGATTAACGATTTGTTAGGGTTAACCGCACCCTAATGCACCGGAGAGACCGCCGATGGTACCGGAGCGCCGCGATGCTGCCAATACAATATCTTCACGCCGACCGGGTGCGGGCGGATCGAGGCTGCGACACGGCGGTGAGCGTTGCGCCGTCCGGATCTTCCGGGGCGACGTTCCGCAGGGCAAAGCGCGCCTTCGATCTGGTGCTTTCCGTGATGCTGCTACCGGTTCTGGTCACCGTGGCGGCCCTGCTGCTTTGCCTGAACCTGGTCCTGAACCGCGGGCCGCTCGTTTTCGCGCAGGAACGGCTGGGACGCCATTGCCGGCCGTTTCGTGTCTACAAGTTCCGCACCATGCGGCCCGGGCCGGACGCCTTCGCGGGTGCGCTGGCCACGGCCGAACGGCATCGCATCACGCCGCTTGGCGGTCTGCTGCGGCGCACCCGTCTCGATGAGCTGCCGCAGGTCGTGAACGTGCTGCGGGGCGAGATGAGCCTGATCGGCCCCCGTCCCGACATGCTGGATCACGCGCGGCGCCACCTGTTCTCGGTTCCCGGCTATCGCGCGCGCCATGCGGTGCTGCCGGGCATCAGCGGTCTCGCCCAGGTGGTCGAGGGCTACGCCGAAACGCCGGAGGCGGTACGTCGCAAGGTCGAGGCCGACCTGCGTTACATCGCCGAGGCGGGCTGGCGGCTCGAGGCGTGGATCGTCTGGCGCACGCTTCTCGTCGTGCTCCGTGCGCGCGGCATCTGAGGGCGCGCCCGGTGCAGGAGCTTCAGTTCGTCCGCTCGGGCCAGCGCCCCATCACGCTGCCGGCGGCTGCGCCGGAACCGGACGAGCCCGGCCTGTCCGACCGTCTGGGCGCGCTCTGGCGCGGGCGGCGGACGATGGCGGCGACGACGCTCCTCGCGCTGGCACTCGGGGCGGCCTATCTCGGCTACCTGGCCGAGCCGCGTTACCGCGCCACGGCCACGCTCGCGCTCGACGTGCAGGGCGCGCGCGTGGTCGACCTGGAACAGGTGGTGGGCGGGCTTCCCGTGGGAACCGCGGCGATAAACACCGAACTCGAGGCGATCCGCTCTCCCGCGCTGATCGGCCGGCTTGTCGCGGACCTGGGGCTTTCCGGCGACCCCGAGTTCAACGCGGACCTGCGCCCCGCCCCCGGCTGGTGGCCGACGCGCATGTTCGACGCCCTGCGCGACCGTCTCGGGCGCGTGCCGCCGCCGCCGGGCGAGGGCGAGACGCGCCGCCGCGTCGTGGAGGCGGCAGGCGCCGCTCTCACCGTCGCGGGCCAGCCGCGGAGCTACGTCTTCACCCTGTCCGCGACGACGAGGGATGCCGCGAAATCCGTGCGGATGGTCAACACTCTGGCCGAATTGCACCTGTCGCGGCAAGTGGAGCAGAAGCTGCGCGCCACGGACGAGGCTGCGGACTGGCTGTCGCGACGGGTGCGGGAACTCGATGCGGAGCTTCGCGCGCAGGAGGCCGAGCTGACGCGGTTGGGTGCGGACCGCGACGTCTCTGGCGGGCCCGCGGCGCTCGAGGCGGTGTCGTTCCAGCTGGCCGAGCACCGCCGGACGCGGGCCGAGGCCGCGGCGGCCGCGGCGCAGGCGACGGCCCGTGCGGCGTCGCTGCGCGCCGTGACCCAGGGCGCGGAGGCGCCCGAGACCGGTGCCTTGGCACAAATGCGCCAGGAGGGCGCCTCGGAGGACGCGGTCCGCGCGCGCGCCGCGCGTCTTGCCGAGGCGGCGGAGGCCGAGGCCGCGCAGGCCCGCGCGACGGCGGCGCGGTTCGCCGAGGCCGAGGCGCGCCTGACCGAGCGCAGCGAAGGCCAGGCGGCCGATCGCGTGCGCGCGGAGCAGATGGCGCGCGACCTCGACGCGACACGGGTGCTTTACGAAAGCTTTCTCGCCCGGCTCAAGGAAACCACGGTGCAGCGCGGCCTGCAGCGTCCCGACAGCCGGATCGTCGCGCTTGCCGAAGGCGCGGAGCAGGTCGCGCCCCGGATGGCTGTCGTTCTGGCACTGGCCGGTCTGGCGGGCCTTGTCGCCGGCGGGGCGCTCGTCCTTGCACGGGACGCCGCGCGCGAGGGCTTTCGCACCGCGGAGGAGCTCGGGCGCGCGGCGGGCGCGCCCGTCCTCGGCGAAGTCCCTTGCCTGCCCGTGCGCCGGCGGGCGCGGCTGCTGTCCTATCTCGAGGCAAAGACCGCCTCTCCGGGCGCCGAGGCGGTGCGCAGCCTGCGCACCTCGCTTCTGTTCTCCGATCCGGTGCGCCCGCCCCGCGTCGTGGCGCTGCTGTCCTCGGTCCCCGGAGAGGGCAAGAGCACGATCGCCGTCGCGCTCGCCCACGACCTCGCGCGGCTGGGCCGCAGGGTCCTTCTGGTCGAGGGTGACCTTCGCCGCCGCGTGCTTGGCCAGTATCTGGGCGGCGCGGGCGGTGCGGGGCTTGGCGCGGTGATGACCGGCTTCGCGAGCCTGGAGGAAGCGGCGCGGCCCAACCCCGCGCTGGGTGCCGACGTGCTGCCCGCCGGCCCCCGCACCGGCGACGCGGCCGACCTGCTGGCCGCGCCGGGCTTCGCCCGGCTGATCGAGGCGGCCCGGACGCGATACGATCACGTCATCATCGACACGCCGCCCGTGCTTGCCGTGCCCGATGCGCGGCTGGTGGCGCCGCTGGCGGATGCGGTGGTTTACGTCGTGCGCTGGAACCGCACCACGCGCGAGCAGCTCGACGAGGGGCTGCGGCAACTCGACCTGGTGCGCGCCGCGCCGCGGGGGATGGTGCTGAGCCGGGTCGATCCGGCCGGAATGCGGCGTCTCGGCCATGCGGGCAGGTCGGGCGCCTATGCCGCTTATGGGCGCGCCTACTACCAGCCCTGAGCGCGCCGCCGGCGGGCAAGGCTGATAGGCGCCGGGCCGTGGCCGAGCCACCGGGCGAGCCAGCCCAGCGCCCCCGCCGCGCCGATATAGGCGAGGTAGATCGGGAGCGGACCCAGGATGCCGGTCACCACGAAGCGGTTCGGCCCGAGGATCGCCATCTCGAGCGCGAGCAGAACCGCGGGCAGCATGATGAAGGCGCGCGCTCTGACCGCCCCTATCGCGTGCGTGGACATCATGGCGAAGAGCCATCCGACAAGGGGACAGCCGAGCCAGAGCCCGGCCCAGCCGAACTGCCAGTAGAGATCGCCGTAGATCGAGAGCGCCAGGAAACTCTCGGCATCCGGCGCGCCCGTGACCAGCCGGTGGACCTCGAGACCGGGGCCGGGAAGGACCGGTTTTCCCGGCCAGAGGACCCGCGGCACCAGATAGACCCACGCATCGGCCAGCGGCAGATAGGACAGGCCGCGTGCCCGGGCCTCGATGGCGAAGGCCTGGGGGCCTGCGAAACTGAGGCGTGTCCACCAGCCCTGCCGGCCGCTCGCCCCGGCGGCCGCCGCCCCGGCGCCAGGGTCGCGCAGATAGTCCCGCGCGATGCCCGCCCGCGCGGCGTAGCCCGCGCCGTTGAGCGTTCCCGTGGCGTCCGCCACGGCCGCGCGCCCGTGATGCACGTAGGGCTGCGCGGCCGTGTAAAGCGCGCCGGCGAGCGCGAGCGAGATCACCAGCCGCCCGGGCTTGCGGTGGGCGAGGAACGCACCGATCGCCGGCAGCACCAGGGCGAGCATGATGTCGAGCTTTGCAAAGGACAGCGCCGAAAGGGCGAGGTGCAAAGGCCAGAGCGCCCGGAACGCGGCCCGCGCGCCGCGATGCCCCGCGGCGGCGGCGAAGGCGAGAAGCGCGAACCCGACATCGGTCAGCGCGCCGAGATTGCTGACCGCGCCGGGCACCACGCGACCGGTCAGCCCCCATTGCCCCGGGTTGATCAGAAGATACTTGAGCGCGCCGCCCGCGATCACGAAAGCGAGCCCGAGGCGGAGGGCGTCCACCGTTCCCCGCGCGCGCGTGCGGCCGCGCGCCCAGTCGCGCGGCGCGGCGATCATGTGCAGCCACAGGCCCGACAGGACCAGCGTGACCCCGACGGCGGCCAGGGCGCCCGCCTCGAGCAGCCGTTCGGGCGAGAGCGCCAGCGGATGCGCGGCGAGCGCGGCGCGCGTGGAGGCGGTTCCGTAGACCTCCACCAGCGGGCCGAAGCCCGAGAAGACCGCCGCCTGCGCCGGAAACCAGAACGCGGCGGACCAGACCGCCTCCGGCATGGTGCGGGCGACCTGGCGGACGAGACCGGCGAGGATGAGGATGAAGAGGACCGGCAGCGTGCCGTTGACCGCGCCCGCCGCGCCCGGCGGAAGCGTCAGGGCGGAGAGCCCGATCCAGAGGCCCGAGAGCGGCCAGAGCGCGAGAAGCGCTCCGAGATAGGCGGCCCGAAGCCGGGCCGCCGCGTGCCGGGCGGAGGCGTCGTTCATCGCGCCCATGTCCGGATGCCGAGGCGCGTGGCGGCCGCGCGGGCGAGAAGCAGATGCGCGAGCGCGAGCGAGACGACAGAGGCGGCCGCCGCGCCCGGCGTGGCGAAGGCGGGAATGAGGACCGCGTTGAGCGCCGCGTTGAGCGCCGCGCCGGCCGCCACCGCCTTCACCGTCGCCATCTCGTGCCCGGCCATGTTCAGAAGCGCGTCGGCCGGCCCCGTGGCGGCGACGACCAGCAGGCCGACGCAGAGGAAGACCGCAAGCGGCGCCGCCGCGGCGAAGGCGGGGCCGACCAGCGCCTCGATCGCCGGCGGACCGGCGAGGGCCACGGCAAGCGCGGCGCCCGCGACCGACAGGGCGGCGAGCCGCGCCGCGCGGGTCGCGAGGGCCTGCAGCTCGTCCCGCGCCCCCGCCGCCCAGAGCCGGGCGAGGCGCGGTTGAAGAACCGTCGCCACGATCTGCTGGCCGATGAGCGCCGTGCCCGCGATCTGCGCCGCGATCCCGTAGACGGCGACGCTTTCGGACCCCTCCAGAACACCCAGCATCAAGAGATCGAGCCGGGCGTTGACGAGGGCCGCGGCGGTGATGAGCGAGAGCGGCAGGAGACTTCGCAGCCGGGCGCGGGCGGCGTAACGGGGGTGAGCAGTGGCCGGCGCCGGCGCAAGGCGCGCCATCGCAAGGAGCGTCCACGCAAGCGCCCCGGCCACCGCGCCCGCGTGAAGCGCCATGGCGCCCGGGGGCGAAAGGCCACCGGCGGCCAGCGCCAGCGCGACGAAAGCCAGAAGAAGAAGCGGGCGGAGCGCGCCGTCGGGCAGGGCGCCCGCGAGGGGTTTCTCGTGACCTTGCAGAAGGGACGCCGCGACGCGCAGAAATCCGAGGCCCGCGACGAGCGGCACGGCCAGAAGCGCCACGCCCGCGCCGTCACCGTTGGGGGCCGCGACGAGGGCCCAGCCGAGCGCCGCGAGCCCGAGCAACCCGCTCGTCCCGGCGACGAGGCCGAATGCCCAGCGGCGCAGCCCCCGCAGCGTGGCCCGGTCGTTTGTTGCGCGCGCGACCGCCGTTTCGCGAACGACCAGAGTGGGCAGCCCTGCAAGCACCGGCATCGCGAGGATCTGCGCAAGCGCCAGCGCGAAGAGATATTGCCCGTAGCCATCCGCCCCGAGCGCCCCGGCGAGCAGCACGGTCAGCGCGATCCCGGCGCCGAGGTTGACCGCGCGGACGGCGGCGAGGCGCACCCCCGCCCCCAGAAGCCCCGTTGCCTGCGTGCGGTGAGGCAGGGCGGTCTCAAGCTTTCTGCGCGAGATCACCGCCACCCGAACACGCCGCGCCCGCGCCCCCGCGGGTCCGGCAAGCCAGGAGCCGTCCCATGGATCAGTCGCCCGCGCTGGGGCTTCCCTATATCCTGCCCAACCAGGCCCAGAAACATGTCACCCACAACGAGGCGCTGCGCGTGCTCGACGCGGTGGTTCAGATCGGCGTCGCCTCGCGGGGCGAGACGAGCCCGCCGCCCGCGCCCGCGGACGGAACCCGCCACATCGTGGCCGCGCCCGGGGCCGGCGCCTGGGCCGGGCAGGAGGAGGCGCTCGCCGCCTTCCTCGACGGGGCGTGGCATTTCTTCGCGCCGAAGGCGGGCTGGCTTGCCTGGGTCGCGGACGAGGCCAGGCTTCTGGTCTGGGACGGGGCGGCGTGGCGCGTCGCCGCGAGCTCCGACATGGCGACGCTTTTCGGCGTGAATACCGAGCCCGACGCGGTGAACCGGCTTTCCGTCAAGTCCGACGGCGTTCTCTTCTCGCATGACGACGTGACGCCCGGCTCTGGCGGCGTGCGGCTGACGCTGAACAAGCAGGACGCCGCGGCCACCGCCTCGGTGCTGTTCCAGTCGGGCTATTCCGGCCGGGCGGAATTCGGCCTCGCGGGGGACGACAACTGGCGCGTGAAGGTTTCGGCCGATGGCGTGAGCTGGCGCCCCGCGCTTGCCGTGGACGCGGCCACGGGGCACGTCGCGGTGGGCGCGGCGCAGCCGCAGGGCCCGCTCCACGCCGAGGGGGAGGACGCCGCGCTGGTGCTGGGAAACGCGCTCGATCCCGCGGGGATATGGTCGGTCGCCCCCGGACGGCCGGGCTTTTACGAGGATCACCTGATCGTTGCGCATGGCGGGGATCTGTCCGATCCGGCGACGCACCGGATGCGCCTGCCGAAAGCGCCGCGCCGCCGAGCTTCCCCGAGGGGCTCGCCGTCTCGGACGGCAAGCGTTTCGCCAGCGAGACGAGCGCGGCGCTCGCCCACTACATCCCCTTCGACGGAACCCGCGGGCAGCTTGCGTTTCGTGGCGCGGACGGGGGCGGGACCGCGCGTTTCCGTCTGACGGCCTACTACCACGACGGCGCCTGGCATGCCGCGACCGCCGGCGGCTGGATGGTGGATGCGGCAGGCCCGCGCCTCGGCGTGGGCACGGACGCGCCGAGCGCCACGATCCACGCCGAAGGGCCCGTGCGGGTCGGCAGTTTCTCCGTCGCGGCGCTGCCCGATGCCGTCGCGGTCGGCGCGGGCGCCATCGTATTCGTGCCCGACGACACCGGCGGGCCGGCGCTTGCCTTCTCGGACGGGACCGTCTGGCGGCGCGCGGCGGACGGCACGTCGATCCCCTGAGCGCCCCCGCGCCCGGCGGTGACGCCGCGCGTCAGGTCCATGGCGCACAAGGCTTCCGTCGGGCGCGCAGGTCGCGATATCTCGCCACGATCGCGTGGGCGCGGTCGTCGGCGGAGTGGCCGTCGGCGATCACGCGCCGCCGGCCGGCCGCCGCGATGGCAAGCCGCGCCTCCGGCTCGGCCAGGTAACGCCGCACCTCGTGCACCAGCTCGTCGGGGCCGTCGAAGAAGGCGGCCTCGCGCCCTTCCTCGAAGAAGGCGGTCGCCTCGCGCGTGCGCTGGTGCAGCATGAAGCCGCCGGCGGCGGGGATCTCGAAGCTGCGCGCCGTCATCACGTCGCCGCTCGATGCGCCGGGCTGGCGCTCGGTCAGAAGCCCGAGGTTGACTTTCGAAAGCCCGATGGCCTTGGCGTATTCCCGCACCGTGACACGGTCGCCCTGCCATGTCCGGCGAAGCGCGGGCGGCGCCCGCCGCCAGCGGTCGGGACCCCAGATCCGCAGGTCGAGGTCGGGGCAGGCCGCGGCGAGCGCGGCGAGCAGGCGCTGCTTCTCCGGCGAGCGGTCGCCGATGAAGGACACGTCGCAGGCATGGCGCGCGCGGTCGGCCTCGGTAAGGTCGGCTGGCGCGTGGGTTTCGGGGTCGAAGGCGTGCGGCAGGAAGGACGCGTCGCGGATGCCGAGGCGTTCGGCCATGTCGGACAGCCCGAAGCTTTTCGTGGTGAACACCCAGTCGTAGCAGGGCAGCGCGCGTGGCAGTTCCGGCCCGTGCGTGAAGACGCTCACATCCGGGAAGAACTGGATGCAGATCACGCCCTTCGCGCGCAACCGCTCGAGCGTGCGCGCCGCCACCATCGGTCCCTTGAAGACGAAGAGCATCTCGGGACGCAGGGCCTCGGCCTCGGCCATGAGCGCCGCGTTGAACTCGCGCACGAGGCGCGGGCGGAGCGCGCGGCGCAGCGCGCGCAGCGCGGGCGCGCGCCAGGCGGGCAGGAACTCGGCTTCCGCGATCGCCCGGACGGAGTGGCCCGCGCGGCGCAGTGCGCGCACCAGCGCGTAGTCGTTCGCGCCCTGCCACTGCGCCGACACGGCGAGGATGCGAAGGGGCGGGCGATGCTCGGGCAGGGCGGCGGGGCGGGATGCGCCGGGCCCGGTCATGCGCGGGCCCCTCGTGGCGTGGGGCGGGTCGTGGCGGCGAACTCGTCGAGGATCGGCAGCAGGCGGTCGCGGAACGCGCCGTACCGGAAGCGGGCCTGCCAGTGCCGCGCGCCCTGCGCGCCGAGCCGAGCGCGGAGCCCCGGATCGCGCAGCAGGGCGATCAGCGCCGCGCTCAGCGCCCCCGGCGCGTCGAGATCAGCGTTCAATCCCGTCTCGCCGTGCCGGTTGACCTCCTGCCCCGCGTCCTGGCACGACGCAATCACCGGAAGGCCCCGGCGCATCGCCTCCGCATAGACGAGGCCGAAGCCCTCGCCGCGGCTTGGCATGGCGAAGAGATCGGCGCGGGCCCAGAGCGCTTCGAGATCGCCTTCCCGCACATGGCCTGTCACCTCGATGAAGCCCGCGGCCGGCGAGCGCCGGGCCGCCTCGCGGATGAGCGGCACCCCGTCGCCCCCGCCCGCGATCACGAGCCGTGCACCGGGCACCGCCTGCACCACCTCGGCCCAGCAGGCGACGAGTTCGCGCTGCCCCTTGTACATCTGCGCGCGGTCGATCCGCCCGAGGCAGAGCACCACGGGTGGCGCGTCCGGCGGGCGGGGCGGCCGGGGGGCGGGCGGCCGGTCAGCCTCCGTGCCCAGCTCGCAGACGCGCGCGGCGCGCAACGGGCCGTGGCGGGCCTCCAGACGCGCGAGCGTGAAGCGGGAATTGGCAAGGAGCAGATCCGCGCCCCGAAGCGCGCGGGCGCGGCCCGGGGTCAGCCCGTTCCAGACTTCGACCCCGTGCACCCAGACGGCATAGGGCCGGCGCAGGCCCGGCAGTCGCGGATGCGCGCGCGCCATGCCGACGGAATCGTAAAGGAAGAGGTCGCTGCGGGCGGCGGCGGCCAGCAGGCCCGCGGCAAACCGGGCGCGGCTTCCTCGCGCAACGCGCATGGTCCGGCCCGCCGCCATTCCGGGGCGGTCGTCGAGATATGACAGAAGGGCCGCATCCGCCCCCGCCTCGACAAGCGCGCGGAGCGTGATGCGCGCCACGGCGGCGATGCCGCCCCGGCCCGGGCGGACAAGCGTTGCGCCGATCTGCCAGCGCGGGCTCTGGGTGGGCGTCACGGCCGCGGCGCCTCGGGCGACATGGCGGTGCGGAACATGGCGGCGGTGGCGCGTGCCGCGTCCGCCTCCGCATGGCGACGCTCCGCCAGCCGGCGCGCGCCGCGCCGCCAGCGCTGC
Organism: Rhodosalinus sp. FB01; assembly: GCF_041365715.1. Taxonomy (NCBI): domain Bacteria; kingdom Pseudomonadati; phylum Pseudomonadota; class Alphaproteobacteria; order Rhodobacterales; family Paracoccaceae; genus Rhodosalinus; species Rhodosalinus sp. FB01. Next base: position 62,500 of record NZ_JBGFSH010000004.1, on the reverse strand, counting down.
CGTTCCTCGGGCGGCAGGGCGGCGTAGCGATCGATCGCGGCGGCGAAGCGCAAGGGCTCGCCAAGCGGCAGGTCCCATCCCGCCCGTGCCTCGGCGAGACCGCGCCAGGGCGTGCGGTCGCTGGTGATGACGGGCAGGCCGGCGGCCAGCGCCTCGGCGATGGCGTGGCCGTAGCTCTCGTTCAGGCTGGGCATGAAGAAAGCGTCATAAGCCTCTAGGATGGATATTGGTTCCTCCGCCGGGATCGGTGGCTTCCATGTCGCGCGCACATGGCGCGGCAGCCGCGAAATCGCCGCGTCGCAGGCCGCCTTGTGCCGCGCGCAGACGACGGGGCCGATCAGGTCGAAGTCGACCGGGACGCGGACGCGCGTGAGCGTCTCCAGCGCGAAGACCAGGTTCTTCACGGGCGCGACGCGCCCCAGAAAGACGATCCTGAGCGGTCCCCCGCGGTGTCTCGATCCCTTGAGACTTTGGGGCGGAGGGGCGAGCCGCGCGGTGTCGGGCGCGTCGAGGATGCCCCTCGCGGGAAGACCGAGCGCGGCGATATCCCGGCGTTCCTGCAGCGCGGTTGCGTGGAGCCACACGTCGTCCAGGAGCCCCAGGCGGCGGAGCGCCGTGAGATAGGCGCGCTTCGCGCCGGCCTTCTGCGCGAGCGCGCCCGGCGCGCATTCGCCGCGCGGCGAGACCAAGACCGGCATGCGCGGCACCAGCCCAGCGCGGCGCAGCGCCAGCACGGGCAGCGTGGTTTCCCGGTCGAACAGGCTGTTGAGATGGACAAGGTCGAAATCGCCGCGCGCCAGAAGGCGCCGGACCGGGTGCCAACGCGCGCCGCCCGGCGCCAGCACCACGCGTGAAAGGCCGCGCGCGGTCGCGCAGAACACATCGGCGCTTGCCGCGAGCGTGAGAGCGAATTCGTCCGACAGATCGCACGTCAGCGCCTCGAGGCTCCGGACCGCGCCCGAGGCGGGCTGGGCGCGACCGGAGGCACCGAAAAACACCGCGACGGACGGGTGCGCCCGGGCCGCGCCGTCAGCCATGCACGTTGAACCGGTCGAAGCGCCCGCGCCGGAGCGGAAGCCAGTCGAGCGCGCGGGCATGGACGAGCGCGTAGTTCGACTGGAAGAAGCGTTCGAGTTCCGGATGCCAGTCCTCGAACACGGTGCAGGCGGCCGGATCCACGCGGACGAGCGTATAGTCGAGCCCGCCGATCAGGTCGAAGACATCGCGCAGGAAGGCCCGCCCGAAGATCCAGCGGTGGTTGTACTCGAACTGGAAGATGTCGATCCGCCCGGCGGCCAGAAGCGGGCGCGCGCCGGTGAGCACCCGCAGGTCGTGGCCCTCGGTGTCGCTTTTGGCCAGGTGGATCCGTTCGAGGCCGAGCGCGTCGGCGACGGCGGCGAGCGGCGCTGTCGGCACGCGTTGCCGTGCCAGCCCGGGGCGCGACGGGTGGAGCGAGTTCGTCCCCGCGCCGGGCCCCTCCAGCGCGATCTCGGCCTGGCCCTCGGTGTCCGACAGGGCCGTCTCGTGAAGCGTGACCGCCCCCGCGCGCGCCGCGATCTCGGCGCGAAAGAGCGCCGCGGTCTCGCGCACCGGTTCGAAGGCGTGCACGGCAAGGCGTCCGGCCGCGCGCCGTGCGGGTGGAAGCTGCTCCAGCAGGCTTGCCGTCCATGCGCCCCGGTTCGCGCCGATGTCGAGGACGGCGAAGGGGCGCGCGGCGCCGGTGGCCGCGATGGCGCGGCGCTGGAGCATCGCCTCGCCGTTCCGGGCGATGGCGTCGCGGCGCTGCTCGCCGCGCGCGGCGCAGTAGACCCGCCGGCCGACCCGCCAGGCGAGATGGCGGCCGGGCGCGCTCATGTCCCGTCCTGCCGCTGAAGGGGCACGGCACGGCCCGTGCGGACCGCCTGTTCGAGCGCGAGGCTCGCCTCGGTGGCGGCGAAGATCTCGGGCTCGGGGATCGGCGGGGCGCCGCCCTCGCGGATCGCCGCGACGAAGGCCGCCATCAGCGCCCGCTGCCCCTTGTCCTGCTTGCGGCGCAAGACCTTTCGCCGTCCGCCGGCTGCGATCTCGAGGCGCGTGAAATCCTCGAGCCGGAGCGCCCGGCCGGCCGCGAAGACCTCCACCTGCTCTTTCGGGAGGGCCGGGTCGCCCATGGGCGCGTAGACGAGCGCGCCGGTGGAACCGTCGGCGAAACGCAGAAGCGCGGACACCGCGTCTCCCGCGCCGCTTGCCGCGACGGCTTGGACCGAAACGGCGGGCGCGCCCGCGAGATGGGCCATCGCGTCGAGGAAATGGCAGCATTCCCCGAGGAGCCGTCCGCCCCCCTCCGTGCCGTGGATCCAGCTTTCGGGCGGCAGCGGCCCCGCGTTGACCCGGTAGAGGATCTGGAGCGGTCCCGCCATGCCGGCGAGCGCCGCCTTCATCTCGCCCATGAGCGGCGCGAAGCGGCGGTTGAAGCCCACCGTCAGGAGCCCGGGCGCCTCTGCCGCCGCCGCGCGCACGGCGTCGAGCCCCTCACGATCGAGCGCGAGGGGCTTTTCGCAGAACACATGCTTGCCCGCGCGCAGGGCCGCGGCCGCGTAGCCCGCGTGGCTGTCGTGGCGCGTGGCGATGACCACCGCCTGCGTTCCCGGATCTTCCAGAACCGCGCCGGGCTCGGTGGCGGCACGGGCGAAGCCCGCGCTGTCCGCCGCGGACCGCGCCGAGAGGCCGCGCGAGGTGACCACGGCGGTGAGCGTCGTACCGCTGGCGGCGCGCAGGGCCGGCAGGAGGGTGCCGCGCGCGTAGCTGCCGAAGCCGATGAAGCCCACGCCCGGGCGCGTGTCCGCCGCCGTCCGCGACAGCGAGAGGCGGCGCGCGGGCGCGGCCCGCGGCGGGGCGGGATAGTCGAGCAGGATGGCGAGGTGCGGCCCACCGCCGCCCAGCAGGTGGTAGGCCTGCGCCGCGTGCGCGATGGCGAACCGGTGGCTGACGAGCGGCGCGGGCGTCAGCCGGCCCGAGGCCACGAGATCCAGGAACGCTTCCATGTTGCGCTGCCCGGTCCAGCGGACATGGGGCAGCGGATAGTCCCGGCCCGCGATCTCGTAATCCGGGTCGTGGCGGCCGGGACCGGTCGAGAGCGCGAGGCGCAGGTCGAGCTCGCGCCGGTAGAAGAGGTCGCGGTCGATTTCCATGCCGGTCAGGCCCACGAGGACCACGCGTCCGCCGAGCCGGCTGATCGCGGCGGCGGCGTTGACCGGTGCGCTCGACCGTGTGGCGGCGGTGACGATCACGGCATCCGCCCCCGCGCCGCCGGTGAAAGCCGCGGCCGCGCCCTCGAGATCCGCGCTGACGGCGTGTTCGGCGCCAAGCTCGCGCGCGAGGGCGGCGCGCGCGGGGTCGGGATCGTATCCCAGGACCCGGCAGCCGTTGGCCTTCAGCAGCTGCACGGTCAGAAGCCCCAGAAGCCCGAGCCCCGTCACCGCCACCCGCTCGCCGAGCGCGGGCGCGGCGCGGCGGACGCCCTGAAGCGCGATCGCGCCCACGGTGGCGAAGCTCGCCTCCGTGTCGCTCACGCCTTTCGGGATCCGCGCGCAGAGGTTGCGGGGCACGGCGTTGATCTCGGCGTGGCTGGCGAAGCCCGCGCCGGCGCAGGCCACGCGGTCGCCCACGGCCAGCCCCGCGACCCCGCGACCGATCTCCAGCACCTCGCCGGCAAGGCTGTAACCCGGCGCCGCGGGATCGTCGAGCTTGGCGCGCACCTTCTCGGCGGTGCGCCGCAGCCCTTCGCGACGCGCCGTCCGGACGACCTGGCGCACGAGGTCGGGCCGCGCGGCGGCCTTCCCGGCGAGCGTCGCCTGCGCGAGTTCCAGGATCTGGCGTTCCGTCCCCGAGGAGATGAGCGAAGCGCGCGTGGCGACCAGAATGCGGCCGGGCAGGGCGCGGGGCGCGGGTGCCTCCACGACCTCGGGCGCGCCACCGCGGTAATCCTGGCGAAGCTGTTTCATGGGGCGTTCCCTTCCAGAAGCGTGATGCGGGTGATCAGGCGAAGCGGTCCGCGCCCGGCGAGGACGTTGAGGCGGGTCGTGCGCCGCTCGACCCCCAGATCGGGCCACCAGATGGCGGGCTCCAGGCGGATGGGGGCGGTGGCGGCCACCACGAGCCGGGCGCACCCGCCAAGGTGAAGCCGCACCGCCTTTCCGTCCGGGCCCGGCTCGGCGCGGATGTCGGGGTGCAGGAGAAAGCCCGCCGTCGCATCGGCCGTCGGGCCGCCCGCCAGCCGGTCCTCGATGGTGACGCCGGTTGCGTGCGCGTCGAAGCGGCGGCGGTGGACCGGCCGGCCCGGCGCGGTGCGATAACCGTCATGCCGCCCTTCGAGGCTGATGCCCTTAGGCCCGGCCTCCCACCGCTCCAGCGTCACCTCGGGGCGCCGGCCGCAGCGGAAGGCGCCGAAGAACTCCGCCTGCTCCGCCCCCGCGAGCGCCAGCGTGTTGTGCGCCGCCGTGCTCCGGGCGGCGTCGCGGCGCGGACCCTCGGCATATTCGAACACGCCCTGGTCCACGATCACCCGCCGGCCGTCGACAGAGAGCTCGAAGCCGAGCGCGTCGCCGTGGCCGTGCGCCGGCAGATCGTCCGGCGCGATCCGCCCGCAATCGGCGACGAGGTAGAGCGGGCCCCGGCGCATCCCGAAACAGCCCGCGTCGGGAAAGGCGAAGGTCTCGCGCGGCGCGGGGGCGGGGCCGATCAGGCGGGTATAGGCTGCGAGGCACTCGGACGGCGGGCGCGCCATGGAGAGCCCCGCGTCGTTCAGAAGCGCCACGCCGCCGTCGGGATGCGCGAGGTCCGCCGCCGCGATCGCCATGGCGGCGAGCGGGCCGTCGAGCCACGCGCCTTCCGCCGCCAGCGCGGCGCGGCAATCGAGGAGGTCCGCCATCACCTGGCAGTGGTAGGAGGGCGAGCGCTCGAAATGCATCCCGTCGGGCAGGATCTGCCGGGCGACCTCGCGGCGCAGGCGCGCCACGGCGCGGCGGCGCCAGCCTTCGGGCGCGCGGCCCTCGAAATATGCCGCCCCCCGGATCAGGGCACGGAGGTCGCGGATCAGGTGGTTGCCGCCCAGATCGGTCTCGAGGTGCCGCGCGAGGAAGGCGAGCTGGCCGAGAAGGCTCTCCTCGGCCCGCGCGACGAGGGACGCCGGCAGCCGCGCCCGCCGCCGGGCGAGCTCGTCCATCCAGACGCAGGCGCGGGTGGCGAGCGTATAGGCGTTCCACGCATCCGCCCAGGCGCCGGGCCGGGGCCGCGCGTTGGCGTCGAGCCAGTCCGAGACCAGCCGCGCCCAGAGCGCGTCCTCCGCGCCCTCGAGATACTCCATGTAATGCAGCGTCATTCGCCAGAGTTGCGCGCGCGGTCCGGGGCCGGGGGCCTGCCAGTCGATCCCGGGCCCCGGCATCTCCACGCACCGGTTGAGGAGCATGACCGCGAAGCCCGCGCCCCGGGGCGCCACCGCGCAGCCGGGCCGCGGGGCGAAAAGCGGCTGCGGCGGTGCCGCGGCCGCCCGCGCGGCCGGGGCGGCGGGCGCGCGCGGCCCGAGCCGGTCGGCGAGCCGTCTGCGGGCGACGAGTTCGGCGCGCCGGGCGAGTTTCTCCAGCGGCATATGCCGCCCGAAGGCGCAGGCGCGGGCCAGTCCGGCAAGGGTGCTCATGCCGCCGCCACCTCCTCCAGCAGCGAGAGATACTCGGCCGCGATCCGGCGCCGGTCGAAATGGCGCTCGGCATGGGCGCGGCCCCGCCGCCCCATGCGGGCGGCCTCGGCGGGATCGCGGGCGAGGCGCAGCACCGCCGCGGCGATCTCCTCGGCGCTTTCAGGGGTCACGGCGAGGCCGGCCCCCGCGGCCTCGAGCTCGGCGCGCGCCGCGCCCCGCACCCCCAGCACCACCGGTTTCGCCGCCGCCATGGCTTCCGCGAGCTTCGAGGGCAGCACCCGGGCGAAGGCGGGCCGGTCCCGAAGGAGCACGAGGCTCGCGTCGCTCGCCGCGAGGACGGAGGGCATCTCCGCGCGGGGGAGCGGGCCGGCCACCCGAAGGTTGGGCAGCGCCATCGCCCGGGCGCGCGCGGCGAGGCGCGCCTGGTCCGCCCCGTCGCCCACCAGCAGGAAGCCCACCCCCGGCTCGTGGCGCAAAAGCGCGGCCGCGTCGAGCACCGCGTCGAGCCCGTGCGCCATCCCGTGCGTGCCGGCATAGGTGGCCACGAAGCGCCCCGCGAGCCCGAAGCGCGCCTTCGCACCCGCCGCGTCCTCTTGCGCGGCGGGGTGGAACGCCGCGAGGTCGACGCCGTTGCGCAGCACCGTGATCCCCTCCGCCCCGCCGCGGCGGTCGGCGATGTGGGGCACGAACCCCTCGGCCACCGGCACAACGTGGTCCGCGGCGCGATAGGCCCGCGCCTCGAGCGCCTCGAGCCCGCGGATCGCGCGGCCGCGCGTCATCGCGTTCACCGCCAGGATGCTTTCCGGCCAGAGGTCGCGCACCTCGAACACCCAGCGCGCGCCGGTCATCCGCCGCGCGGGCAGGCCCGCGAGCCCGCAGAAGAACTGCGGCGAGGTCGAGAGGATCACGTCGGGCCGGCCGAGGCGTGGCAGGGCGGCCAGCGCCGAGAGTGCGAAGGAAAGATGGCTCGCCGCGCGCCGCGACACGCCGGTATTGGGGGCGATGTGGCTCCAGACGCGCACCACCTGTAAGCCCTCCAGCGTTTCCTTCTGGAAGGGGCGGTTCCGGTAGCCCGGGTAGAGCCGCCCGCGCGGATGGCTCGGCGCGCAGGTCACGACCGTCACCTCGTGCCCGGCCGCGGCCCAGTGGCGCGCGTGTTCCGAACTGCGCGCGGCGGGCGCGTTCGTCTCGGGCGGGTAGTAGTGGCAGAGCAGCAGGATGCGCATCACGCTCAGGCCGGGATCAGGAAGTCCCGCACGGCACGGGCGACGCGAGGGGCCGCGCGCCCGTCCCAGAGTTCGGGGCTGCGGACCGGCCCGGCCCCTCCCGCGAGCGCCCGCGCCACCGCCGGGCCGAGGGCGGCAGGGTCGGTTCCCAACAGCGTGTTGGTGCCCTCCGCGATGGTCACCGGCCGTTCGGTGCTGTCGCGCAGCGTGAGGCACGGCACGCCGAGCGCCGTGGTCTCCTCCTGCACCCCGCCGCTGTCGGTGATCGCGAGCCGCGCCTCGCGCAGCAGCCCCAGCATCGACAGGTAGCCCAGCGGCGGCGTGACGAGCAGCCCCTTGCAGCCCTCGAGGCGCGGCAGGAGCGCCGTGTCCGCGAGGCGCGCGCGGGTACGCGGGTGCAGCGGCCAGACCAGCGGAAGCCGCGCCGCGATCCCCTCCAGCGCGGCGAGGCCGGAAGAAAGCCGCGCGGGGTCGTCCACGTTCGAAGGCCGGTGCAGCGTGACGACGCCGAAGCCCGCGCGCCAGGCGCTGCCGAACCGCCCCGCGCCGTCCTGCGCGGCGATGGTTTCGGCCGCCGGGCGAGCCCGCGGCAGCGCCTCGCACAGCGTGTCGATCATCACGTTGCCGACGAAGCGGATGCGCGTCCTGCACACGCCCTCCGCCTCAAGACGGTCCTGCGCCGTGCGTTCCGTGGTCAGCAGCAGATCGGAGAGCCGGTCGGTCACGAGCCGGTTGATCTCTTCGGGCATGGCGCGGTCGCCGCTGCGAAGCCCCGCCTCCACATGGGCGAGCGGGATCCGGTGCTGGGCGGCCACGAGCGCGGCGGCGAGGGTGGAGGTCACGTCGCCCACGACCAGCACGAGCGCCGGGCGATCGGTCGCGAAAGCGGCGTCGAGCCGCTCCATGATCCGGGCGGTCTGCACCGTCTGCGTGCCGCCGCCCGCGCCGAGAGGCACGTCGGGGCGCGGCAGCCCGAGCTCCTCGAAGAACACCGCGTCCATCTCGGGGTCGTAGTGCTGCCCCGTATGCAAGAGCCGCGGCGCGAAGACGCCTTCCGCGCGGAGCGCGCGGAGGATCGGCGCCATCTTCACGAAATTGGGCCGGGCGCCCACCACGCAGTCGATCCGGGAGCCTCCGGCCATCTCGTCTCAGGCGAGCACGAGGTTGGAGCCCGATGCCCCGGCGCGGCGGCAGGCGTTGCGCGTGTCCACGACGAGGGGCGCATGGCGCACCACCGCGCGGTAATCCACCGCGTCGTGGTCGGTGACGACGAGCGCCGCGTCATAGCCCGCGGCGAGGTCGTCACGCCATGCCACGCCCGCGCGGCCCGAGAGGCCGGGATGCGCGGCGAGGGCGGGCAGGCGCGCGACCTGCGGGTCGTGGAAATCCGTGGCCGCGCCCATCGCCTCGAGCCGCTCGATGATCCGCAGCGCGGGGCTTTCGCGCACATCGGCCACGTTCCTCTTGTAGGCCACGCCCAGAACGAGGATCCGTGCGCCGCGCACGCCCGTCCCGCCCCGCCGCGCGAGCGCCTCGGCGACGCGGTCCGCGACGCGGCCGGGCATCGCCGCGTTGATCTCCGCGGCAAGCTCGACGACCCGCGCGGCCCGCCCGTGCGCGCGCGCCTTCCAGGCAAGGTAGTGGGGGTCCACCGGGATGCAGTGCCCGCCAAGGCCCGGCCCCGGATGGAAGGGCATGTAGCCGAAGGGCTTGGTGGCCGCGGCCTCGATCACCTCCCAGATGTCCACGCCCATCGGCTCCAGCACGTCCTTGAGCTCGTTCGCGAGCGCGATGTTCACGGCGCGGAACACGTTCTCGGCCAGCTTCACCGCCTCCGCGGTGCGGGTGTCGGACACGGTGACGACGCGGTCGGTGAAAAGGCCGTAGAGGTCGCGGGCGAGCCGCCGCGCCTCCGGGCAGGACCCGCCGACCACCTTGGGGGTGTTCCGCGTCCCGAAGGCGGTGTTGCCGGGATCCTCGCGCTCCGGCGCGAAGGCGAGGAAGACGTCGTGCCCGCAGACGAGGCCGCCCGCCTCCAGGATGGGCCGCACGACCTCCTCGGTGGTGCCGGGATAGGTGGTCGACTCGACGATCACGAGTTGCCCCGGCCGCAGCCGCGCGGCGATGTCCCGCGCGGCGCGCGTCAGCGGGCCGAGATCGGGCTCCCGCGCGTCGGTGAGCGGCGTCGGCACGCAGATCGCCAGCACGTCGGGCTCCGCGAGGCGCGCGACATCGGTGGTGGCCCGAAGCCGCCCCGCCGCGACGGGCCCGGAGATCCCCTCGGAGGGGAAGTGCCGCAAATGGCTTTCGCCGCGCATGAGCGCCGCGCAGGTCGCGTCGTCGATGTCGAAGCCGAGCGTGGAAAGCCCCGCGCCGGCCGCCACCGCCGCGAGCGGCAGGCCGACATGGCCAAGGCCCACCACGCCGAAAATCGCGTCGCGCGACGCGATCCGGCGGCGAAGAAGCGCGGCATGGGGCGGCGCGGCGATGGGGCGGGCGTCGTTCATGATCGGAAAGGCGGCGCGCGGGGGGGGGCGGCGCGCCATGGCTACCGCAGCGGAAGTCGCCCGGTCAGGGCGCCCGTGATATCCGCGGCGCGGTCATGGAAAGACCTTCGCGGATTCCCGCCATGCGGGTCAATTCATTTTTAACATCGCCCATTAACGGTGTCTTAACCAGTTTTCCGGAGCCTTCCCACACGCACAGGAGTGGCCCGAAAACATGAGCTTGCACGCCGTCGCCGACACCTCCGCCACCCGGGCCGAAAGCGATGGGTGGTTCGTCGCGCAGCTCAAGCCGAACGGTCTTTCCATGGCCGTCACCCATCTCGGCCGGCAGGGTTTCGACACCTTCGCCCCCTGGCGCCTCGAGACGAGCCGCCGGGGCCGCCGGCTGCGCGGCCTGCGCAGGCTGCTGTTTCCCGGTTACCTCTTCGTCCGCGCGACGCCCCGGGCGGGCCCCTGGCGCGCGGTGCAGGGCACGCGCGGCGTGGCGCGTCTGGTGCAGACGGCCCAGCGCGGGCCGAGCCCGCTGCCTGCGGGCTTCGTGGACGTGCTGCGCGCGCGCTGCGATGAGGAGGGCCGGCTGATCGGCGCGCCCTGCCTCGCGGAGGGCGACCGGGTGCGCGTGGTGGCCGGGCCCTTCACCGATCTCGCGGGCCGGATCGAGGCGATGGATGAACCGGCGCGGTTGCGGATCCTGTTCTCGATGATGGGACGGGAGGTGCGCGCGACGGTGCCGGCCGAAAACCTGCAACCGCTGCGTTGAGCCGGACGCCGCCGCACCGTGCCGGCGGTTTCCTGCGCAGGCCGCAACGAATTCCATATTTGATATATCACGATTGCGTTATGTGTGATATCTTCCCGTTTCAGGTGGGGGCCTGACCTGAGCGAGGAGACTTTCATGAAACGATCGACACTGGCCGCGACCTTCGTCGCAACAACGCTATGCCTTGGCGCACCGCTGCAGGCGGACCACGGCAATCCGTGGGCGGGCGAGGACGATACCGTCCTGTCCAAGTATCACGACGCGAACCAGGCGCGCAGCGCCGATACCCCGGGCGAAGACGAGATGCGCGGCGCGCTGGCCAGAAACGCGCATGGCAAGCTCGACACGGACGGGTCCGGTCGTGGTGGTGGTGGCGGCGGCCATGGCGGCTCCGGCAATGGCGGTGGCGATGGCGGCCACGGCGGTGGCGGCCATGGTGGTGGCGGCCATGGTGGTGGTGGCCATGGTGGTGGTAACGGTAATGGCGGCCATGGTGGTGGCAACGGGGCAGGTTCGCGCCGCTGACCGCCGCGCTCCGGCCATGCTTGCGCGTCCGGTCTGCGCGTGGCCCGGGCGCGACCGAACTCAAATCCCGGCGGCACATCTGCCGGCGGGAATTGCTTGCGATCCAAACCTCGATGCGGGCTTTCGGCGCAAGATTGGCCCGATGACTGCAAAGCGGCCATTTCTTCGCACGTCGACATCTGCGGAAATGGCGGTCCGACCCGCCCGAGCACTCATTTCCCAGGCCTCGCGGGCCATGTCGGAGCGCGCGCCGTGCAACTGTTCCCTAGGCGGCGCGCGGCAGACCCGGGCCGCGTCCTCCGGGTGCGGCCGCGGGCCAAGGGGCGGCCCCGTCACGGCGGGCGCGGACAGGCGTCCCGGCGCATGTTCCGCCGCGGCAGCGGGCACAGGCCAGAGAGTGCGCCGATGTACGATCCCGTGCCGGTGCTGGCGTCACGTTGATATCTATCAATGCCCCCCCACCGGGCCGCGCCTAGCGTTTTCCATGGCGGAGTGAGCGCGCGGAAGCGAGTCGTCTGGTCCCGGATGTGATTGCGACGTCGGCACTTTATTGTTCGCCAATGGTTTTGGAGTGGAGGGAAGAATGGCTACACCGATCAATCCCGAGAATGTTCAGGATTTCGACCAACCTTTGAACACGACGCCGGACTACAGCGTGGTCCACGTCTTCAGCACCAATGATGTCACCGGCACCTTCGACGGGCTCACGCAGGGTGACGTGCCGCCGGGCGAAACCCCGGTCATCGACTTCACCGCCGATCCGAAGGTCACCAACGACGGTGTTAGCCTTTACCCGATCAACAGCGAGTTCGGCTTCCTCGTCACCGATTTCGACGGCGCCGTGCAGAAGGATTTCGTCCTCAACCCCGAATACGAAGAGGGCTTCGCGGGCGATCTGCTCGGCGACGGCGGCGAACAGATAGGCCTTGTGCTGTCGGACGCACCGACGGACGAGTTCAAGGCCCCGGCGCTTCTCGGCACCTGGCTCGCCGGCCTCGGCGGCAACTCGGTGAAAGCCTCCACCGAGCATTATATCGTGATGCAGAACATCCTGTCGGACCAGCGCTATCCGGGCGACCCGGATGCCGAATATCCGCTGGACGACAACCTCGTGATCGTCGGGGGCACCTATGACGGGCAGTTCGTCGCCGACGTGATCCCGATCGTGGGCGACGTGAACGGCGACGGCGTCGAGGACATCAAGGACGTGCTCGCTCCGAACGAGACCACCATCGCCGCGGACATCGCCGTGAGCACGGACTACTCCGTGACGCTGAAGGACGACGGCAAGCTCCTCTACCGGTGGGGCAACATGGTGAAGCGTCCCAACGACATCCGCCTCGAGGTGGAAATGCCGCTGCCGGACGAGTGGAAGACGCCGACCGCGGAAGATCCCGACGTGATGCCGCTCTACCGGATCACCTCGGCCGAGCTGGTGACCCATCACACGATCACCAACAACCCCAACGACCAGGTCCGGCCCGAGGATTACGAGAACGAGTCGGCGATCGGCACGCTGCCGACCTACGAGAGCGTTCCGGACTACAATCTCGACGGGCAGGGGCCGCGCGAGGTCTGGGTCTCGACCGACGACTACTACGCGGGCGACGGCACGCTCTATCCCGCCGGCACGATCCTGAAGGACCAGTTGCTCGCGGACCAGTGGGCGGCCAGCGACATCGCCGCGATCGGCGCGAACGACGGGGCCGAGGGCTTCACCAACGCCTGGTACACCACGATGGACCGGGAGCCCTTCGAGCCGGTGCTGAACGAGACGGAAACGGATTACGACACCGGCCCGCGCTGGCGGCTCAAGCCCAACAAGTACGGGCAGGATCTGCCGGGCGTGGAGGTGACGACCGATCCCAGCTCGCCCCCGCCGCCGCGGCAGGACGAGATCAAGTACGAGACGGGCGCGGAAACGCAGACGGTTCTCAACCTGCTCGACTGGGAGTTCCCGGTGTCGCCGCTGTCGATCAGCGCCGGATGGATGAACAACGCCGGCGAAGTGTCTGAAAACGGTCTCAACCTGACCGACAACTTCGACGTTTCCTTCTACGTCAAGGGCGACATCAAGCCCGCGACGCTCTACAGCACCGAACTCCTCATGGACTACGAGGAGATCGATATCGCGGCGGCCGGCGAGACGGTGACCGGGACCGCGGGGGACGATCACCTCGCTGGCCGCGGCGGCAACACCTTCACCGGCGACACGGGGACCGATCTTTTCGTGGTGGGCTACGCCACCGCATTGGCCAGCCTCGTGGCGAGCACGATCAATGACTTCGAGGTCGGCACGGACATCCTCGGGCTGATCAATCACGGCGTGGACGACGTGACCTTCGACACGCTGGTGACGCAGACCGTGGATGCCGGCAACCTCACGGTCAGCATCGACGGCACCGATGTCGCGACGCTCAACGGCGTGGACGAGGCCCTCGCGATCGAGGACTTCCTGCTCGCGAACTATGATGTTCCAACGGCACCGCCGGGCGTCATCACCGGAACGGAAGGCGACGACGATCTCCTGGGCACCGAGAACGCCGACGAGATCCTCGCGCTTGGCGGCAACGACAGCGTTCAGGGTCTGGGCGGCGACGACACGATCGACGGCGGCGCGGGCGACGACGTTCTCAACGGGGGTGACGGCAACGACGTCATCGACGGCGGCGACGACGACGACGTGCTGATCGGCCTCGGCGGCGACGACACGCTCGATGGTGGCTCCGGCGACGACATCCTGAATGGCGGCGAGGGCAACGACCGTCTGGTGGACGGGTCCGGGGCCAACCGGTTTGTCGGTGATGCGGGCGACGATACGCTTGTCGCGTCCGGCGGCACGGAACGTAACGAGATGTATGGCGGCACGGGAGCAGACACCCTGCTTGACGGCTCCGGAGGCTCGGTGATGTTCGGCAATGCCGGAAACGATCGCTTGATCGGGGGAGGCGGCAACGACCAGTTGGTCGGAGGCGTCGGCAATGACGTTCTCAACGGGGGCAACGGCGCCGACCGGCTTCGCGGCGATGCCGGAGACGACTACCTGCTGGGGGGCGGCAACACCGATCTCTTCATTTTCAACGAGACCGGAATAGGTGCCGACCGCGTCGCGGACTTCGTGATCGGAGAGGACCGGATGTTCCTGTCTTCGACGCTTACGGGCGGCGAGACCGATGCGGCGAGCGTGGTCGCCACTTTCGCGAGCTTGTCGGGAGCGGATGTGGTGTTCGATTTCGGCGGAGGCGACACGGTAACGCTTCTCGGCCTCGGCACCACCGTGGATCTGGCAGACGATCTGATCATCGCCTGACCAAGAGGATCCGAAACCGGCGACGGCCGGGCGCGACCCGCGCCCGGCCGTTTGCACGCCGGGGGTGTCGCGTGATGCCAGCGCATGTCTCGAGAGGACTGGTAGGCCCGGAGGGACTCGAACCCCCAACCAAAGCGTTATGAGCGCTCTGCTCTAACCGATTGAGCTACAGGCCCGCCGCGATCTGATTGGCAGGGGCGGGTGGTCAGGTCAAGTCCGCCCGGCGGTGGGGCCGCGTGCGGGGCGGGGCAGGGCGCGGCGGCGGTGCCGCCGCGCCCCGCTGGAGCCCGGGGCCTTACACTTCCTCGCCGTTCACGAGGATGGTCGCGTTCGCGCGGTCGGTCACCTGGATGTTGCGCAGGGTCCCGCTCACCTGGAAGCAGTCGCGCCCGTCGAACACGGTCCCGGCGGCGTTGTTGTCGTAGACCGAGTCCTCCATGCCGATGCCGCATTCGTGCAGCTGGACGATGTTGCCGTCCGCGAAGATGCGATAGCCCACCGGCGCGTCGCCCTTGGCCATGATCTCGATGCGGTAGTCGCCCTCCTGCATGTTGCTTTCCATGTCGCCGCTGCCCTGAGCGACGGCAAAAGTGGAAAGTGCGCTCGCGGCGACGAGGCCGGAGATGACGGTTTTCAGGTTCAGTTTCATGTTGCCCTCCTTCGTTGATGTTCAGGCAGGGATGACGCTAGGTCCACGGGCCGTTCACGCACAAAACACCTTGCGAGGATCACGGGTGAACGTCCTGTGAGCGGCGCGTTGCGCCTGCGATCATGGCCTTTCACGGTCTCGGTGTCCGGGCGCGCCCTGGTCCGCGACGCGCGGCTTGCCGGCGGCGTTCACGACCACCCTACAGGGCCGCGACGAGTCACCGCAGCCTTGCGCACGGCGGCGTGCGCGCGGCGCGCGTCCGGCTCACGACGGGTTTCGTCGCGTGTGAGCGGGCGGCGGGTGTAGCCTGTCCGGACACGCAAGAGGGAGACAGATGCCATGACCGACGCACATCACGCCAGGCTGGGCCGCCGCAGTTTTCTGGGATCCGCGGCGGCGACGGCCGCGACGCTGGCGGCCGGCCGGCCGCGTTCCGCGGATGCCGCCACCGCCGGCGACGGCTTCACCTTCGAGATCCAGCGCAGCGAGGCCGAGTGGCGCGCCATGCTCGACGACACGGAATTCCGCGTTCTGCGCGAGGAAGTCACCGAGCGCCCGCACACGAGCCCATTGGTGACGGAAGGCCGCGCCGGCCTTTACCGCTGCCGGGGGTGCGACCTGCCCGCCTACGACGCGCGGTACAAGGAACCGCTCGACAAGGGCTGGGTCTTCTTCCGCCACAGCGAGCCCAACGCCGTCCTCACCGGGATCCAGTATTTCGAGGTGCAGGTTACGGACATGAGCGCCGGAACATCGCAGGACGAGCCGGTCGCCAAACCCGAGATCGAGGCGCATTGCCGCCGCTGCGGAAGCCATCTTGGCCATATCCTGCTGGTCGAGGGGCAGGTGCTGCACTGCATCAACGGCACGAGCCTCGTCTTCGAGCCGAAAGACGCCTGACCGGGCGAGTGAATGGCGCGGCCGCGGGAGTTGCGGGGTCCGGAGCGTTGGGATACGCCCTCGCACACCCGCGAGCCGCCCGGAGCACAGCCGATGACCCAGAAGAACGGACTGACCTACGCCCGGTCGGGCGTCGATATCGACGCCGGCGAGGCGCTGGTGGAGCGGATCAAGCCCGCCGCCGCGCGCACCGCGCGGCCGGGCGTCATGGCCGGGCTCGGCGGGTTCGGCGCGCTCTTCGACCTCAAGGCGGCGGGCTACGCGGACCCGGTCCTCGTGGCTGCGACCGACGGGGTCGGCACCAAGCTGCGCATCGCCATCGACACCGGCACGCTCGCGGGCGTGGGGGTCGATCTCGTGGCGATGTGCGTGAACGACCTCGTCTGCCAGGGGGCGGAACCGCTCTTCTTTCTCGACTATTTCGCGACCGGGCGGCTCGAGCCCGATGGGGCGGCCGACGTGATCGAGGGGATCGCGGAAGGGTGCGCGCGGTCGGGCGCGGCGCTCATCGGCGGCGAGACGGCGGAGATGCCGGGCATGTACGGGGCGGGCGATTTCGACCTCGCGGGCTTCGCCGTGGGCGCCATGGAACGCGGTCAGGCGCTTCCGTCGGGCGTCTCGGAGGGCGACGTGCTGCTGGGCCTCGCCTCGGACGGCGTGCATTCGAACGGCTTCTCGCTCGTGCGCCTGGTGGCCGAGCGCGCGGGACTCGCGTGGGACGCGCCGTGCCCCTGGGGCGCGGGATCGCTCGGCGCGGCGCTTCTCACCCCCACGCGGCTTTACGTCAAACCCGCGCTCGCGGCGCGGCGCGCGGGCGGCGTTCGGGCACTCGCCCACATCACCGGGGGCGGGCTCACCGAGAACCTGCCGCGCGTCCTGCCCGAGGGGCTCGGCGCCGAGATCGATCTGGCCGCCTGGGCGCTGCCGCCGGTCTTCGGCTGGATCATGACCGAGGGCGGCGTGGACGGCGCCGAGATGCTGCGCAGCTTCAACTGCGGTATCGGCATGGTGGCGGTGGTCGCGCCCGACCGGGCCGACGCGCTGGCCGCGCTGCTGCGCGCCGAGGGCGAGACCGTGCACCGGATCGGCCGGGTCACCGCGGGGCAGGGGGTCGGCTACCGGGGCGCGCTCGGGTGACGCGGCGGGTCGCCATCCTGATCTCGGGCGGCGGCTCCAACATGGTGCGCCTCGTGGAAAGCATGGCGGGCGATCATCCCGCCCGCCCCGTGCTGGTCCTGTCGAACCGCCCCGGCGCGGGCGGGCTCGCGCGGGCCGAGGCGCTCGGCGTGCCCACGGCGGTGGTGGATCACACGCGGTTTCCCGACCGCGAGAGCTTCGAGGCCGCGCTCGACGCCGCGCTCGCCCCGGCCCGGCCCGACATTCTTTGCCTCGCGGGCTTCATGCGCGTGCTGAGCGAAGGCTTCGTGGGCCGTTGGGCCGGGCGGATCCTCAACATCCACCCCTCGCTTCTGCCGAAATACCGCGGGCTCGACACGCATGCCCGCGCGCTCGCCGCGGGCGACGAGGCGCATGGCTGCACCGTGCACGAGGTCACGGCCGCGCTCGACGACGGCCCGATCCTCGGGCAGGCGCGGGTACCGGTGGAGCCTGACGACACCCCCGGCACGCTGGCCACGCGGGTTCTGGCGGCCGAGCATCGCCTTTATCCCGCGGTGCTTCGGCGTTTCGCGGCCGGCGACACGACGCCGGTACGTCTGCTGTGAGCGGCGCTTTTCATCCGCGCCGCCATGGCTTACGACCACCCGGCCGCCCGCTCGCGAGGACGGGCAGGCCACGAGCGAAGGTTTCAAGCGACAGGGTTTCATGCGCACACTGACCAACACCGAAGAGCTGACCGCCTTCTGCCGCGAGGCGATGACGCGCCCCTACGTGACCGTCGACACGGAGTTCCTGCGCGAGCGGACCTATTACTCGAAGCTTTGCCTCGTGCAGCTCGCCATGCCCGGCGAGGACGACGCCGACGCGGTGCTGGTGGATCCGATCGCGGGCGATCTGGAGCTCGCGCCGCTCTACGAGCTTTTCCGCCACGAGGGCACGGTGAAGGTCTTTCATGCCGCGCGGCAGGATCTGGAGATCTTCTACGTGGATGCGGGCGTGATCCCGAAGCCGCTCTTCGACACGCAGGTCGCCGCGATGGTCTGCGGCTTCGGCGAGCAGGTGGGCTACGAGACGCTGGTGCGCAAGATCGCAAAGGCGCCGCTCGACAAGTCCTCGCGCTTCACCGACTGGTCGCGCCGCCCGCTCACCGACGCGCAGAAAACCTACGCGCTGGCCGACGTGACCCATCTGCGCCAGATCTACGAGCATCTGGCGCGGCGACTGAAGGAGACCGGCCGCACCGGCTGGGTCGAGGAGGAGCTTTCGACGCTCACCGATCCGGCCACCTACGAGCTGCACCCCTCGGATGCGTGGAAGCGCATCAAGACGCGGAACGACTCGCCCCGCTTCCTTGCCGTGGTGCGCGAGCTTGCCCGCTTTCGCGAAGGCTACGCGCAATCGCGCGACATCCCGCGCTCGCGCGTCTTCAAGGACGACGCGCTGCTGGAGCTTGCCTCGACCAAGCCGCGCGACCAGCAGGAGCTGTCGCGCGCGCGCCTGCTCTTGCGCGAGGCGCGCAAGGGCGAGATCGCCGAGGGGATCCTGACGGCCGTCCGCGTGGGTCTGGAATGCCCCCAGCAGGATTTGCCGCAGCCCGAGCGCGGACGCGACAAGCTGCAGGCCAATCCGGCACTGGCCGATCTGCTTCGGGTGCTTCTGAAGGCCAAGACCGAGCAGGCGGGCGTCGCGTCGAAACTCATCGCCTCGGCCGCCGATCTCGACGCGCTCGCGGGCGGCGCGCGCGACGTGGCCGCGCTCAGGGGATGGCGGCGCGAGGTGTTCGGCGCCGACGCGCTGCGGCTTTGCGAGGGGGGCATCGCGCTGGCCGCGAAGGGGCGCAACGTGGCCGTGGTGGACCTGCCCGAGGGCTGAGCCGGTCCTTCAGCGCCGCGACTCGCGCGCGTTGCGCGCGCCCTGCACGCGGATCATTCGCACGGTCTCGAGCTCTCCGTCCGAGAGGAACGTTGCCACCGTCACCTCGCGCGAGCGGGCCGGACCCACCGCGGTGCGGTAGGCGGGATAGATCACGTTGAAACTGTAGGCACGCAGATCCGCGCGGTCGGGATCGCCGAGGGGCACGAGCCGCACCTCGTAGGGGCCCTGGCGCGCGGCGAGGCCGGTGGCCGTCACGATGGCGCCGCCCGGCATCGGCTCCACGCGAAGCTCGGTGATCTGGTCGATCGGCACGCCGCGATAGACGTCCTCGGGACGGGCGAAGGCGCGCCGCTGCGGGATCAGCGGGTTGGTGTCGCCCGCGGCCTCGACGGGGACGGAGCGGCCGAACCAGTTGAACGGGTTGAGGCGCGACTCGCGCACGGTCGCACAGCCCGCCAGGAGGGTCGCCGCCAGCACGAGCACGGTCACCGATCTGCGCATGGACACTGCCCCTTTTCCCGCCTTTCCCTCCGAGTAGCGCATCGTCGCGGGCTTGAAAAGCGGCAAGGCGGGGCTGGACCCGCCCGCCCGGCGCGCCTAGGTCACGAGTGATGGCACATGCAGGGGATCAGGCGATGGCGAGTGGGGCCTTCGAGGACATCGTGGCGGATTTCGAGTTCCTCGACGATTGGGAGGACCGGTATCGCTACGTGATCGAGCAGGGCAAGGCGATGGATCCGCTCGACCCGGCGCTCAAGGTGCCGGCCACCAAGGTCGACGGCTGCGCGAGCCAGGTCTGGCTGCATCCCAGGGCCGAGGAGGGCCGGTTCTATTTCGACGGCGACAGCGACGCGCTGATCGTGCGCGGGCTGATCGCGGTGCTGCGGCAACTCTACAACGGGTTGCCCGTGGACGAGGTGCCCGCCGTCGATGCGCGGGCGGAACTGGCGCGGCTGGAACTGAACGATCATCTTTCGGCGCAGCGCTCGAACGGGCTGCGCGCCATGATCGAGCGCATCCGCGAAAGCGCGGCCGGGATGTAAGGGGCACCGCGCACGGCAAAGCCCCGCGCAGTCCTGGAGCGTGCCGGGCTGCCGTGGGACTGTCGCGCGGCGCCGCAGCCGCCCCGGACGCGCCGCCCGTCAGCCCTGCCGCGCCCAGTGGGCGAGCGTTCCCTCCAGGTCGCCGTATCCCGTCAACCGGCGTTCGAACGGCAGCCCGAGCCGCACGGCGCAGTCGCGGGCGCGGTCGGTCAGCGCCGGATCGTCGGTCTGCGCCTGGTAGACGAGCTTTTCGTAATGGCCGAAATAGCTGTCGCGCAATTCCGGGTGGCGGTCGAGACCGAGCGGTTCCCAGACGAAGGCGTCGAACTGCCGGACGAGGAAATCGGTGAGATAGAAGGCGGTGAATTCCGTCTCGGCGCGGGTCGCGAAGGCGCGGTTGCCCTCGAAGAAGCTGTAGCAGTGCGGCCCCGCGACCATCTCCACGCCGAGCTCCTCGCAGACCGCCGCGAGATGGCCGCCGGTACCGCAATCGGCATAGACCACGCAGATCCGTGCGAAACCGTTCCCGTGGCGGGCGACCGCCTCGCGCACCGCCTCGGGGATGCGGTCGGGGTGAGTGTGCAGGATCGCCGGCAGGCAGTGCAGCTCCAGGTGCTCCCAGCCATTCGCGGCCTTGAGGTCCAGGATCTCGCGCGCGAGGGCGCCGCAGGCGATCAGCAGCACCCGCCCCGCCCGCGCGGGCACGGTCCTCCGCCCCTCGCGGGTGAGCGTGGCGTCGTCAGGCAGGGTGGCGGGCGTCTCGGGCGTCATGGGCTGAACCTAGTCTGCCTGCCGGCCCGCGGGAAGGTGCCGCCCCGCCCCGCCAAGCCGCGCGGGCCAAGGCCGGCGCGCCCCTTGGGGGGCGCGCGCCGGCAGCGAAAGACAGGAGCGTATCAGGCGCCCGCGGTCATCTGGTTGTGCTTGCGCAGGACGAAGTCCTTGGCCGTCTCGACCGCCACGGCGGCGTCGCGGCAATAGGCATCCGCCCCGATCGCGCGGCCGAATTCCTCGTTCAGCGGCGCGCCGCCCACGAGCACGATGTAGTCGTCCCGGATGCCCTTCTCGACCATCGTGTCGATCACGACCTTCATGTAGGGCATGGTGGTCGTCAGCAGGGCCGACATGCCGAGGATGTCGGGCTGTTCGGCCTCCAGCGCCTCGAGGTAGTTCTCCACCGGGTTGTTGATCCCGAGATCCACCACCTCGAAGCCCGCTCCCTCCATCATCATGGAGACGAGGTTCTTGCCGATGTCGTGGATGTCGCCCTTCACTGTGCCGATCACCATCTTGCCCATGCGCGGCGCGCCGGTCTCGGCCAGCAGCGGCTTGAGGATCGCCATGCCGCCCTTCATCGCGTTCGCGGCCAGAAGCACCTCGGGCACGAAAAGGATGCCGTCGCGGAAGTCCTTGCCCACGATGGTCATGCCGGCCACGAGCGCCTCGGTCAGGATGCCATAGGGCTGCCAGCCACGCTCGAGCAGGATGTTCACGCTTTCCTCGATCTCGTCCTTGAGACCGTCGTAGAGGTCGTCGTGCATCTGCTGGACGAGTTCCTCGTCGTCGAGTTCGGACAGGATGATGTCGTCTTCTTCTTCGGCCATGTCGCGTTCCCCTGACGCCGCCGCAGTCTGGCGCGGCGGTATTGCTTCGTGCTGTTTGGTCAATTCGTCGCAGCCGCACTTGGCGGATTGCGACATGCGCCGCGCCTGCACCGACGCGGCCGCGCTTTGTGAGCGGCGCGGGCGCGCCCGCGCGCAGCGTTGCGAATGTTCTGCTTGTGTTCTACGCTCGCCCCATGGAGCGCGACGTGCCTCTGATCGATCCTGCCCGCCGCCCCGGCCGCGGCGCCGCGAGCTGCCGCGCGGGCCGCTTCGAGCGCCATGCGCGGGTCGCGGTGGAGGACGGCTGGGACATCGCCGAGGAGACGCCGGTCCTGCGCACGGTCGTGACCGAAGAGGCGACGCGGCGCGCGATCACGCGCAACGCCTCTCCCGACATCCCCTTCGACCGCTCGCTCAACCCCTATCGCGGCTGCGAACATGGCTGCGTCTACTGCTTCGCGCGGCCCACCCACGCCTATCTCGGCCTCTCGCCCGGGCTCGATTTCGAGACGCGGCTCGTGGCGCGGCCCGGTATCGCCGCGGCGCTGGAGCGTGAGCTTTCCCGCCCGTCCTACCGGCCCGCGACGATCGCCCTCGGCACCGCGACCGACCCCTACCAGCCCGTCGAGCGCGACCGCGGGCACACGCGCGCCTGCCTCGCGGTTCTGGACCGCTTCGCGCATCCGGTGGGTGTGGTGACGCGGGGCACGGTGGTGGAGCGCGACATCGACATCCTCGCGCGCCTCGCGGCGCGGGGGCTGGTGCGGGTGGGCATTTCGCTCACAACGCTCGATGCGGGCCTCGCCCGCCGGATGGAGCCGCGCGCGCCCGCGCCGGCGCGGCGCCTCGCCATGATCCGGCGCCTGTCCGAGGCGGGCGTCCCGGTGCGCGTCATGGTCTCGCCGGTCGTGCCCGGCCTCACCGACCCCGAGCTCGAGTCGATCCTCGCGGCCGCGCGGCAGGCGGGCGCCGTCGCGGCGAGCTGGGTCATGCTGCGCCTGCCCCGGGAGGTTTCCGAGCTCTGGCGGGACTGGCTGGCCGAGCACTACCCGGATCGCGCAGGGCGCGTGATGGCGCGGCTGCGGGAGATGCATGGCGGGCGCGACTACGCCTCCGACTGGGGCCGGCGCATGAGGGGTGAGGGGCCCTACGCCGCGCTCGTGGCGCAGCGCTTCGCGCTGGCCTCCCGGCGCGAGGGGCTGGCCGAGGCGCTGCCGGAGTTGCGCACCGATCTCTTCGCACCGCCGCCCGGATCGGGCGATCCGGCGCAGCCCTCGCTCTTCTGACAGGGCCGAGGGCGGGCCGGGCTCGATGCGCCGCGCGGCCATTCAGCCCCGGCGGCGGCGACGGCGGCGCGGTGCCGCGCCCTGCTCGGCCTCGCCGGTGCCGTCGCTTGCGGACGAGAAGTCGCCAAGCGCCGCGGTGATCTGCTCGAGCGTGGGCACGGGGCCTTTCGGGCGCGTCTCCAGCGCCTCGCGCATCCGTTCCAGATGCTCGGGCATGGTACCGCAGCAGCCGCCGATGATCCGCGCGCCCGCGTCGCGTGCGAGCACCGCGTAATCGGCCATCAGCGCCGGGGTGCCGTCGTAGTGGATGTGGCCGTCCACGTATTTCGGGATGCCGGCGTTGCCCTTGGCGATCACGGGCCGTTTCGGGCCGGCCTCCATGAAGCCCAGCACCGTGCGCATCAGGTCCGCCGCACCGGTCCCGCAATTCGCCCCGAAGGCGATGGGCGGGTTGGGCAGGCCCTCCACCAGCGCGACCATGTCCGGCGCGGTCACGCCCATCATCGTACGCCCCGCGGTGTCGAAGCTCATGGTCCCGCACCAGGGCATGTCCGCCTTCTGGAACGCCTCGGCGGCGGCGCGATACTCCTCCGGCGCGCTGATCGTCTCCAGCCAGAGCACGTCCGCGCCGCCGGCCTTCAGCCCCTCGGCCTGCTCGTGGAACATCTCCACCGCGTCGGCGTGGGTGAGCGTGCCGACGGGCTCCATGATGTCGCCCGTGGGCCCGACCGAGCCCGCGACCACGACCGGCCGCCCGGCCTTGTCGGCGATCTCGCGGCCGATCTCGGCGGCGGCCCTGTTCAACTCGAACACGCGGTCCTGCGCGGAATGCAGCTTCAGCCGCGAGGCGTTGCCGCCGAAGGAGTTCGTGAGGAAGAGATCGCTGCCCGCCTCGACGGCGCCGGAGTAGAGCGCGCGGATCCGGTCGGGATGGTCCACGTTCCAAAGCTCGGGCGCGTCGCCGGATTGCAGCCCCATGTTGAAAAGGGTCGTGCCGGTCGCGCCGTCGGCCAGCAGCCACGGGCGCGCGTCGAGCAGGCGGGAGAGAGCGTCGGTCATGCGGATCGTTCCATGCGAATGGCCCGGCCTTCCTGTCACGGAAGCGCCGGGCCGGGCAAACGCAAACGGCTCATGTTAAGCATGAGCCGGGCGCGCGGTGTCAGTGTTCCTCGAGAAGCTGCGCCTTCGCCTCGGCGAGCAGTTCGGCCATCTTGGCGCGCACCTCTTCGGGCGTGGCCTTGTCGCCGAGATCCCCGGCGACCTTGCGGACCACGTCCTCGTGGCCCGCCTCCTCGAAGTCGGCCTTGATGACCTCCTTGGCGTAGTCCGCTGCCTCCTCGGGCGACTTGCCCAGAAGCTCCGCGGCCCAGTAGGCGAGCAGCTTGTTGCGCCGCGCCTCGGCCTTGAACTGCATTTCGGCGTCGTGAGCGAACTTGTTCTCGAAGGCGCGTTCGCGATCGTTGAAGGTGGTCATGGTTCGGGATTCCCTTGGCTGTCCGGGGCTCGGTCAAGATATGCCTGCCCGGGGCTTCGCCCGCAAGGGTCGCGCGGCTTGCGGGCGGGGGCCCCATGCACTAAGAGAGCGCATCGGCGCCGGAACGCATTTTCGGCGCAACCTGCAAGGATTCCCATGGCGCGCCGCAAGAAGATCTACGAGGGCAAGGCGAAGATCCTCTACGAAGGCCCCGAGCCCGGAACGCTCGTCCAGTATTTCAAGGACGACGCGACCGCCTTCAACGCCGAGAAGCACGAGGTGATCGAGGGCAAGGGGGTTCTCAACAACCGCCTGTCCGAGTTCTTCATGACAGGGCTGAACAACGTCGGCGTGCCGACCCATTTCATCCGGCGGCTCAACATGCGCGAGCAGCTCGTGAGGGCCTGCGAGATCATTCCCCTCGAGGTGGTGGTGCGCAACTTCGCCGCCGGCTCCATGTCGAAGCGGCTCGGCATCGAGGAGGGCACGCCGCTGCCGCAGCCCATCGTCGAATACTACTACAAGGACGACAAGCTGGGCGACCCGCTGGTGACGGAGGAACACATCCACGCCTTCGGGTGGGCCTCGCAGCAGGACATGGACGACATCGTGCGGCTTGCGCTCCGGGTGAACGATTTCCTGTCGGGGGTGATGATGGCGGTCGGCATCCGGCTGGTGGACTTCAAGATCGAGATCGGGCGCGTCTACGAGGGCGATTACCAGCGCCTCATCGTGGCCGACGAGATCAGCCCCGACAGCTGCCGGCTGTGGGACATGGAAAGCGGCGAGAAGCTCGACAAGGACGTGTTCCGCCGTGATCTGGGGAACCTGTCGGACGCCTACACGGAAGTCGCCCGGCGGCTGGGCGTGATGCCCAGGCAGGGCGGGCAGATGACGAAACCGCACCTCATCAACTGACCCCGGCCCGGCGCGCATGTTCGGCCCTTCTCACCGCAAGGACCCGCTTCGGCAGAGATCCGGCGCGTGCCGCGTCGCCGCGGTGAGCGTCACCGGGGCGGGGGCCGGCGCGATCCGGGGGCGGCGGCACGACGGGCGCGACGGGCCCGGGGCGAACGAGACGGGAGAGACGCGATGAAGGCACGGGTGCATGTCATGCTCAAGGAGGGCGTGCTCGACCCCCAGGGAGAGGCGGTGCGCCATGCGCTGGGCAGCCTCGGCTTCGAGGGCGTGACGGGCGTGCGCCAGGGCAAGGTGATCGAACTCGATCTCGCGCCCGGCACCGACCGCGAGACCGTCGAGCGGATGTGCGAGGCGCTGCTCGCCAATACCGTGATCGAACGCTACGACATCGAGATGGGCTGATGCGGGCGGCGCGGCTCACCGGCTGGCGCGCGCCTCTCGACATCGTCGCGGAGGCCGATCCGGCGCCGCCCCCGGGCGGCGTGGTGCTGCGCGTGCTTGCCTGCGGCGTCTGCCGGTCCGACTGGCATGTCTGGACGGGCGCCGACCCGGACGTCGCGCTGCCCCACATTCCCGGGCACGAATACTGCGGCGAGGTCGTCGCGGTGGGCGACGGCGTGACCCGCTGGCGGGAGGGCGATCGCGCGATCGCGCCCTTCATCCTGGCCTGCGGCGCCTGCCCGGCCTGCGCGGCGGGCCGCCAGACCACCTGTGCGCGCCAGGTCCTGCCGGGCTTCACCGTGCCGGGCGCCTTCGCCGAATATGTCGCCGTGGCCCATGCCGACGCCAACCTCACCGCGCTTCCGCCTGCCGTGGCGCCCGATCTCGCCGCGGGGCTCGGCTGCCGGGTCACCACCGCCTGGCAGGCGCTGACAGGCCGTGCCGCGCTCGGCCCCGGCGAATGGCTCGCCGTCTTCGGCGGCGGCGGGGTGGGTATCTCGGCCCTGCTTCTGGGCCGCGCCCTCGGCGCGCGGGTGATCGTGGTGGACGTGGTCCCCGAGAAGCTGGAATTCGCCCGCGCCCTCGGCGCCGAGGCGGTGGTCGACGCCCGCGAGACGGACGCGGCCCTCGCCGTGCGCGAGATCACCGGCGGTGGCGCGGATCTCGCCGTCGAGGCGCTCGGGATCGAGGAAACCACGGCAAGCGCCTTGAAGAGCCTGGGCAAGATGGGGCGGATGGTGCTGGTCGGGATGCCCGCCGGCGCCAACGTCGCCATGACGCTGCCGATGGACGCGGTCTATTCCGGGCAGCTTGCGATTTACGGCACGCGGGGGATGCCGGCGTGGCGCTACCCGTCGCTTCTGAGCCTCGTCGAGGCGGGGCGCGTCGATCTTTCGGCCCTCGTCACGCGGCACATCGCGCTGTCCTCCGTCACCGAGGAACTTGCCGCCTTCGACCAGCCCGCGCCGCCGGGGGTCGCGGTCATCACCGATTTCGCCAGCTGAGGAACCACGCCATGCGCGCCGCCGTCATCGTCTTTCCCGGATCCAACTGCGACCGAGACCTCGCCGTGGCGCTCGCCGCCGGCGGCGCGCAGGTGAGCATGGTCTGGCACAAGGAAACCGAACTGCCGCAGGGGATCGACCTCGTGGCGCTGCCCGGCGGCTTTTCCTTCGGCGATTACCTGCGCTGCGGCGCCATCGCCGCCAACGCGCCGATCTGCCGGGCCGTGGTCGAGCATGCGGGGCGGGGCGGCTACGCGCTGGGCATCTGCAACGGCTTCCAGGTGCTGACCGAGACCGGGCTTCTGCCCGGCGCGCTCATGCGGAACGCGGGCCTGAAGTTCGTCTGCCGGCCGGAGCGGCTTTGCGTCGCCACGACCGAGAGCGATTTCACCCGCGACTACGCCGCGGGGCAGGAGATCGTCGTGCCGGTGGCCCACCACGACGGCAACTACACCGCCGACGCGGCCACGCTCGACAGGCTTGCGGGGGAGGATCGCATCGCCTTCACCTATCTCGACGACCCCAACGGTTCCGCGCGCGGCATCGCGGGCATCCTGTCGGAGAACCGCCGCGTGATGGGCATGATGCCGCATCCCGAACGCGCCGTGGACCCGGCCCATGGCGGCACCGACGGGCGGGCGCTCTTCGCGTCGCTCGTGGGCGCGCTCGCGGCGGCCTGACTTGAGCGGCCGGGCCCCGCCCCGTAATCTCGGCCCATGACGAAGCTCGTGCCCATGACGTCGCTCGGTCGCCGGACCGGGCCCATCGGGTGGAAGGTGCGCCTGGCGCTTCTTCTGCTGCTCGGCCTGGCGGCGATCACCGTCTGGCTGACCAACCACCTGCTCACCGAGCGGTTCACCGAGACGACGCGCAACCGTGCCGAACTGCGGCTCGCGCTCTACTCGGGCAACCTTCTGTCGGAGCTTCGGCGCAACGCCATCGTCCCGCAGCTTCTCGCGCGGGATCCCGCGCTCATCAACGCGCTGAGTTCGAGCGATTACAGTCAGTCCACCCAGCGGCTCATCGGCTTCGTCGACGAGATCGGCGCGGCATCGCTCACTCTGCTGGACCGCGACGGGCGGACGGTGGCGGCGACGGACCGCAACCAGCTGGGCGCGACGCATCGCTCGGAGCCCTATTTCGTGGAGGCGCTGCGCGCATCCGGCACGGTCTTCACCACCTTGCCGCGCGAGGCGGGCGGCTATCGGTTCATGTACTCGCGCCGGGTGGAGGGGCAGGGCGGCGTGCTCGGCGTGATCGTGGTCGAGGTCGATCTCGCCAAGTTCGAGCGCGCCTGGGCCGGCATCTCCGACGCGGTTCTGGTCACCGACAGCGAGGGCAGCATCATCCTGTCGACCGAGCCGCGCTGGCGCGGGCTGACCGAGGACGCGGCGCTCGAGCGCGAGCCCCCCGACAGCGCGATCGAGCGCGCGATCCAGGCCACGGCCGACTGGACCGCGCTGCCCGCCGACGCCTACCTGGGCGGGCAGGCGGTGATGCGCACCGAGACACGCCTGCCGTTCCGCGGCTGGCGCATGGCCAGCTTCACCACCTACGCGTCGGTGCGCGAGCGGGTGAACGCCGTTCTCGCGCTGGAGATCATGGGCTTCGCGATCCTGCTGGCGCTGAGCTTCTACTTCCTGTCGCGCAAGACCGCGCTCCGCATGGCGCTGTTCCAGCGTGAGTCGGCGGAACTTCGCGCGCTCAACCAGCGGCTTCAGCGGGAAATCGCCGAGCGCGAGCGCGTGCAGGAGACCCTCGCCGTGGCCGAGCAGACGCTGGCGCAGTCCTCCAAGCTCGCCGCGCTGGGGGAGATGTCGGCCGCGGTCAGCCACGAGCTCAACCAGCCGCTCGCCGCGATGAAGACCTATCTCGCCGGCGCGCGGCTTCTGCTGCGGCGCAACCGGCCCGACGAGGCGGTGGCCGCCTTTCACCGCATCGACGACCTGATCGAGCGGATGGGCGCGATCACGCGGCAGCTGAAATCCTATGCCCGCAAGGGGGACCAGGGTCTCGCACCGGTCGATCTCGGCGAGGCGCTGGCCTCGGTCCTGTCGATGATGGAGCCGCAGTTGAGGCAGGGCAATATCCGCATCAACCGGGTCCTGCCGCGCCAGCCGGTCATCGTCATGGGGGACCGGGTGCGGATCGAGCAGGTGATGGTCAACCTCATGCGCAACGCCATCGACGCCACCCGCGGGGAGGCGGCGCCCGAGATCGACATCATTCTCGCCAGCGGCGAGACCGCGGTGTTCACCGTGCGCGACAACGGCCCGGGCATCGAGGATCTCGACGCGCTCTTCGAACCCTTCTACACGACGAAGCAGCCCGGCGAGGGCGTCGGGCTGGGGCTTGCCATTTCCTCCGGCATCGTCGCCGATCTCGGCGGCAGGCTGACCGCGCGCAACGCCGAGGCGGGCGGCGCAGTGTTCGAGATGCAGTTGCCGGTCCTGACCGAAGAACCAAGAGCCGCGGAGTGAGCGTGCCATGACCAAGGCGATGAAGATCGCGATCATCGACGACGAGCGGGACATGCGCCAGTCGATCAGCCAGTGGCTTGCGCTGTCGGGCTACGACACGGAGACCTTCGCGGGGGCCGAGGAGGCGCTCAAGGCGCTCGGCCCGGACTATCCCGGCATCGTCATCACCGACATCAAGATGCCCGGCATGGACGGCATGCAGTTCCTGCGAAAGCTGATGGGCGCCGACAGCGCGCTGCCGGTCATCATGATCACCGGCCACGGCGACGTGCCGATGGCGGTGGAGGCGATGCGCCTCGGCGCGTTCGACTTCCTCGAAAAGCCCTTCAACCCCGACCGGATGACCGAGCTGGCGAAGCGCGCGTCGAACGCGCGCCGGCTGACGCTGGACGCGCGCGCGCTGCGCCGCGAGCTTGCCGATGGCGGGCAGATCATGAAGAAGCTCATCGGCTCCAGCCCGGCGATGGAGCGCCTGCGCGAGGATATCCTCGATCTCGGGCAGGCCGACGGGCATGTCCTGATCGACGGCGAGACCGGGACCGGCAAGACGCTGGTGGCGCACGCGCTTCATGCCGTGGGCTCGCGGGCGGGAAAGAAATTCGTGCTGGTGCCCTGCGCGGCCTTCGAGGAAAGCGCGCTGATCCGGCGGCTCTTCGGCCCGATGCTGCCCGAGGACGGGCGGCTGCCGGCCTTCGAGGAGGCGCGCGGCGGCACGCTGGTGCTGGAGGATATCGAGACGCTGACCGAGGCCGCGCAGGCGCGGCTTCTGTCGGCGATCAACGACCAGGGCCAGCCCGCCGAGACGCGGATCGTGGCGATCTCGAACCTGCAGGACGAGGGGCGCACCTGCGAGGACGCGCTGCGGCCCGACCTCTATTACCGGCTGGCCGCGCTCAAGATCACCGTGCCGCCGCTGCGCGCGCGGGGCGAGGATATCCTGACGCTCTTCACCCGGCTCATCGAGCAGTTCGCGGAGGAATACGGCTGCGAGGTGCCCGAGGTCTCCGCGCAGGAGGCCGCGCAGCTTCTTCAGGCGCCCTGGCCCGGCAACGTGCGCCAGCTAATCAACCTCGCCGAGCGCGCGGTGCTGCAGGCGCGGCGGGGCCAGGGCTCCATCGCGTCGCTCCTGATGAACGACCACGAGGACATGCAGCCGGTGATGACGACCGAGGGCAAGCCGCTCAAGGAATACGTGGAGGCATTCGAGCGCATGCTCATCGACAACACGATGCGCCGGCACAAGGGCTCCATCGCGGCGGTGATGGAGGAACTGTCGCTGCCGCGGCGCACGCTCAACGAGAAGATGGCGAAATACGGGCTTCAGCGGGCGGATTACCTGTGAAAGGCCGGGCCGGCCGGCCCGGCGCGCCGCGCCCGCGCGTTTTCTCCATTGTCATTGCCGGCGCACTCCTCTTATGGTGTCGGGCAGGCCGCATCACGCAATTTCTGCGGCGGCCGCCAGACGTTTTGCTGTTTCTGACAGTCGCGGGCCATCCGGCCCGGCGCTCCGGAGCAGACCGACCGGCCCCTCGGGCCAGCAAAGGATTGCCCGCGCCGCGCTTCGACGCGCCGGGCTTTGAACGGATGTCCCCGAGCGGGATGTCGGAGAAGAAACGCGATGACGCGCGCGCGACAGGCACATCATGAGAGCGAAGCCCCCGGGGCTTGCTCCGTCAGCGCGGCGATCATCGCCCAGACCAGACACGGCCGCCGCTCACGCCGCTCCTTGCAGGGGGGCGTGCCGGCTGCGTGCAGACGGATAAAATGGCAAACAAGATGCTTATCGACGCCACCCACGCGGAAGAGACCCGCGTCGTGGTGGTGGACGGAAACAAGGTCGAGGAATTCGACTTCGAGTCGGAGAACAAGCGCCAGCTAGCGGGCAACATCTACCTTGCGAAGGTGACGCGGGTCGAACCGTCGCTTCAGGCGGCATTCGTGGACTACGGCGGCAATCGCCACGGGTTCCTGGCCTTCTCGGAAATCCACCCCGACTACTACCAGATCCCCGTCGCCGACCGCGAGGCGCTGATGGAGGAGGAGCGCGCCTACGCCGAGGCGATGCGCGCCGAGGCCGAGGCCGAGGAGGACAAGCCCAAGCCGACGCGCCGCCGTCGCGGCGCGCGGCCCGCCAAGACCGAGGCCGAGGACGCCGTGATCGCCTCCGAACCGGTCGAGACGCAAGCCGGCGAGGCGTCGGCCGCAACGGAGGAGGCGGACGAAGAGGGCCGCTCTCCGATGGAGCGCGTGGAGGACACGCCCGTCGAGGAACCGGAAAACGGTGACAACGGCCACGCCGCTGCGGACGGGGACGAGGACGACGAGCCCTTCGTGGCCGCCGATCACGCCGCGGAACGCGACGACAGCATCGAGGCGGTGTCCGACGACGACGACCAGGAGGACATCCGCCCGCCGCGCAAGCCGCGCCCGCGGAAATACAAGATCCAGGAAGTGATCAAGGTCCGGCAGATCATGCTGGTCCAGGTCGTCAAGGAAGAGCGCGGCAACAAGGGCGCGGCACTGACCACCTATCTCAGCCTGGCGGGGCGCTATTGCGTGCTCATGCCGAACACCGCCCGCGGCGGCGGCATCAGCCGCAAGATCACCAACGTGGCCGATCGCAAGAAGCTCAAGGAGATCGCCTCGGGGATCGAGCTTCCGGCCGGGGCTGGGCTCATCATCCGCACCGCGGGCGCGCAGCGCACCAAGACCGAGATCAAGCGCGATTACGAGTATCTGCAGCGCCTGTGGGAGCAGATCCGCGAGCTTACGCTCAAATCCATCGCCCCGGCGAAGATCTACGAGGAGGGCGACCTCATCAAGCGGTCGATCCGCGACCTCTACAACCGCGAGATCGACGAGGTCCTGGTCGAGGGCGAGGCGGGCTACCGCATCGCCAAGGGCTTCATGAAGATGATCATGCCGTCGCACGCCAAGAACGTGAAGCACTACCAGGATCCGCTTCCGCTCTTCGCGCGCTACCAGGTGGAAAGCTACCTCGCCTCGATGTTCAACCCGACCGTGCAACTGCGCTCCGGCGGCTACATCGTGATCGGCGTGACCGAGGCGCTGGTCGCGATCGACGTGAACTCGGGCAAGGCGACCAAGGAAGGCTCGATCGAGGAGACCGCCGTCAAGACCAATCTCGAGGCGGCCGAGGAGATCGCCCGACAGTTGCGTCTGCGCGATCTCGCCGGGCTCATCGTCATCGACTTCATCGACATGGACGAGCGCAAGAACAACGCCGCCGTGGAGAAGAAGCTCAAGGAAAAGCTGAAGTCCGATCGCGCCCGCATCCAGGTCGGCCGCATCTCGGGCTTCGGTCTTCTGGAGATGAGCCGCCAGCGCCTGCGTCCCGGCATGCTGGAGGCCACGACGCAGCCGTGCCCGGCCTGCCACGGCACCGGCCTCATCCGGTCGGACGACAGCCTTGCGCTGTCGATCCTGCGCCAGATCGAGGAGGAGGGCGTGCGCGGCCGCTCGCGCGAGGTGGTGGTGAAATGCCCCGTCGGCATCGCCAATTTCCTGATGAACCACAAGCGCGAGCACGTCGCACAGATCGAGGCGCGCTACGGCCTGTCCGTCCGCGTCGAGGGCGACCCGATGCTGGTGAGCCCCGATTTCACCGTCGAGAAGCTCAAGACGGCGACCCGAACGGTCCCCGAGGTCACCGCGCCGGTCGTCTCGGCCAACGCCTCGCTCATGGACACCATCGACGAGGAAGACGAGGCGGCCCCGGACAACCTGCCGCCCGAAGAGGCGCCAGCCCCGGCCGCGTCCGAGGAGAAGCCCAAGAAGAAGCGCCGCCGCCGGCGCAAGCGCAAATCGTCGAAATCGGGCGAGGGCGAGGCCCCGCAAGCCGGGGAACAGCCCGCGACCGAGCCTCGTGAAGAGGCCGCGGAGAAGCGCGCCGCAGGGGCGGGGGCCGGATCCGGCGCCGCGCCCGCGGCCGGGGAGGCCGCGGAGGAACCCGCCGCCGCGGAGGCGCCGGCCAAGCCCAGGCGCAAGCCCAGCACCCGCTCGCGCGGAAAGCCCAAGGCCCAGCCTGCGCAGGAGGAGCCCGCGGCCGCAGCCGCGGCGGAAGGAACGCCCGCAACCGAGGCGCCCGCGGCTGCGGCGGAAGAAACGCCCGCGCCCGCGCCCGTGGACGAGGCGCCCGCACCTGCCGAGGCGGAGGCGCCCGCGCCTGCGGCGGAAGATGCCGGTGAGCCCGTCCCGGCGGCCGCCGAGACGCCCGACCCCGCCGAAGAGGCGCCCGCGCCCGCCGCGGAGACGCCGGCCGAACCCGCGCCGAAGCCGGGCGAGGACGACAAGACGCCCGAACCCGTGGGCGCCGAGGAGACGACCGAGGAAGACCGGTCGAAGCCCCGGCGGCGCGGCTGGTGGTCGCTGGGGCGCTGAGCCCTTGTGTCAGTCGCCGCGGCGGATGAGGTAGCTTTGCGCCCCGTCCGCCTCGGCGGTCTCTTCCAGGCTGTGCCCGGCTTCGCGGCAGAAATGCGGAACGTCCACCACAGCGACGGGGTCGTCGGCAAGCAGGCGCAGGCGCGCACCGGGCGGCAGCGCCGCGAGGCGCTTGCGCAGTTTCAGCACGGGAAGCGGGCATTTGAGCCCGCGGGCGTCCAGCTCCTCGGTCATGGCGGTGGCATAGGCGGCCTGCGCCGTTCTGTCCACGCGGATGTGAGGCCCCAGAGGGTGACGGCCCCGCGCCGATCGCCTATGTGAGGAACGATGTTCGGAATAGAAATCATCGACGCCAGCCTGCTGCCCGCGATGCTCGTGGCCATGTTCGCCGGCGTCATCTCTTTCCTGTCGCCCTGCGTGCTGCCCATCGTGCCGCCTTACCTCGCCTACATGAGCGGCGTGACGGTGACCGAGCTGAGCGCGGGCGAGGGGCGCAACCGGGCCCTTTTCCCCGCGCTTTTCTTCGTGCTGGGCCTGTCGACCGTTTTCCTCTTCCTGGGCTTCACCGCCTCCGCCGTGGGGCAGGTGTTTCTGGCCTACCAGGGCTGGTTCAATACCGTCGCGGGACTGCTGGTGATGGCGTTCGGGGCGCATTTCGTGGGCGTCTACCGGCTAGGCTTTCTCGACATGGAGGCGCGGATCGACGCGGGCGATCACGGGGGGACGGCCTTCGGCGCCTATATACTTGGGCTTGCCTTCGCCTTCGGCTGGACGCCCTGCATCGGGCCTCAGCTGGGCGCGATCCTGTCGCTCGCCGCGTCCGAGGCGAACGTGGCGCGCGGGACGACCCTTCTTGCCGTCTACGCGATCGGGCTCGGCGTGCCGTTTTTGCTGGTGGCGGCCTTCCTGCCGCGGATGGGCGGACTCATGGCGTGGATGAAGCGGCACATGGACCGGATCGAGAGGGTGATGGGCCTTCTGCTCTGGACCATCGGGCTCATGATGCTGACGGGCGGTTTCTCCGCCTTCTCGTTCTGGCTGCTCGAAACCTTCCCGGCGCTCGCCGCGCTCGGCTGAGGGCCACGCCCCGGCGCGGCCTTACTCTCGCCCGCATGGGCTGCTACACTCGACATCCATGACGATGCGCGCGGCTCAGGCGGGGAAGGTGGCGCGCCGGCGGGTGTTCTACATCCCCGGCTACGATCCCTTTCCGCCGCGCCGCTACCGCGAACTCTACCGCAACGAGGCCGCGCGACAGGCGGGGATCTCGGGCTACACCATCGCGCTCTTGCCGGGCGGCGGGCAGGCCCCTGACTGGCAGGTGACGGCCGAGATGGACGGCGCGCGGAGCGAGGCCGCGATCGAGGTGCTCGTCTGGTCGGATATCGTGCAGGAGAGCATGTCGCACTCCATCGCCGGCACCTACGCCCAGCTTCTGCGCACGGCCTGGGTCTATATCTCCACGGGCGCGCTCTTCCGGCTGATGCGGCTGCGCAAGGGGCCGGTGATCGCGGGCTTCTACCCCGTCGCGATGCTTCTCGCAGAGCTCGCCCTCGCCCTGGCGGCCGCGTGGCTCGCCATGACGGCGGCGGCGCGGCTCTGGGCGCTCGCCGGCGGAGCGGAGGGCTGGGGCGCGCTCGCCGGCGTAATGCCGGGCGTGCTTGCGGGCTGGGCGGTGCTGGCCTGGTTCCGCGCGCGGGACGGCAAGCTCTTCGCCTACTACCTGATGCACGATCTCGCCTTCTCGGCGCGGCAGCGCGGCGCGACCCCACCCGCGCTCGAGGCGCGGCTTGCCGATTTCGCCGACCGCATCGCCGAGGCGCTCGCAGAGGATGTGGACGAGGTGCTGGTGGTGGGCCATTCCTCCGGCGCGCATCTCGCCGTCTCCGCGCTCGCCGAGGTGATCCGCCAGGGCCGGGTGCCCGCGGACGGCTCCGCGCTCTCCTTCCTGAGCCTCGGTCAGGTCGTGCCCATGGTCTCCTTCCTGCCCGGCGCCGATCGCCTTCGCGCCGACCTTGCCTTCCTCTCGGCGCGCGCCGAGATCACCTGGGTCGACGTCTCGGCGCCCGGCGACGGCTGTTCCTTCGCGCTCTGCGATCCCGTCGCGGTCTCGGGCGTTGCACCCCCGGGCAAGCGCTGGCCGCTGGTGATCTCGGCGGCCTTCACCCGGACGCTGTCGCCCGACCGCTGGAAGGCGCTGCGCTGGCGGTTCTTTCGGCTGCATTTCCAGTATCTCTGCGCCTTCGACCGTCCGGGCGACTACGACTATTTCCGCATCACCGCCGGGCCGAAGACGCTCGCGCAGCGCTTCGCCGGGCGGCGGCCCTCGCGCTCGCGGATCGAACGGGCGGTGTCCGGCTATCGCGGCCGCGCCGCATGATCCCGCCAAAGCCCGCCGCCCGGCCCGATCGCGTCTCGCCATGGCGCTATCTCAGGCTTTTCCGGCAGGACATCCTGTCGGCGCAGCCCGCGCGTCTCTACCGCGCCTGGATGGCGGAGTTCCGCACGCCCTTCTTCCGCTCCTACCTCGTGAACCACCCTGCGCTTGTGGACCTCGTGCTGAAGGAACGCCCCGACGACTTCCCGAAATCCGCGCGGGTTTCCGAGGGGTTGCGCCCGCTTCTGGGCGAGAGCGTGTTCCTCACCAACGGCGCCACGTGGAAGCGCCAGCGCCGGATCATCGACCCGGCCTTCGACGGTGGGCGCCTGCGCGAGACCTTCCCGGCGATGTGGGATGCCGCCGAGGCGGCGGCGGCGCGGCTCGCCGCGCGGGCGGGCGACACTGTCGAGATCGAAGCCGAAACAAGCCACGCGGCCGCCGACGTGATCTTTCGCACGCTCTTTTCCATCCCGATCGAGGACCGGATCGCCACCCGGGTCTTCCGTGAGTTCCGCGCCTACCAGCGCAGCCAGCCCATTCTGAACGCCGCCGCCTTCCTGCGCCTGCCGCGCTGGGTGCCGCGCGGTCATCGAGGCGGGACGCGCCGTGCCGCGCGCGCCATCCGCGCCCTTCTTGCCGAGCTCACCGCCGGGCGGATGCAGGCCATCGCGGCGGGAGAGGCGCCGGACGACCTTGCCACCAAGATCATGACCACCTGCGATCCCGAGACGGGCGAGACCTTCACCGAGGCCGAGATGGTGGACCAGGTCGCGATCTTCTTCCTCGCGGGCCACGAGACCTCGGCCTCGGCACTGGCCTGGGCGCTCTACCTCATGGCGGCCTTTCCCGACTGGCAGGACAAGGTGGCCGAGGAGGCCCGCGCCCATCTCGCCCCTGATTTCGCCTGCGTCTCGCGGCTTCGCGTGGCGCGCGACGTCTTCCGCGAGACGCTGCGCCTTTATCCGCCTGTCCCGATGATGGTGCGCGAGGCCACGCGGCCCGAACATTTCCGCGGCCGCGACGTGGCCCCCGGCGCGCAGATCGTGCTGTCGCCCTGGCACCAGCACCGGCACACGCGGCTCTGGGACGACCCGGACGGGTTCGACCCCGCCCGCTGGGAGACCGAAGAGGGCAGGGCCTCGGCGCGGGTGGCCTACATGCCGTTCTCGGCGGGGTCTCGGGTCTGCACCGGCGCGGGCTTTGCCATGATGGAAGGGGTGCTGCTTCTGTCGCGGCTGCTGCGCGATGTCCGGGTGGAGCTTGCCGACCGCCCGCCGCCCGTGCCGGGGGCCCATCTGACGGTGCGCGCGCGCGACGGTATCTGGCTGCGGGTGCGGCGCCGGGATTGACGGGCGCGCGGCGGCGCGGCATGACCCGTCGACACCCGCAAGAGCCCGGAGGAAGCCCCGATGACCGACGCCGACCGCCTGACAGAGCAGCGCCGCCAGATCGCCGAGGGGCAGGGCTTCATCGCCGCGCTGGACCAGTCGGGCGGCTCCACGCCCAAGGCGCTGCGCCTCTACGGCGTGCCGGAAGACGCCTATTCCGGCGAGGAGGAGATGTTCGCCGAGATCCACGCCATGCGCGCGCGGATCATGCAGGCCCCGGATTTCGACAGCCGCAAGGTCCTGGGCGCGATCCTCTTCGAGCGGACCATGAACGGCGAGGTGGGCGGCAAGCCCGTGCCCGGCTACCTCTGGCAGGAGCGCGGGGTGGTGCCCTTCCTCAAGGTGGACAAGGGCCTCGCGGAGAAGGCCGAGGGTGTGCAGTTGATGAAGCCCATGCCCGATCTCGACGCGCTTCTGGAGGCGGCGGTGGAAAAACGCATCTTCGGGACCAAGATGCGCTCGGTCGTCCAAGAGGCGGACGCCGCCGGCATCGAGGCCGTTGTGGACCAGCAGTTCGAGGTGGCGCGGCAGATCATGGCCCATGGGCTGGTGCCGATCGTGGAGCCCGAGGTGGACATCCATTCGCAGACCAAACCCGAGGCGGAGGCGATCCTGCGCGACCGCATCGCCGCGCATCTCGACGCGCTGCCCGGCGAGGCGCCGGTGATGCTGAAGCTCACGATCCCGTCGCAGGACGATCTTTACGCGCCCTTCGTCGCCCATCCGCGCGTACTGCGCGTCGTGGCGCTTTCGGGCGGCTACTCCACCGAGGACGCTTGCGCGCGGCTCGCGCGGAACACCGGGATGATCGCCTCCTTCTCGCGCGCGCTCACCGAGGGGCTGACGAAGCAGATGTCGGACGCGGAGTTCGAGGCGGCCCTCGGCGCGAACATCGACAAGATCTACCGCGCCTCTGTCTGAGCGGGGCCGGCCGGCACGATCAGCCGTCGCGCGCCTTCTGCCGGTAGTGTTCCAGAACATGGACGCGGATGGCCGAGGCGAGCCCCGTCTCCAGCCCGCGTGCCGCGTCGATCTCGGCGGCGAGGCCGTTCACGCTCTGCCCGCGTTCGGCCGCGATCTCGCGGAAGGCGCGCCAGAACTCCTCCTCGAGCGACACCGAGGTGCGGTGGCCCCGCAGCGTCAGCGAGCGCTTGACGGGCCGCGCGCTCATTCCTCGCGTTTCAGCCCCTCGAGCGCCCGGACGATCCGCTCGGCTTCGGCGCGGGCGGCCTCCTTCTCGGCCTTCGTGCGCCCGAACTTCACCGCGTTCTCGTCGGCGCGGGCCTTCGCCTCTGTCCGCGCCCTGGCCTTGCGGTAGCGGTTGAGGTTCACCGGCGTCGTCATTTCGGCCCGATCATCTCTTCGGGGCGCACCACGCGGTCGAAGGTCTCCTCGTCCACGAAGCCGAGGCGCACCGCCTCCTCGCGCAGCGTGGTGCCGTTCCTGTGCGCCGTCTTGGCCACCGTCGTCGCATTGTCGTAGCCGATCTCGGGGGCGAGCGCCGTGACGAGCATCAGGCTTTCCCGCATCAGCTTGTCGATCCGTTCGACATTCGCCGTCGTGCCCATGAGCATCCGCTCGGTGAAACTGTCGGCCGCCTGGCCCAGAAGCGTCATGGATTGCAGCAGGTTGTAGGCCATCATCGGGTTGTAGACGTTGAGCTCGAAATGGCCCTGGCTGCCCGCGAAGGAGATCGCCGCGTCGTTGCCGAGGACATGCGCGCAGACCTGCGTGAGCGCCTCGGCCTGGGTCGGGTTCACCTTTCCGGGCATGATCGAGGATCCCGGCTCGTTCTCGGGCAGGATCAGTTCGCCCAACCCCGAGCGCGGGCCGCTCCCGAGGAAGCGCATGTCGTTGGCGATCTTGTAGCAGGCCATCGCCGCCGTCTTGATCGCGCCGGACATGAAGACCATCGCGTCATGGGCGGCCAGCGCCTCGAACTTGTTGGGCGCGGTGACGAAGGGCAGGCCGGTGATGGCCGCGATGTTGGCCGCCACCGTGGTATCCCAGCCCCTCGCGGTGTTGAGCCCCGTGCCCACGGCCGTGCCGCCCTGCGCCAGCTCGTAGATGCCGGGCAGTGCCAGCCTGATCCGCTCGATCCCGTTGCGGACCTGGTGCGCGTAGCCCGAGAACTCCTGGCCCAGCGTCAGCGGTGTCGCGTCCTGCGTATGGGTGCGGCCGATCTTGATGATGTCCCGGAACTCTTCGGACTTGGCTTCCAGCCCCTCCGCGAGCTTCTCCAGCCCGGGCAAGAGCGTGTCGTGCACAGTCGTCGCCGCTGCGATGTGCATGGCCGTGGGGAAGGTGTCGTTCGACGACTGGCCCATGTTGCAGTGATCGTTCGGGTGCACCGGGGCCTTTGAGCCGATCTCGCCGCCCAACATCTCGATGGCGCGGTTCGCGATCACCTCGTTGGCGTTCATGTTGGACTGCGTGCCCGAGCCCGTCTGCCAGACCACGAGGGGGAAATTGTCGTCGAGCTTTCCGTCGATCACCTCCTGCGCGGCGGCGATGATCGCGTCGGCGAGGTCCGCGTCGAGCTTGCCGCTGGCCCTGTTCGCCTCGGCGCAGGCGCGTTTGACGACGCCCAGGGCGCGGACGATGGCCACGGGCTGACGCTCCCAGCCGATCGGGAAGTTCATGATCGATCGCTGGGTCTGCGCGCCCCAATACCTGTCGGCGGGCACTGCGAGGGGGCCGAAACTGTCGCTCTCGGTGCGGGTGTCGGTCATGCGCGGGCTCCTCTGGCATGCGGTCGCATACCTTTAGCTGCCCCCGCCGCGCAAGACAACGCCGCGGCTACTTCCTGAACTTGTCGAGGCTGACGACGTCCGCGTCCTTCTTCGGCGCGTCTTCCGGTTCGGCCACGTGGATGTCCGCCTCGCCGTCTTCCTCGCCCGCGAGGTGGGGCGCCTCTTCCTCGCCGCCTTCGGACGCCTCGGCTTCCGCGTGCGCCTCGAAGCGCAGGCCGAACTCTACCGAAGGGTCCACGAAGGTCAGGATCGCGTCGTAGGGGACGTGAAGGCGCTCGGGCTGATCGCCGAAGTTCAGCGTGACCGCAAAGCCGTCCTCGCCGACCTGAAGCGCGTCGAACCACTGCTGCATGACGATGGTCATCTCGTCGGGATATCGCTCGCAGAGCCAAGGCGCGATATCGACGTCGGCGTGACGCGTGTCGAAGGTGATGAAGAAATGGTGTTCGCCGGGCAGCCCATGCTCGGCCACGACCGAGAGAACCTCGCGGATCAGCCCGCGCATGGCGTTGTGCATGAGCTTGCCGTAGTCGATGCTGTCGGTCATGGCCTCTGCCCGGCTCGGTTTCGCCTTGACCATAAGGGATTCGGACAGAAACGGAAGGGCACGCGTGTGTTCGCGCCCCAGCGGCGCGCAGGCGGGCCTTCGGGGGCCTCGAAAGGGGCAGTCCGGGTCGCAGAAGGTGCGCGGGCCGCTGCGGAAAGGGGGAAAGTGCAGGCTTCTGTTGCCAGGTGCCTGCGAACCCCGCCTAACCCTGCTAGAGGCTAGGACTTAAGTTTCGGTCTTGCGCGCTGCTTACGCAGCGAGCGCGACCGGAGCACGGTTGTCGTTGGCAACTATGCGTTACGGACCGATAACGGTGGTACCTCACCGGGACAAAGCCACGCCTTTACACGTTCGTCGATCCTGTTTCGGCCCCTCGTGTCCGCCCCAACGAGGCAGGGTTATGGTGGAGCCGCCGGGTACCGCCCCCGGGTCCGAACCGCTTATTCCGCGCGCGTTTATGTCCATAGTCTCTTGCGAGACACGGCCAATATAGGGGCGCGCGGCGGGCATTTGAAGGGGGATTCCGCCGCCCCGTCCCGCGCACGCGACCCGCCGCCCTCGGTCATCCACGCCCAGCCGATCACGGCGGGACATGCGACCGCGCCCGCCGATCCCAGCCTTCTGCCGAAAGAGGGGCCTTGGCTTCGAGCGCCCCCGTGGCGCAGGGTGACGCGACGGGGCCCGGCGGGGCCTCTCACGAGAAACCCCGGGGGCATCGCGCCCCGCGAAGGAGGAATAGACCGATGTTCGACGCGCTGGTGGTGGAGAAGGACGAGGACACGGGCAAGACCCATGCCGAGGTGAAGCAGCTTTCCGAGAGCGATCTGCCGGACGCCGAGGTCACGGTCACCGTCGAGCATTCGACGCTCAACTACAAGGACGGGCTGTGCATCGGCCCGGGCGGCGGCCTCGTGCGGCACTATCCCCATGTGCCGGGCATCGACTTCGCCGGCACCGTCGAGGCCTCTTCGGACGCGCGCTACAAGCCCGGCGACAAGGTGGTGCTGACCGGATGGCGCGTGGGCGAGGCCCATTGGGGCGGTTACGCGCAAAAGGCTCGGGTGAAGGCCGACTGGCTGGTGCCGCTGCCCGAGGGCATGACGACGCGGCAGGCCATGGCGGTGGGCACCGCGGGCCTGACCGCGATGCTGGCGATCCAGGCGCTCGAGGATAACGGGCTCGCCGACCATCACGGGCCCGTGCTGGTGACGGGCGCGGCGGGGGGCGTGGGGTCGGTCGCCACGGCGATCCTGGCGCGCCTCGGGCGTGAGGTGGCGGCCGTCACCGGCCGGCCGGAGCAGGCCGACTATCTCAGGGGTCTCGGCGCGACGGAGGTGGTGCCGCGCGAGGAACTGACCGAGGTGACGCGCAAGCCGCTCGAGTCTGAACGCTGGGCGGGCTGCGTGGACGCCGTGGCCGGGCCCATGCTGGGACGTGTGCTCAAGCAGATGAAATACGGCGCCTCGGTCGCGGCCGTGGGGCTTGCCGGCGGCGCGGCGATCGAGGGGGCGCTTGTCACGCCGTTCATCCTGCGCGGGGTGAACCTGCTGGGAATCGATTCGGTCCTGCAGCCCTACGACAACCGGGTGCGCGCCTGGGAGCGAATCGCGCGCGATCTGCCCATGGAAAAGCTGGAGGCGATGATC
Source organism: Rhodosalinus sp. FB01 (assembly GCF_041365715.1). NCBI lineage: Bacteria > Pseudomonadati > Pseudomonadota > Alphaproteobacteria > Rhodobacterales > Paracoccaceae > Rhodosalinus > Rhodosalinus sp. FB01. The sequence continues at coordinate 20,590 of NZ_JBGFSH010000004.1, read as the reverse complement.
GAGCCGGCCGGCCTAGAGGATCTGCCGCGCCTCGGCGCCGAGATCCTCGCCGGGCGCGTCAAGGGCCGGGTGGTGATCGATCTTTAGGCGCGCACATGGGCCGCAAGACGCGACGGGGTCGCAAGGCGTTGAAAAGTCAATAACGCTGACGGTTCGACTTGCGCGTTTTTTTGATCAGGGCCGCGGAACGCGGTTTGCTTTCCGCGGCCAGAACGCGCTAACGTTTATGTCTCAAGATCCACGCAGCCAAGGCTGCGGGTCCACACGATACGCGACGCGCCGGTCAGCGCCTGCCCGAGGGCCCTTGCCGGTTTCTGCCACGGCGCGCACAGGAGGGAGTGACGACGTGGTGAGCAAGATCATGACGCCAGTGGACCTGGCCCATGTCGAAACGCTGGAGAAGACGCTGCAATGCGCGGCCGACCTTGCCACGCATTACAAGGCGCAGGTGGTCTATGTCGCCGTGACGACCGGGCAGCCCAGCAAGATCGCCCACACGCCGCAGGAGTTCGCGCAGAAGCTCGAGGCGTTCGCGAAGGAACAGGCCGACACGCACGGGATCGAAACGTCGTCCCATGCGCTGACGAGCCATGATCCGACCATCGACCTCGATCCCACGCTTCTCAAGGCGGTGGACGAGACCGGAGCGGACCTCGTCGTGATGGCGACCCATCCGCCCAATTTCAGCGACTACGTCTGGCCGTCGAATGGCGGCTACGTGGCGGAGCATGCGAAAGCGTCCGTCTTCCTCGTCCGCTAAGGGCGGCACGGCCACGCGGACGCGTGGCCGGTCGGCAAGAAACGACATCAACCAAGGGAGGCCGGAAATGGCCGACGAAACAAGTCAGGGTGTCCCCGCGCCGGAAGGCGAATCGGACATCATCGAGACCGAATACGAGATCGGTCAGGACAACATCGAAGGGAAGGTCGGTCCCTTCGGTTTCGACATTCACAACCCGGTCTTCGTGATCTCGGGCCTCGTCGTGGTGGCCTTCGTGGCCTATGCGCTGATCCTGCCGCAGCAGGCTTCGGACTTCTTCGGCTGGCTGCGCCCGCAGCTCACCTCGACCTTCGACTGGTTCTTCCTGCTTTCGGCGAACGTCTTCGTGATCTTCTGCCTGTTCCTGATCGTGTCGCCCTGGGGGGCGGTACGCCTCGGCGGGGCGGAGGCCACGCCGGATTACGGCTATCTCGGCTGGTTCGCGATGCTGTTCGCCGCCGGCATGGGGATCGGGCTGATGTTCTTCGGCGTGCTCGAGCCCGCCTATTACTTCGGCACGCCCTGGGGGGATGCGCCACTCGGCACCGTCCGACCCTTCGACGACGATGGCAACCTGATCGCCGCCAATGTCGAGGAGGCGCGGCGCATGGCGCTTGCGGCCACGTCCTATCACTGGGCGCTGCATCCGTGGGCGATCTACGCCGTGGTGGCCCTCGCGCTGGCGCTCTTCTCCTACAACAAGGGCCTTCCGCTCTCGATCCGCTCGGCCTTCTACCCGATCCTCGGAGAGCGCGTCTGGGGCTGGTGGGGCCACACGATCGACACGCTGGCCGTTTTCGCCACGCTCTTCGGCCTTGCCACGTCGCTCGGCATCGGGGCGCAGCAGGCGGCCGCGGGCATGTCCTACGTCTACGGCTTCCCCGAGGATCCGGGCAGCGTCGGCTTCCAGGTGTTCCTGATCGTCGCGATCACGGGCATCGCGCTCATCTCGGTGCTGCGCGGCCTCGACGGCGGCGTGAAGGTGCTGTCCGAGATCAACATGGGCATCGCGACGCTGCTGCTGATCTTTGTGCTGTTCACGGCCGGCGCGGCGACGATCCTTTCGGAATTCGTCGCGGGTCTTGGCGCCTACGCGCGCGAGGTCGTGCCGCTGTCGAACCCGTTCGGGCGCGAGGACACCGGCTACATGCAGGGCTGGACGGCCTTCTACTGGGCCTGGTGGATCAGCTGGTCGCCCTTCGTGGGCATGTTCATCGCGCGGGTCAGCCGCGGCCGCACGGTGCGCGAATTCATCACCTGCGTGCTGATCATCCCGTCGCTTGTCTGCATCCTGTGGATGGCGGTCTTCGGCGGTTCGGCGATCAGCGACATGATCGCGAACCCCGACACCAGCGCGGTGAAGGCGAACGTGATCGACAGCTATTCGCCTGAACTTTCGCTCTTCGCGATGCTGGAAAGCCTGCCTCTGGCGGCGATCACCTCGACCATCGGGATCGTGCTCGTGATCGTGTTCTTCGTCACCTCGTCGGACTCCGGCAGCCTCGTGATCGACACGATCACCGCCGGCGGCAAGGTCGACGCGCCGGTGCCGCAGCGGGTGTTCTGGTGCACCTTCGAGGGGCTCGTGGCGATCGCGCTGCTTGTCGGCGGGGGGCTGACGGCCTTGCAGGCGATGGTGATTTCCACCGGTCTGCCCTTCACGCTGATCCTGCTGATGATCTGCTACGCGATCCTTCGCGGGCTCATGTCCGAGCCCCGGGGCTGAGACATGACGCGAGGGGGCGTTCGTCCCCTCGCGTCCCGCCCGGCATCGCCGGGCCCGAGACAGGACCCGGCTGAGAACAAGGATCGGGCGCGCGCTTGACGGTGCGCGCCCGACACGCTTTGAGTGCGCCCCATGATGCTGGATGTGGATTTCGCGCGGGCGCAGTTTCCCGCCTTCGCCGAGCCCTCGCTCGAGGGTCAGGCGTTCTTCGAGAACGCGGGCGGGTCCTACGCCTGCGCCCCGGTGATCGAGCGCCTCACGCGGTTCTACCGGGCGCGCAAGGTTCAACCCTACGCCCCGTTCGAGGCAAGCCGGCTGGCTGGAGAGGAGATGGACGAGGCGCGCGGCCGCATGGCCGCCCTGCTGGGTGTCGGCGAGGACGAGCTGTCCTTCGGGCCCTCCACCACCCAGAACGCCTACGTGCTCGCGCGCGCTTTCGCGGGGTTCATGGACGAGGGCGAGGCGATCGTCGTCACCGACCAGGACCACGAGGCCAATTCCGGCCCGTGGCGGCGCCTGGCCGAGGAGGGCTTCGAGATCCGCGAATGGGCTGTCGACCCCGAAACCGGACGGCTCGACCCCGACGATCTGGCCGCATTGCTCGACGAGAAGGTGCGGCTCGTCTGCTTTCCCCACTGCTCGAACGTGGTGGGCGAGGTGAACCCCGTGGTGGAGATCAGCGCCATCGCCCATGCCGCCGGCGCCTTCGTCTGCGTGGACGGGGTGAGTTATGCGCCCCACGGGCTGCCCGATGTGGGCCGGCTCGGACCCGACATCTACCTCTTCTCGACCTACAAGACCTACGGGCCGCACCAGGGCGCCATGGTGATCCGGCGCGCGCTCGCGCAATTGCTGCCGGTGCAGGGGCATCATTTCAACGCGGACGTTCCCGAGAAACGCTTCGTTCCCGCCGGGCCGGATCATGCGCAGGTGGCGGCCTGCGCCGGGATCGCGGATTACTGGGACGCGCTCGCCGCCCATCACGGCGTGACCGCGGAGCGCGCGGCCGATCGCGCCGCCGCGGTGCACGATCTTTTCCGCGCCCACGAGACGGCGCTTCTTCAGCCGCTGCTCGATCACGTGGCCGGGCGCGACGACATGCGCCTTCTGGGTCCGGCCCGCGCCGAAGCGCGGGCGCCCACGGTCGCGGTGGCGCTGGAGCGGCCGGGCGCGGAGGCGGCCGCGCGGCTCGCGCCGCACGGCATCATGGCCGGCGGCGGGGATTTCTACGCCCACCGGCCCCTTCGCGCGATGGGGATCGATCCCGAACACGGGGTGCTGCGCGTGAGCTTCGTGCACTACACCACCGCGGAGGAGGTCGACCGCCTGATCGCCGCGCTCGACGCGGCCCTTTGATCCCGCCCCGCGCGGGCTATGTTCCCGCTCTGACCTGAGCCGGAGAGCGTCTTGAGCGACAACGCGCCCATCATTCTGTGGTTTCGCCGCGACCTGCGGATGGCCGATCACCCCGCGCTTCACGCCGCCGTGTCGTCGCGGCGGCCGGTGATCCCGGTCTTCCTGCGGGACGATCTGGTCGATCGGCTTGGCGCCGCGCCGAAGTTCCGCCTCGGCCTCGGGCTGGAACGCTTCGCGGCGGAGTTGCAGGATGCCGGCAGCCGCCTCGTTCTGCGCGCCGGCGCCGCGCTGCCCGTGCTGCGGGCCCTCGCCGCCGAGACGGGGGCCGCCGCGGTCTGGTGGACGCGCGCCTATGATGCCGACAGCGTGGCGCGCGACAAGGAGGTCAAGGCGGCGCTCCGCGAGGACGGGATGGAGGCGCGCAGCTTCGGCGGCCACCTGATGTTCGAGCCCTGGACCGTGGAGACGGGGCAGGGCAGCTTTTACAAGGTCTACACGCCCTTCTGGCGCGCCGTGTCGGGCCGCGACGTGGACGCGCCGCACCCCGCACCGGGCCGTGTGCCGGCCCCGGACGCCTGGCCCGAAAGCGAAAGCCTTTCGGACTGGGAACTGGGGCGCGCCATGAGGCGCGGCGCGGAGGTGGTGGCGCGCTTCGCCCGCGTGGGCGAGGCCGCCGCGCGCGATCGGCTCGAGCAGTTCATGGACGGGATCGTGGCGGGCTACGACGACAGCCGCGATCTGCCCGCCGAGGACGGCACATCGGCGCTGTCCGAGAACCTCTCGCTGGGCGAGATCAGCCCGCATCAGTGCTGGCACGCCGCGATCCGCGCCCGCGAGGAGGGCAAACCGGGCGCGGAAACCTTCATGAAGGAGCTCGTCTGGCGCGAGTTCGCCTATCACCTGCTCCATCACACCCCGCGCCTTGCAACCTCGAACTGGCGGGAAGAGTGGGATGCCTTTCCCTGGAACAAGGACGAGGACGATCCGCGCGTGACCGCCTGGCGCCGCGGGCGTACCGGCATTCCCTTCGTCGATGCCGGCCAGCGCGAGATGTATGTCACGGGGCGGATGCACAACCGCGCCCGGATGGTCGTGGCGAGCTATCTCACCAAGCACCTGCTGACGCACTGGAAGATCGGGATGCGCTGGTTCGAGGAGCACCTGATCGACTGGGACCCGGCCTCCAACGCGATGGGATGGCAGTGGTCCGCGGGCTCCGGCCCCGACGCCACGCCCTATTTCCGGGTCTTCAACCCGCTCACGCAGGCCAAGCGGTTCGATCCCGACGGCGCCTATCTGCGCCGCTGGATCGCGGAGGGTCAGGACGACCCGCCGGCCGATGCGCTGGCCTATTTCGACGCCGTGCCGCGATCCTGGGCGCTTTCGCCGGACGACGACTATCCCGACCCGGTGGTCGATGCCTCCGAAGGGCGCAAGATTGCCCTGGAAGCCTATGAAAACAAGGATTTCTGACCGGTATCCACATGCCCGCGCTTGCCGCTTCGGCCTGTTTCGGCATAGCTGTTCCGGATGATCCCCGATGGAGACGCGCATGATCCTGACCACCACCGAGGGCCAGACCGGCCTGCCGCTCTATTTCGCGCGGGTGTTCGCCATGGCCTGCCGGATGAACAACGGGCGCGCCGATTTCGTGCTGCCGGACGGGCGACGCTTTCGCGCAGAGGGGCGCAACCCGGGCCCGGTTGCCGAACTGCATGTCCATGACCCGGACATCTTCGCGCGCCTTCTGCGCGACGGCGACCTGGGCTTCGCCGAGGCCTATTTCGAGGGCGGATGGAGCACGCCGGACCTTCAGGCCTTCATGGACCTCGTGCACAACGACAACGATGTCGTCTACGACGGTTTTCCCGGCATGGGACTGGTGCGCGCGCTGGAGCGGCTGCGCTTCTGGCTTCAGTCCAACACGAAGCGGCAGGCGCGGCGGAACATATCCGCCCATTACGATCTCGGCAACGATTTCTACGCGCTCTGGCTCGACGACACGATGACCTATTCCTCGGCGCTCTTCGAGACGGGCCAGGAAAGCACCGAGCGCGCGCAGGAGGCAAAATACGCCGCGCTGGTGGACAGCATCGGCGTGAAGCCCGGCGAGCACGTCCTCGAGATCGGGTGCGGCTGGGGCGGTTTCGCGGAATACGCCGCGCGCGAGCGGGGCCTGCGCGTGACCGGGGTCACGATCAGCCGGGAACAGTTCAACTACGCCCAGCAAAGGATCGCGAAGGCAGGACTTTCCGACCGCGTGCAATTCCGGCTCGAGGATTACCGCGACATCCGCGGGCAGTTCGACGGCGTCGCGTCGATCGAGATGTTCGAGGCGGTGGGCGAGCGTTACTGGCCGGTCTACTTCGACACGGTGCGCGAGCGGCTCAAGCCCGGACGCTCGGCGGGTCTGCAGATAATCACCGTCGAGGACCGCCGCTGGGAGAGTTACCGCAAGAGCGTCGACTTCATCCAGAAATACATCTTCCCGGGGGGCATGCTGCCGTCGCCCACGGTGCTGCGCCAGCAGGTGGAGCGTGCGGGTCTGGCCTTCGACGACAGCCGCGAATTCGGCGAAAGCTACAGCCTGACGCTGCGCCGTTGGCACGAGACGTTCAACGCGCAATGGGACCGGATCGCGGCCACCGGGTTCGACGACCGCTTCCGCCGGATGTGGAACTATTACCTCACCTCTTGCGCGGCGCTGTTTCACAGCGGTATCTGTGACGTCACGCAGATCTCGATCCGAAGGCCTGTCTGATGCCGACCGCCGCGCGTCTCGTCGCCGCCCTGATCCTCGCCGCGACGGGATTCCTGGCCTCGGAAATCGTGAAATCCGTCATCGAGCAGGAGATGGATTTCGGCTGGCTGACGCTGATCAACACGGTGCTGGGCGCGCTCTGCGGCTGGATCGTGGTCGGCAGCCGCGCCGGGCGCGGCTACTCGGCCGCGATCGGCAACGGGCTGACCGGGGGTGCGGCGCTGGTGTTCTGGGCGCTGTTCCTGCAAGCGGTGAACGAGATGGTGCGGCTGTCGCTGCGCCGGGTCTACGACGGCCCGATGGAGGCGATCGCGGCGGTCTTCGAACTTCTGGTCGAATACGGCGCCTACCTGCTTGACGGGCAGGTGATCTGGACCCTGCTTGCCGGGGCGCTTCTGTCGGGGCTCGTCGCGGAATTCGCGTCGCGCCGCTGGCGATGAGCGCGCCGCTTTTCCTTTACGGAACGCTGCGCCATCCGCCCCTGCTCGAAACGGTGCTGGGCGCGCCCGCCGGGGACGCGGGCGCCGTGCCCGCCGCGCTTCACGACCACGCGGTGCGTCGGGTCGAGGACGAACCCTTCCCGATGCTGCTGGAGGAGCCGGGCGCCCGGGCCGAGGGGCTTCTGCTCGAGCGGCTTTCGGCGGAGGGGCGCGCCCGGCTCGATTTCTACGAGGGCGGCTTCGATTTCGCGCGCCGGCAGGTGACGGTCGAGACGGGGCAGGGGCCGCGCAGGGCCGAGGTTTATGCCTGCCCGCCCGGGCGCTGGACGCCGGGCGCGCCTTTCCGCCTCGACGCGTGGGCCGCGCGGTGGGGCGCGCTCAGCGTGGCGGCCGCCGAGGAGGTGATGATCCACCGCGAGCAGCGGGACGCCGATAGCGTCGCGGCGATGTTTCCGATGATCCGCGCCCGCGCGCAGGCCCGGTTGAACGCGCTTGAGGCGCCCGCGCCGGATCGCGCCCCGCAGGGCTTCGGCGCGGACACCGTGCGCGAGACAGCGCGCCGCATCCCCTACGCGCGGTTCTATTCGGTCGAGGAGCGCGACCTTTCCTACCCGCGCTTCGAGGGCGGTTACGGCCCGGTGGTGACGCGCGCGGCGCTGATGGGCACCGATGCCGCGATCGTGCTGCCCTACGACCCGGTCTCGGACCGGGTGATGCTGCTGGAACAGTTCCGGCCGGCCCCGTATTTCCGCGGCGATCCCCGGCCCTGGTGCCTTGAACCGGTGGCCGGGCGCGTGGATGGCGGCGAGACGCCCGAGCAGGCCGCCCTGCGCGAGGGCGCGGAGGAGGCCGGCCTGTCCTTCGACCGGCTTGAATTCGTGTCGCGCAACTATCCCAGCCCCGGAAGCACCACCGAATACTTCCACGTCTATGTCGGGATCTGCCGCCTGCCCGAGCGGGTCGAGGGCACCGGCGGGCTCGACGACGAGGCGGAGGACATCCGCCGCCACGTGATGCCGTTCGAGACCGCGATGGCGCTCGCCGAGGCCGCGGAGCTCGATGTCGGCCCGCTTCTGCTGGCGCTTTACTGGCTGGCGCGGCACCGGGCGCGTCTGCGCACGCAGGCGTGATCTTCGGGGCCGCTTGAGTTCGCGGCGAGCCGCCCATAGACAGGGCGAAACAGCGTGAAGGGAGGGTGCCTCATGCGCGTGGCCGGGAATCTCGCCGATGCGATCGGAAATACGCCGCTCATCCGGCTCCACGGCCCGAGCGAGGCCACCGGCTGCGAGATCTGGGGCAAGGCCGAGTTCATGAACCCCGGCCAGTCGGTCAAGGACCGCGCGGCGCTCTGGATCATCCGCGACGCGGTGGAGCGGGGCGCGCTCGGCCCCGGGGGCACCATCGTCGAGGGCACGGCGGGCAACACCGGCATCGGGCTTGCGCTGGTGGGCGCCTCGATGGGCTTTCGCACCGTCATCGTGATCCCCGAAACCCAGAGCCAGGAAAAGAAGGACATGATCCGCCTTGCGGGGGCGGAGCTGGTGGAGGTCCCGGCCGCGCCCTACCGCAACCCGGACAATTACGTCCGCTATTCCGGCCGCCTGGCCGAACGGCTGGCGCAGTCGGAACCGCAGGGCGCCATCTGGGCCAACCAGTTCGACAACACCGCCAACCGCCAGGCCCATGTGGAGAGCACCGGGCCCGAGGTCTGGGCGCAGACCGAGGGGAAGGTCGACGGCTTCATCTGCGCGGTGGGCTCGGGCGGGACGCTGGCAGGCGTGGCAGAGGCGTTGCAGCCCAGGGGCGTCAAGATGGGCCTTGCCGACCCGATGGGCGCGGCGCTTTACAGCTACTACACGACGGGCGAATTCAAGGCCGAGGGCAGCTCGATCACCGAAGGCATCGGGCAGGGGCGGATCACCGCCAATCTCGAGGGCTTCACGCCCGATTTCTGCTACCGGATCCCCGACGAGGAGGCGCTGCCGGTCGTCTTCGACCTGCTGGAGCAGGAGGGGCTGTGCCTCGGGGGTTCTTCGGGCGTCAACGTGGCGGGCGCCATGCGCATGGCGCGTGAGATGGGCCCGGGCCATACCATCGTGACGATCCTGTGCGACTACGGCACCCGCTACCAGTCCAAGCTCTACAACCCCGAGTTCCTGCGCGAGAAGGATCTGCCGATGCCGGGCTTCCTGACGCGCGCGCCGGCGTCGCTGCCGTCGGTATTCGAAGGGAAGTGAGCGCATGTCGAGATCCGCGTTCGGGATGATCCGCGCCACGGCGCTTGCCGCGGCCGTCCTTTTCTGGATGGTGGTCGGCGCGCTTGCGCAGGATGCCCCGGTGGGCCCCATCGATTACGAAAGCTGGGCCATGGTGGCCGATCGCGCCGAACAGGTCGTGGAGGCCGGGCGCGCGTCGAACGAAGCGCTGGAGGATCTTCGCGGGCAGATCGCGGAGTGGCGGATGCGCTTCATCGAGGCGCAGGACCAGAATGCCGCGCGGATCGCGACCCTGCGCACCCAGCTCGCCGCGCTCGGCCCCGTGCCCGAGGACGGCACCGAAAGCGATGAGATCGCCGCGCGGCGCGCCGAGTTGCGCACCCAGCTCGAGGGGCTGCTCGCACCGGTGCTCAGGGCCGAGGAAGCGTTCAAGCGCGCGGACGGGCTGATCCGCGAGATCGACGGCACGATCCGCCAGCGCCAGCTGCGCGAACTTCGCTCGCTCGGGCCCAGTCCGCTGAACCCGATCCACTGGCCGGATGCGCTGGAGGATCTGTCGCGCTCCGCGGTCGCGCTGCAGCGCGAATTCCGCGAAAACTGGGCGTCTCCCACCGTACGCGCGCAGATGCGCGACCGCGCGCCCGTGACGCTCGGCATGATCGCCGTGGGGCTTCTGCTTGCGCTGCGCGGCCCGCGCTGGGTTCGGATCGCCGGCGCGCGGCTGCGACAGAGCACGCGGCGCGGCACCGGCGTGTGGACCACGCTGGTCTCGCTGGGGACCATCATCCTGCCGCTCGTGGGCTTTTCCACCATCGTGCTGGCGCTGCGTGACGGGGGCGGGGCCGGGGTGCGCGGCGAGCTTCTGCTGTCGCTGCTGCCGGGCGCGGCGGCGCTGCTTCTGGGCTATCGCTGGATCGGTCTGCGCCTTTTCAGTCAGCACGAGCGCGAGGCGATCATCCCGATCGAGGGCACCGCGCGCTTCGAGGCGCGGTGGTACACGTCCGCGCTGGCTCTTCTGATGGTCCTGCACCTGATTCTGGGCCGCATCGTCGAACTGGAGAACTACGCGCCCGAATCCGTTTCTGTCCTCGCCTTTCCCGTGATCGCCCTCGTCGGGCTCGTGCTTTTCCGGCTGGGGCAGATCCTGTCGAACTACAGCGCGGAGCCCGAAGATGATGGCGAAGAGGTCTTTCATCACCGGCTGATCCGCCTCGCGGGCCGGATTTCCATGGTGGTCGCCGTCGCCGCACCGGTGCTGGCCGGCATCGGCTACCGCGCCGCTGCGGAGGTGATCTACCCCTGGGTGCTCACCCTCGCGATCGCGGGGATCGTGCTGATCCTCCAGCGTTTCGTGCGCGACGTCTACCGGCTCGTCACCAAGCGGACCGAGGCCGATCCGGAGGGCCTGATTCCGGTCATGCTGGGAATGCTGTTGAGCCTTCTCGCGCTGCCGTTCATCGCGCTCGTCTGGGGCGCGCGCGTGGCCGATCTGACCGAGTTCTGGGCGACGCTGCGCGAGGGGGTCGTCCTCGGCGAGACGCGCATCACGCTCAGCGATTTCCTCACCCTCCTGATCGTCTTCCTGCTGGGTTATCTCGGAACGCGCCTGCTGCAGGGCACGCTGCGCAACTCCATCCTGCCCAAGACGAAGATCGACGTGGGCGGGCGCAACGCCATCGTCTCGGGCGTGGGCTATGTGGGCATCCTGCTTGCCGGTCTGTTCGCGGTCTCGGTGGCGGGGATCGATCTCAGCGGTCTCGCGATCGTCGCGGGCGCGCTTTCGGTCGGCGTGGGCTTCGGGCTGCGGACGATCGTCGAGAACTTCGTCTCGGGCATCATCCTGCTGATCGAGCGCCCGGTCTCCGAGGGCGACTGGATCGAGGTCAACGGGCAGATGGGATATGTGCGCGCGATCTCGGTGCGCTCCACCCGCATCGAGACGTTCGACCGCACGGACGTGGTGATCCCCAACGCCGATCTCGTCTCGGGGGTGGTGACCAACTGGACGCGCGGGAACACGATCGGCCGCGTGATCGTGCCCGTGGGCGTGGCCTACGGTACCGACACCCGCAAGGTGGAAAAGATCCTCATGGACGTGGCCGAGGATCATCCCATGGTGCTGGTCAATCCACCGCCCGCCGTTCTCTTCAAGGGCTTCGGCGACAAGTCCCTGGATTTCGAGATCCGCGCCATCCTGCGCGACGTGAACTGGATGCTTTCGGTCCATTCCGACATGAACCACGACATCGCCCAACGCTTCGCCGAGGAGGGGATCGAGATTCCCTTCCCGCAGCGCGACGTGTGGCTGAAAACCCCCGAGACGCTGCACAAGAGCGCGCCGCCGCCCCCCGCGGCGGCCGCGCCCGACGAAAGCACGCCGCAGGACGGCGGGTCCCCCGTCGCGCGCGAGGCCTGAGGCAGAGGCCGCCGCGCCCCCCAATCCTAAGGAGACCGACAGGCCCATGACACGTCTTCTCTACCGCGAGGACCCCTACCTCAAGACCGCCCCCGCCCGCGTCGCGGCGGTGACGCCCGAGGGCGGCGTGGTGCTCGACGCCACGCTCTTCTATCCCACCGGGGGCGGGCAGCCGGGCGACAGCGGAACGCTCGAATGGGAGGGTGGGGCGCTGCGCGTGGCCACGACCGTCAAGGGCGAGGGGGACGCGATCGTGCTCGTGCCTGACGATGGCGACGCGGCGCGACCGCCGGTGGGCGCGGCGGTCGTGCAGACCCTCGACTGGGCGCGGCGGCACGCGCACATGCGGGTGCACACCGCGCTGCATCTGCTGTCGGTGGTCCTGCCGCTGCCGGTCACGGGCGGCGCCATCGGCGAGGGCAAGGGCAGGCTCGATTTCGACATGCCCGAGGCGCCCGAAGACAAGGCCGCGCTCGAGGCGGAGCTCGACACGCTGGTGGCACGCGATCTTCCCGTGACCGAGGACTGGATCACCGACGAGGAACTCGCCGCGAACCCCGGCCTCGTCAAGACCATGTCGGTCGCCCCGCCCAGCGGCGCGGGGCGGGTGCGTCTCGTCCGGATCGGCGCGGGCGAGGACCAGGTGGATCTTCAGCCCTGCGGCGGCACCCATGTGGCGCGCACCGGCGAGATCGGGGGGCTGCGCCTCGGCAAGATCGAGAAGAAGGGCCGCCAGAACCGACGCGTGACGCTGCACCTCGCCGACTGAGCGCCCCCTTGCATCGCGCGCGCGCCTGAGGCAAACACCATCCTCACGGAGAGGTGGCCGAGCGGTCGAAGGCGCACGCCTGGAACGCGTGTAGGCGGGAAACCGTCTCCAGGGTTCGAATCCCTGTCTCTCCGCCACTATCACCATTGCGAACCGGTGCAGGCCGTCCGGCGGGAGCAGAATTTTTCCTGTTTTCAAAGGGGTTTGCCGGGTGGGTGCGAACCGCTGAGACCCCGGCATGCAGCGATTTCCGTCTCTGAATGGCCTCTCGTCTCTGGTCGGGCGAACCGTGCCGATTTCGGTTCGGTCAAAATTTTCCTTGCCTTTCCAATGGCCTGACTCGCAGCGCCGCCAAAACTGCGCGCCCTGTTTCCATCGCTACCGACCGAAACGGAGACCGAACATGCAGGAGGCGTAGCCGGTAGGTGCTCTGGCAGAACGGCGCGTAGCGGTGGCGGATCAATCGGCTGCGGCCTTCGCGAAGCCATTGATGACAAACGCACATCGTGCCTCTAGCCTGGCGGCATGGCGAGTGGCCCCTGGACCGATGAAGAAAACGACCTGATCGTCGCGGATTACTTCGCGATGCTGGCTGACGACATCGCCGGGCACCGCTACAGCAAGGCCGAGCATCGCCGGGCCCTCCTGCCTCTGCTGAACGATCGGTCGGAGGGATCGGTCGAGTTCAAGCACCAGAACATCAGCGCGGTGCTGAAGGGGCTCGGCGAGGACTGGATCCTGGGCTACAAGCCCGCCTTCAATTTCCAGATGACGCTGGTCGACGCGGTGGCGCGGTGGCTGGACCTGCATCCGGATTGGCTGGGCCGGTTGCCAGGAACGCTCCCTGCGACCGGCATGCGCGAGGCGGCGCAGATCTGGATCGGTCCTCCGCCCACGCTGTCAAACCAGCCTCCGCCGCAGGAGCTGGACCAGATGCTGCACATCGCCCGGAAGTTCGACGTGGCGGGCCGGGACGAGCGCAATCGCGCCCTCGGCCGCGCGGGTGAGGAGCGCGTACTGGCGCACGAGCATGCCACGCTGAAGACCGCAGGGCGTGATGACCTCGCGCGAAGGGTCCGCTGGGTATCGGAGGAGGAAGGCGATGGCGCGGGCTATGACATCGCCAGCTATGCGCCCGATGGCCGGCCGCGCCTGATCGAGGTGAAGACGACGAACGGGTGGGAGCGCACGCCTTTCCACATCACGCGGAACGAACTGGCCGTCGCTGATGAGCGGCGCGCGGAGTGGTGTCTGTTCCGGATGTGGAATTTCTCGCGAGAGCCAAGGGCGTTCGAGCTCTACCCGCCTCTTGATGCGCATGTCTCGCTGACCCCGACGTCGTTTCAGGCCAGCTTTCACTGACCGTCAGTCGAACGCGCGCGCCGGCTGCTCGTCCCACGGCAGGGACGCCACGAAGCACAAGTCGTATAGGCTGATCGCGCAGGGTTCGCGACGCACGACCAGCCGCTCGAGAACATCCGGCGCCAGCCATGCGAGGCGCAGGAGGCGGCTGACATAGCGGTCCGAAAGTCCCTCCTCGGCGGCGAGATCGGCGATGGTGGTTACCTAGCCGCGCTTCATCCGCTGCCGCCACGCCCATGTCCGGCCGATGGCGCGCAGCACGCGGGGATCCTGTCCCGGCGGCGGGTCCGAGGTGTCGATGTCCTTCGGTGGCAGGATGCGTGGCCGGCCGCCGCGTTTGCGCACCGTGAGCGGGATGTGGACGCGGATGGTCTCGTTCGCGGGCATCAGGCGGCGTCCTCCCGCGCGGGCGCCATCAGACTTGCAAGCGCGCCGAGCCCGTCGTGGCGCAGGTCGATGTCGAGCCCGTCCTCGCCCACCGTCACGCGCGCCACGAGCAGCTGGACGACGCGGGCCTGCTCAGCCGGGATCAGTGCCTTCCAGAGATCGTCGAACTGCGTGAGCGCCTTGGTCACGGTACCCTCGTCGAGGTCGGGACGTTCCTTCTTCAGAACCCGCGCCGTCCGCGCGATGATCTCCGGCGTGCGCAGCAGCCGCCGGATTTCGCCGATGACCGCTTCCTCGACCATAGCCGCGGGAAGCCGCTGGGGCCCGCGCAGCTCGGCTGCCGGGCGTTTCTGGATGACGTCCATCGAGACGTAGTAACAGTAGCGCCTGTTGCCCTTCTTCGTGTGGTGCGGGGTCATCGCAGCGCCGGTCGCGGTGAAGATCAAGCCGCGCAGCAGCGCCGGCTCGGTGCTTCGGGTGCGCCCGGCCCGCTGGTTCCGGTTGCCGGCCAGCACGGCATGGGCCGCGTCCCACAGTTTCGCATCGACGATGGGCTCGTGCATGCCGGGATAGGTCTCGTCTTTGTGGGTGATCTCGCCGCGATAGATGCGGTTGTGTAGCAGCTTGTAGAGCGCGCCGCGGTCGATGGGCCGGCCGCGCTTGGACCGGATGCCGCGTGCGTTCAGCTCCCGGATCACCGCAGCCGTGGAATCCGACCGCGCGAAGAGCTCGAACATGGTGCGGACCTGCGCGGCTTCGGCCTCGTTCACGATCAGCTTGCGGTCGACCACGTCGTAGCCGAGCGGCACGTAGCCGCCCATCCAGATTCCCTTCTTCTTGGAGGCGGCGACCTTGTCGCGGATCCGCTCGCCGATGACCTCGCGCTCGAACTGGGCGAAGCTGAGCAGGATGTTCAGCGTCAGCCTGCCCATGGACGTGGTGGTGTTGAAGGACTGGGTGACGGAGACGAAGGTCACGCCGTGGCGGTCGAAGATCTCGACCAGCTTGGAGAAATCCATCAGCGCCCGGCTCAGGCGGTCGATCTTGTAGACCACGACCACGTCGATCAGCCCGTCCTCAACATCGGCGATCAGCTGCTTGAGCGCGGGGCGGTCCAGCGTGCCGCCCGAAAAGCCGCCGTCGTCGTAGCGCTCGCGCAGGCACGCCCACCCCTCGGCGCGCTGACTGGCGATGTAGGCCTCGCAGGCCTCCCGCTGCGCGTCGAGGCTGTTGAACTCCATGTCGAGCCCTTCCTCGCTCGACTTGCGGGTGTAGATGGCGCAGCGCAGGCGGCGCGCTGGTTCGGTCTGGGTCTTTCTGGTCATCGCGCGCCTCCGATTTGATCGAGCCCGAAAAAACGCCAGCCATTCCAGTGCGCCCCGGTGATCGCGCGGGCCGCGGCCGAGAGCGACCTGAAGCTCCGGCCCTGCCATTCGAAGCCGTCCGCCAGAACCGTGACGATGTGTTCTTCGCCGCCCCATTCGCGGACCAGCTTCGTGCCGGGCGCCGGTTTCCGCGGATCCGCAACCATGCCATCCAGCTTGCCGCTCATGACCTCGTCGGACATGCGCGACATGGCCGGGACGCTGGACAAGATCGCGGCCGGCATGACCCGCGGCTACGCGGCACGTTCCGGCAAGACCGAGGACGAGATCGCGGCGCTGATGGCGGCGGAGACCTGGTTCTCGGCCGCCGAGGCGCTGGAGGCGGGGCTCGCCACGCAGCTGGCCGAGCCCGTGCGCATCGCCGCCAGCTTCGACATCGCGCGCTTCCGGAACGCGCCGCCTGAGCTGGTCAAAGCGGTCGAGACCGCCGATCTGGACGACGCCACGACGGGATCCGACATCGTTGAAGACGCCAACGATGTCGCGGCGCCGCCCGATGCCGCACCGCAGCCCGAGGCGCACGATCCGGACGGCACGGCGGCAGCTGCCAGCACGGGCCCCGACCCCGCGGCCATCCGCGCCGAGGCCATCGCCCATGCGCGGGCCGTCGTCGATCTCTGCCGCCTGGCGGGCCAGCCGCAGATGGCCGGGCGGTTCCTCGAGGAGGACGCGAGCTTGGANNNACCCGCAACCCGGGCGCAGCGCCGCGACCCGCCCCTGGGGCGACGTCATCGCCCGCACCTTCATGCTGAAAGGATGATCCCATGACCACGCTGACAGAGGGCACGCATCCCGGCGGCTTCCTCGTCTGGGAGGCCCATCGCGACTACACCCGCGAGACGATCACCGTCGCCTCCGGCACGCTCTCCACCGGCACCGTGCTGGGCCAGATCACCGCCTCGGGCAAATACGCCGCGCACGATCCAAATGCCACCGACGGCACCGAGACCGCCGTCGCCGTTCTCTGGGGCAAGGCGGATGCGAGCGACGGCGACGCCCCGGCCGTCGCGGTGGTCCGCGGCCCCGCCATCGTCAATCGCCATGACCTCGTCTTCGCCGGCACGCCGAGCGATCCCGAGATCGCGGCCGCCCACACGGCGCTCCTCGCCGCGGGCATCCTCGTCCGCTGACCGCGTATCCCCACACCCATCCCTGATCCGGAGGCATTCCCATGGCCACCATGGACATCTTCGAAGGCGATGCCTTCACCATTGTCGAGCTCACTCGCGCGCTCGAGACCATCCCCTACAAGCCCGCGATCCTGTCGGGCGCGAACCTCTTCGGCGCCCGCGGCGTGCGCTCGCGCACCGTGATGATCGAGAGCCGAGACGGCACGCTCTCGCTGATCCCGTTCTCGGAGCGGGGCTCGGCCTACGAGTCCCAGATCCCCGAACGCCGCGAGATGCGTGCCTTCGTCTGCCGGCAGTTCAAGAAGCAGGACGTGCTCTGGGCCTCGGAAATCCAGTCCATCCGCGACTTCGGGTCCGAGACCGCCGTCCAGCAGGTCCAGGCCGAGGTGGCACGCAAGCTCGGCCGGCTGAGGAACGACGCCGAGGCCACCTTCGAGTTCCACCTCTTCAACGGCATCCAGGGCGTGGTGAAGGATCCCCGCGACGGCGCCACGGTGATCGACTACCACGCCGAGTTCGGCATCACGCCCGCGGCGGAGGTCGACTTCGATCTGGATAACACGAGCCCCGCCTCTGGCGCGCTGCGCAAGCGATGCCAGGCGCTGATCGAGAGCGTCGAGGACAGCCTTGGCGGACTCGCCGCCGGCCAGGTGCAGATCCGCGCCGAATGCGGCTCGGCCTTCTTCGCCGATCTTGTGGCCCACAAGGAAGTGCGCGAGACCTACCTCAACACCGCCGCGGCGGCCGATCTGCGCGGCCGCGTGGGCGAGGAGGTCAGCTTCGGCGGCATCACTTTCCGGCGCTACCGGGGCGGGCTGGGCTTCGGCGTGCCCACCGACAAGGCCTACTTCTACCCCGAAGGCGTCGAGGGGCTGTTCGAGATCTACTACGCCCCCGCCGACACCTTCGAGACGGTCAACACCGTGGGCCTGCCACTCTACGCGCGCATGATCCCGGATCGCGACCGCGACGAATGGGTGCGGCTCGAGATCGAGAGCAACCCGCTGCCGATCTGCACCCGCCCGCAGGTGCTGCGCAGCGCACGGCGGACGTGATGACCGCCGCCGCCATGGCCCTCGATGCGCTCTTCGCGGATGACAACGTCGCCCGCGACGCGGTCTACACCCCCGAGGGTGGTGCCCCCGTCCTCGTCCGGGCGGTGACCCGCCGCGCGGACGAGACCACCGGCTTCGGCGATGCGCGCATCTTGTCGGAGACAACGCGGCTGGACCTGCGCCTCGCCGAGATCGCCAACCCGCGCCCGGGCGACCGCATCGAGATCGACGGCGAGGCCTTCCTTATTCAGGGCGAGCCCGTCCGTGACCGCGAGCGGCTCGTCTGGACTGTGGATCTGCGCCCAGCGTGACAGTGATGAAGCTGAGGCTCGACATCACGCCCGATCTCGTCGCCGCCATGGCCGCCGAGGTGAAGGCCGGCGAAAAGGCAGTGACCGCCGCCATGCGCGAGGCAGGGACCGGATTGAAGACCGCCTGGCGCGGTCAGATCATCGGCGCGGGGCTCGGCCGACGGCTCGCTAACTCGATCCGGAGCCAGACCTATCCGAAGGCCGGCGAGAGCTTGAACGCCGCGGCGCTGGTCTGGTCAAAGGCCCCGGTCATCGTTGGCGCCCACGACACCGGCCCGCTGATCCGCTCGAAGGACGGGTTCTGGCTGGCGATCCCGACCGAGGCCGCCGGCCGGGGCCTTCGCAGCGGCAAGATCACCCCCGGGGAATGGGAGCGCCGCCGCGGCCTGCGCCTGCGATTTGTCTACCGTCGCCGCGGGCCGAGCCTGCTTGTGGCGGAAGGGCGACTGAACAGCCGGGGGCTCGGCGTTGCGTCACGCTCGAAGACCGGCAGAGGGCGCACAACAGTGCCGATCTTCCTGCTGGTGCCGCAGGTCAAGCTGCCGAAGCGGCTCGACCTCGACCGCGACGCCGAGCGCGCGCACGGCAGCGTGCCGGGGCTGATCCTGGCAAACTGGGTGGAACGTCGGGTTCGCTGAAGGCTGCTGGTGGTCGTGGTAGCTGAAAATACGTGCGCAAGATCTCACGCAGCACATTGTTGCTAGGGAATGGCAGAGATCGTCAGGAACGCGAAGAAGATCACAAGATGAATGCCCCCCTGAAGCACGGTCGTCCGACCTGTGGCCAGTGTCAGCGTCGCCATGAACAATGAGAGGAGCAGCAACACCATATGCTCGGCCTCGAGCCCAAGGATCAGCGTCTGGCCCATGGCGATCGACAGGATTGCGACGGTCGGGATGGTCAGGCACAGGCTGGCCAGTGCCGATCCGAGGGCGAGGTTGATGCTGGTCTGTAGCCGGTTCGATCGCGCGGCCCGCAAGGAGGCCAGACCCTCGGGCATGAGCACGATCAACGCGATAAGAACGCCGATCAGAGCTTCAGGAAAGCCCGATCCGACGATGGCATCGCCCACTGGATGCGCCAGGACTTCGGCCAGCAGAACGACCGCAAGCAGCGAGAGCGGCAGGAGGACGAGGGCGATCAGAAAGGTGCGCCGGTCCGGTGGCGCATGATGCTCGTCGTCCTCGTCGAGTTCGAGGAAGGAGTCCTTGTGCCTGACCGTCTGCACATAAAGAAACAGGCCGTAGAGCGCGAGGGAGACCACTGCCACGAAAGCCAGCTGAGCAGGTGCATAGACCGGTCCGGGAACCGTCGTCGTGTAGTTCGGCAGCACGAGACCGAGAACCGCCAGCGTGCCAAGCACTCCAAGGGCTGCACTCGCGCTCCCGGCCTGAAAACTCTGCTCATGGAACCGGAGACCGCCAACAAGAAGGCACATCCCGACAATGCCGTTCAGAACGATCATGATGGCCGCGAAGACGGTGTCGCGGGCGATGCTGCTGTCGGCCTCTGGCGACGAGAGGAGCATCGACACGATCAGCGAGACCTCGATCACGGTGACTGCAAGAGCCAGAAGGATGGACCCGAAAGGCTGGCCGATCCGAAGGGCCACGGTCTCGGCATGGTGCACAGCTGCGAAGACGGCGGCGAAAAGAACGGGAACCGCGACCACGAAGACCGCGACCGGGAATTGGCCGTGCAGAACGATGGTCCCGGCAGCGCCCATAACAATGGCGACAGTCGGCGCGGCCCACGACCACCACGGTGTTCCGGAATTGGCTGACACGACGACGTACCTCCGCAAGATTTCTTGGCCCATCAAGCTTTCGCAAGACGCCGTGTTCGCCCTCCCATAAACGCGCAGTTCCCACGAGTCGATCTGGGAATGTGTTCCGGCACCGCCCAATACGTCCGACGGCGCCGGCCAAGGTTCGACCGATCCAGTCCGGATTGAGTTCGGCCCGAGTGTATCGTTCAGCCTTTCGACAAGTGGTCGCATATGCCCACGCCCCGTGAAACCATCCTCACCGCGCTGCACGCGCGGCTGGCAGCGCTGCCCGCCACGGCCCTGCGCGGCGAGGTGCTGCCCGAGCGCGTGCCGGCCGAGGGCCTTCTGATCATGCGCGATGGCGAACCGGGAGAGCCGGAGGTCACGCTGTCGCCGCTCGCCTACCACTACCAGCACCGCGCGGCGATCGAGGCGATCGTGCAAGGCGCCGCCCGTGACGATGCCTTCGATGCGCTCTGCGCGAGCATCGGCGTGGCGCTCGCGGCCGACCGGACGCTGGGCGGGCATTGCGACTGGGCCGCGGCGGAGGCGCCCCGGCCGGTCGATTTGGCCGGTCGAGGGCTCTGTTGCACAAACCCCGTGAGGGATTCATCTTGTGAATCCAGCGTGGTAGCTGTGGTGCATGAGCAGACCGGCACCCCCGACCTACAAGACCAGAAACTGGCCGGCCCACAACGAAGCGCTCAAGCGCTGGGGCTCGCTGACGGTCTGGTTCGATCCCGAGATG